>NZ_JBSFDB010000020.1:0-186114 GCF_053593695.1 Streptomyces sp. NPDC002144
CGGAGGGGACCTTGCCGTCCTTCTCGTACTCGACGCCCTTGTGGACGAGGAGGGTGGCGTCACCGCCGTCGTCGAGGATCATGTTCGGGCCGCCGGTGGGGCTGTCCGGCCAGGTCAGCGCCTGCTCGGTGCACCACCAGTACTCCTCCAGCGTCTCGCCCTTCCAGGCGAAGACGGGGATGCCCTGGGGGTTGTCCGGCGTGCCGTTCGGGCCGACGGCGATGGCGGCGGCCGCGTGGTCCTGGGTGGAGAAGATGTTGCAGGAGGCCCAGCGGACCTGCGCGCCCAGGGCGGCGAGGGTCTCGATGAGGACGGCGGTCTGCACCGTCATGTGCAGGGAGCCGGTGATGCGGGCGCCGGCCAGGGGCTGCGCGTCGGCGTATTCCTTGCGGATGGACATCAGGCCGGGCATCTCGTGCTCGGCGAGGGTGATCTCCTTGCGGCCGAACTCGGCCAGGGAGAGGTCGGCGACCTTGAAGTCCTGTCGGTTTTCGACAGTCGTCATTGCGAGCTGCTCCTCGGGGTTGGGGCGAGGTTGGGTACGGCTGGTCTGCGCGGCGGCGGACACAGGGGTGCCCGAAAGAGGACACAGGCATGCCCGCGTACGCGCAGCGCAGTCCGTCGGAGGCCCTCTCTCCCTCGGTCGGTCCGCGGTGGGACCGCCCGACCGCCATCAGCAGCGACGTCTGGCTCGGTTCCAAGCTACACCGGTCGCCCCGGCGGTCCCCAGTCCACCATCGAACACATCAGGCCGATCACGCTGTGTTGCGGGTGGCGGACGGCCGTTCAGTGGCCGGCGGGGTGGGGGGCCGGGCCGCCCGGTGTCGCTTCGCGGTCCGGGCCCTTGGCGGCCTCGGCCTCGCTGTAGATGTCCGGTTCCAGGTAGATCACGCGTGCGATGGGGACCGCGGCGCGGATGCGGGCCTCGGCGGCGTTGATGGCGGAGGCGACCTCGGCGGCCGTGTCGTCGTGCTGGACTGCGATCTTGGCGGCGATCAGCAGTTCCTCCGGGCCGAGGTGGAGGGTGCGCATGTGGATGATGCCGGTGACGGTGTCGCCGTCGACGATGGCGGCCTCGATCTTCTTGACCTCCTCCAGGCCCGCGGCCTCGCCGAGCAGGAGGGACTTGGTCTCGGCGGCGAGGACGAGCGCGATGGAGACGAGCAGCAGACCGATGCAGACCGTGCCGATGCCGTCCCAGACGCCGTCGCCGGTGAGCAGGGCCAGGCCGACGCCGCCGAGGGCGAGCACCAGACCGATGAGCGCGCCGAAGTCCTCCAGGAGGACGACGGGCAGTTCGGGTGCCTTGGCGCGGCGGATGAACTGCGACCAGGAGAGCTTGCCCCGTAGTTCGTTCGACTCCTTGATCGCCGTCCTGAAGGAGAAGCCCTCGGCGAGTAGCGCGAAGACGAGAACGCCCACCGGCCAGTACCAGTGCTCCACCTCGTGCGGGTGGCGGATCTTCTCGTAGCCCTCGTAGATGGCGAACATGCCGCCTACCGAGAAGAGCACGATCGAGACGAGGAAGGCGTAGATGTAGCGCTCGCGGCCGTAGCCGAAGGGGTGTTGCGGGGTCGCCTCGCGCTCGGCCTTCTTGCCGCCGATCAGCAGCAGGAACTGGTTGCCGGAGTCGGCGAGCGAGTGGACACCCTCGGCGAGCATCGAGGAGGAGCCGCTGAAGGCGAACGCGACGAACTTCGATGCCGCGATCGCGAGGTTGGCGCCGAGTGCCGCCACGATCGCCCTGGTGCCGCCTGACGCACTCATGTGTCCGCGTTGTCCCTTCGCCCTCGTCCGTCCGGCCGGTGTCGGCCTTTGCCCGTCCTTTGCCGGTGGGCCATTCTTGCAGTCCCGCCCGGCACTGACGTCTCAGGTATCCACAACCCCGGTCATACGATCACAGTGGCGCGGAAAATCGTGCCCGCACCCGTCACCTCGGCCTGTTCGCCCGCCGGGACGAACACCGACTGGCCGGGGGCCAGTTCGTACTCACCGGCCCGTACCGAACCGGCCGTGCACAGCAGGATCTGGGGGGTGGCGCGGGTGAGGTCGTGGGTCGTGCCGCCCTCGGGGAGGACGTACCGCGACAGCCGGAACTCGTCGATGGGGGTCTCGTAGACCTCCTCGCCGTCCGGGGATGCCTCGGGCCGCAGCACGCCCGGGTCGCTCGCCTCGAAGCGGACGATCCGGAGGAGTTCGGGGACGTCGATGTGCTTGGGGGTCAGTCCGCAGCGCAGCACGTTGTCGGAGTTGGCCATGATCTCGACACCCAGGCCGTTGAGATACGCGTGCGGGATGCCGGCGCCCAGGAAGAGGGCCTCGCCCGGCTGCAGACGGACGTGGTTGAGCAGCATCGCCGCGATGACGCCGGGGTCGCCCGGGTAGTGGTGGGCGATATCGGCGTAGGGGGCGTGCTCGCCGCCCAGGCGGGCGCAGGCGGCCGCGGCCTCGGTGACGGTGTGGCGCATCTCCTCCGGGTCGGCGCTGAGGATCGCCGTGAGGACCTCGCGCAGGGCGGCGTCCTCGGGGTGGGCGTGCAGCAGGTCGACGTACGGCTTGAGGGAGTCGACGCCGAGGCCGTCCAGCAGGTCGGCGGCCCGGAGCGGGTCGCGGAAGCCGCACAGGCCGTCGAACTCGGTGAGCGCGCAGATCAGTTCGGGCTTGTGGTTGGCGTCCTTGTAGTTGCGGTACGGGGCGTCGACGGGAATCTGGCGGCGCTCCTCGTCCTCGTAGCCCTCCTTCGCCTGCGCGAGGTCGGGATGCACCTGGAGGGAGAGGGGGGCGCCGGCGGCGAGGATCTTGAGCAGGAACGGCAGGCGGGGGCCGAACTTGGCGACGGATCCCGGGCCCAGTTCCTTCTCCGGGGCCGCGTCGATCACCTCCACCAGGGTGCCGCGTGGGGTGCGCGAGGGGGCACCGGGGTGGGCGCCCATCCACATCTCCGCCTGGGGTTCACCGCTCGGTTCGACGCCGAGGAGCGCGGGGATGGCGGTGGTGGAACCCCAGGCGTAGGGGCGGATGGTGTTGTCCAGGCGGTCCATGCGGTTCTCTCTGCCGGTCGATCGGTACGCGCGTGCGTGCACGGCTGCGTCAGGGCGCAGGCGTCAAGATCAGGCCCCCGAGGCGAGCGCCAGGTAAACGGCGGCGAAATCGGTGATGGCGATCAGTTCGGCGAGCGTCTCCAGTTCGCCGCCCTCCTCCGGCTCCAGCTCGCTGATCGGCGTGTCGTGGCTGAGGGCCAGGTCACGGGCGGCCGGGGCGGCAGTGAGGCCGCCGATGGGGCGGTCACGGAGGAGCACCACGCGCGCGTGCAGCGCGGGCGGCTCCTCCACACGGTCGCGGAAGAAGTCGTCCGGATCGGCGCTGGCGGCGAGCGGGCCGGCCAAGAGGGCGCTGTGCGCGGCGAGCGCCTCGGGGAGTTCGGCGACGACGGCGGGGGTGCCGGAGAGTTCCGCGAGCGCGGCGGCGAACCGACGCCCGGCCGGGCCCGCCGAGGTGCCCTCGGTCCATACGACCGGCAGTGCGTCGGCGAGTTCGGCGGCGAGGGTCTTCGCGGGGTTGCTGTAGGTCGCGATGGCGGGGCCGCAGCGCTCGGCGACCTGGTCGAGACGGTCGGCGACCTTCTCGATCGCGTCCGCCGGGGCGCTGAGCAGACCGGTGCGGTCCAGGAGCGCGAGCAGGGGCGTCAGCAGCGCCCACAGCACGCCGGGGGCCGAGGCCGCGAGGGGCTCGTCCTGGTCGTACGGGGCCGTCGCCATCGGTACGAAGAAGCCGTGTGCGCCCTCCACCGCCTCCGTGAGGGGCGTGCGGGCGGGGGCGACGGCGACGACCGTGCAGCCCCGGCGGTAGGCCGCGTCGGCGAGGAGGGACAGGCCTGGTTCGGTGCCGTCCGGGGTGGCGATCAGGAGCAGGTCGACCGAGCCGGCCCAGCCGGGGAGCTCCCAGCGCAGGGCGCCGGCCGCGGGGGCGACGCCGGTCGGGGCGAGGCGGATGACGGGGCTGCCGGGGCCGGCGAGGGTGCCGAGGAGGTCGGCGGCGTGGGTGGCGGCGGCGCCGGGGCCCGCGATGAGCACTGCGCGGGGGCGGCCGTCGGGCTTGAGGTCGTTGACGCCGGCCTCGGCGGCGTGCCGGGCGGCGGTACGGACGCGGGCGCCGGCCTCGGCGGCGCCGCGCAGCAGGCCGCGGCGGTCGGCCTCCGACAGGGCCTCGGGGGTGTCGAGCAGCGATTCGTCGAGCATGGGGCGGCGGCCTCCGATCGCCGGTGACGTTGTGCCGGCGGCGGCTTGGCGGGTGTGTGGGCGGGCGTCCTCGGGTTGTCTGCCGGGGGACGCCTTGGTGTGGCTTGTTTGCGGCTTGTGTGCAGCTTGTGTGCGGCTGTCTTCGGCTTGTCTCTGTGGCCGTCTGTGGCTTGCTTCGGTTGTCTACGGCTGTCGGTGGCTTGTTGCGGTTTGTCAGTTGTGCGGGCGGCGGGGCTGTCGAGTGTGTCGGCGGCCCGTCGGGTACGTCGGCTGCGGGCTGTTGGGTAACTCGGGTGCGGGCTGTTTCGCTCGGGGTGGCGGAGGCTCGTTTCCCACACTGGTTGCGGTCTCGTCCGCTTGCGTCGGGGCGGAGATCGTCGCTCGCGTCGGCGGCGGGCTGCGGCGCTTGGAGGCGGCGCTGGTCGTCGGCTGGTGAGCGGGTCGCCTCTGCGCCGGCTTTACGCGGGGCGGCGGGCCTCGTCGACGAGGAGGACGGGGATGTCGTCGCGGACCGGGTAGGCGAGGCCGCAGTCCTGGCCGGTGCAGATCAGCTCGGTGTCCTGCTCCTTGAGGGGGGCGTGGCAGGCCGGGCAGGCGAGGATCTCCAGGAGGCCGGCTTCGAGCGGCATGGGGTGTCCCTTCGGGGCGGGTACGCGTGGGCGTGCGGGTCGGTGTGCGGGGTGCGCGGATGTGCCTGGTCAGGGTACCGCCGGTGGGGGCGGGGTGGCGGGGGTTGGTGCGGGTGGGTGGGGGTGCGGGACTGGTTTCTCGCCCCCGCCGCCCCTACCCGTCCCATCCCCAGGGGCTGCCGCCCCTTCGACCCCGCCCAGGGGGCTCCGCCCCCTGCACCCCCGCCGGGGCTCCGCCCCGGACCCCGATCGGCCCTTCGGGCCTCGTCCTCAAACGCCGGACGGGCTGGATGATGCGGACCCGCGTCACACGCCCGGCGGACGGAATGGCGAGGACCGACGTCAAGCACTCGACGGGCTGAATGAAGCCGACCGGCGTCAAGCGCAGGGTCACTCAGGTCAGCCGGAGAAGGTCGGTTCAGGCTCTGATGATCGCCAGTACCTCGTCCCGCACCTTGGTCATCGTCGCCTCGTCCCTCGCCTCCGTGTTCAGCCGCAGCAGCGGTTCCGTGTTGGAGGGGCGGACGTTGAACCACCAGTCGGTGGAGGTGACGGTGAGGCCGTCGAGTTCGTCGAGGGTGACGTCCTCGCGGGCGCCGTACGTCGATCGGATCGCCGCCAGGCGGGACTTCTGGTCGGCCACCGTGGAGTTGATCTCGCCGGAGCCCACGTAGCGGTCGTATGCGGCCACGAGCGAGGACAGGGGGCCGGACTGGCCGCCCAGGGCCGCGAGGACGTGCAGGGCCGCCAGCATGCCCGTGTCGGCGTTCCAGAAGTCCTTGAAGTAGTAGTGCGCGGAGTGTTCGCCGCCGAAGATCGCGCCCGACGAAGCCATCTCGGCCTTGATGAAGGAGTGGCCGACCCGGGTGCGGACCGGGGTGCCGCCGTGCTCCTTGACCACCTCGGGGACCGACCACGACGTGATCAGGTTGTGGATGATCACGCCCTTGCCGCCGTTCCTCGCCAGTTCGCGCGCGGCCACCAGTGCCGTGATCGCGGACGGGGAGACCGGGTCGCCGTGCTCGTCGATCACGAAGCAGCGGTCCGCGTCGCCGTCGAAGGCGATGCCGAGGTCGGCGGACTCCTCGCGCACGCGCTGCTGCAGGTCGACGAGGTTGGCCGGGTCGAGCGGGTTGGCCTCGTGGTTGGGGAAGGTGCCGTCGAGTTCGAAGTACATCGGGACGACGGTCAGGGGCAGGCCCTCGAACACCGTGGGCACGGTGTGGCCGCCCATGCCGTTGCCCGCGTCGACCACGACCTTCAGGGGGCGGATGGAGGTCAGGTCCACGAGGGAGCGGAGGTGGGCCGCGTAGTCCGTCAACGTGTCACGCTGTGTGATGGTTCCCGGTGACGCGGCCGTTTCCGGCGCGCCCGACTCGCTCCACTCCTCGGCCAGTTCGCGGATCTGGACCAGGCCCGTGTCCTGGCCCACCGGTGCCGCGCCCGCCCGGCACATCTTGATGCCGTTGTACTGGGCCGGGTTGTGCGAGGCCGTGAACATCGCTCCCGGCAGGCCGAGCGCGCCCGAGGCGTAGTACAGCTGGTCCGTGGAGCACAGGCCGATCTCGGTGACGTCGGCGCCCTGGGCCGCCGCTCCGCGCGCGAAGGCGCGTGACAGGCCCGGCGAGGACGGGCGCATGTCGTGGCCGGTCACGATCGCGTCCGCCCCGGTGACGCGGACGAAGGCGGCGCCGAAGAGCTCGGCCAGTGTCTCGTCCCACTGGTCCGGGACCACTCCGCGTACGTCGTACGCCTTCACGATCTGCGACAGATCAGCAGCCACGGCCAACCCTCCTGAAGTCCTATCGGTCGCCCACAAACTACCCGTAGCGGATGACCGGGTGCCGTCCGGTCGTCGCGTAGCGCAATCCGAGCCGTTGGCTCGGGTCAGAACCGGGTGCGGGCGAAGGACGCGGGCGGGAAAACGCCCGGAGGGGGAAACCGGAGGAGGGTCTGGGGAGTCCCGAGCGGAACCGTCCCCGGGAGTCGGTCAGTTGTCCGGGGAGCGCAGTACCCGCAGGTGGCCGCGGCGCGCGACCTCCATGGGGTCCGCAGAGCGGGCCCCGCCGCCGCCCGCCTGGGCCGCCCGTTCCTGCGGACGGGCCGCCTCGCGCACCGCGTTGGCAAGCGCTTCCAGGTCGTCGCCGCTGGGGCGGGCCGGGGCGGAGCCGTCGAGGAGGCGGACGACCTCCCAGCCGCGTGGGGCGGTGAGGCGCTCGGAGTGCTCGGCGCACAGGTCGTAGCAGTGGGGTTCGGCGTAGGTGGCGAGCGGGCCGAGGACCGCGGTCGAGTCGGCGTAGACGTACGTCAGCGTCGCGACGGCGGGTCGGCCGCAGGCGGTTCGCGAACAGCGACGTACAGGGCTCACGACGTTGGACGGTACCGCACTCTTGAGCGGGCCGCGACGACTCTCCCCCAGGTCACCCCACCGTGTCGTGCTGTGAATCGCCCCACACACCTCTTCCGGCACCCCCCGCTGACCTGCGGGGACATCCGTTCACAGGGCATCGACCGCCCCCTCGTACGATCAACACTCCGTACAAACACCGTCATTTGCCTCGACATCGACGGTCTCGGAGAGATACGGAATCGAGCCCAACCTTGGCTGGAATGGTCATCCTGAGACAGGGCTTACCAGGCCCCCGGGACCGTCCGGTATGCCGTGTGGGGTCGGGCGGCCGGTCCGCGCGGGGACTACGCTTCACCGGTGATGGACAACCCCGTAACGCCCCGGGCCGCCGCCCCCGGGCCCCGTCGTCGTGACCGCCACGGCCGCGGCATGCGCGGGCCGATCGCACCGCCCCAGGTGCCGCTCGCCGCGAGCCGCGCCGACGCGTTCGCCGATCTGGTGCAGGACTCGGTGGAGCGCCTGGAGCGGCGCTGGCCCCAGCTCGCCGACATCGATTTTCTCGTCCTCGAGGTGCCACGTCTGGACGGCCCCGGGCAGAGCTGGAACGACGAGGCGGTGCCCCTGGGCGGCACGATCGCCGCGCGCGAGGGACGTCCCGCGCGCGTGGTGGTCTACCGGCGGCCGGTGGAGATCCGCACGAAGGGGCGGGACGAGCGGGCCGCCCTGGTGCACGAGGTCGTCGTCGAGCAGGTCGCCGAGATCCTGGGGCTGACCCCCGAGACGGTCGATCCGCGCTACGGCGAGGACTGACCCCCGCCGCCCGCCTACTTCTGCAGCACCGACAGGTCCTGGTCCGTCTGCGGTACGGCGACCGTCCCGCGGTCGTCGGGCAGCGTCTGCACGGTGAAGCCGAGCACGCCCCCTTCCGTCGCCGCCAGGGTGCGCGCGGCGTACACGGGCCCGCCGGACACGGGCTCGACCGTCAGCGCGTACGTGCCCTTCAGGCCGCTCGGGACCGGGGCGTCGACGTCCTGGGTGGTGCCGGCCTTGATCGTGTACGTCTTCGAGACCGCCGTACCGCCGTCGCTGCCCGCCGAGGCGGTGACCTTCACCTGCGCGGTGCGGGTGGGCGCGGTGATGGAGAGGGTGGTGCCCTTGCCGCTGTTGTCTGCGGACGTCGCGCGCGTGCCGACCGGCGCGGTGGCCGGGATGAACGCCGTCTCCTGCTTGGCGCCCTTGCCCCGTACGACCTTCAGCGCGGCCACGACCGGCACGGACTGGCCGGTGGGCGTGAGGATCAGGGAGCCCGCCTCGCCGCGGGTGACGTCACCGAGGTCGGCGGCGGTCGTCATGCCCGCCTTGACGTGCAGCGTCTCGTTGCCCGCCGGGGTGATCGAACCGCTCGGGGAGGCGAGGCGCACCTTCAGGTCGGCGTCCGCGTCGCCGGGCGTGAAGGCGATCAGGCGCACGGACGTGGCGTCCTTGGGGATGCCGGGCAGGACGAGGCTGCCCGCGGGGTCGCCGGCGGCGGCCAGCCAGTCCCCGCCGGCCTTGTCGTCCAGCGCCTGCACGGCGGCGCCCAGCCGGCCGCTGCGGACGTTCACGTGGACGGTGAGGTCGGTCTGCTTCTCGTCGGTGAGCGTGGACAGCAGGATCGGCTCGCTGGAGTGCGGCGGGACCGTGATGCCCTCCCCCACCGTGGACTTGAGGTCGCCGTCCTTGCCGTAGAGCCCGATGTCCACGACGGCGGCGGAGTCGTCGGGGTTGGTCAGGTGCACGTAGTCGGTGCGGCCTACGGCGGTGCTGGCGCCCGGGAACCAGAACTCGGTGTCGGGAGCGGTGCAGTTGACGCCCTGCAGGCCGCGCCCGTTGCCCGCGGCGACCTCGGTGGTCTCCTGGACCGTCCAGCCGGGCGCGAACTTCCCCTCGGCCGTGCCGACCAGACCGGGAGTGTCCGAACCGGAGGCGTCGGCCGTGACCGGAGTGCCGGGTTCCTTGGGGGTGAGGGTCGGCGCGCCGGTCTTCTTGTTTCCGCCCTTCTTGGCGCCCTTCTTGTCGCCGTTCTTGCCGTCCGTCTTGCCGGTGCCGCCCGTCCCTTGGGCCGACTGCCCGGAGGCGGCCTGGAACGCGGCCTTGCCGTCGCTTCCCGTGCCCTTGGTGACGGGCGTGAAGGACGTGTACGAGGTCTCGGCGAGGTCGGAGGTGCTGGGCGCCGGGCACAGCAGTGAGGTGCGCTCCACGGGCAGTTCGGCGGCCGCCCTGGCGGTGTCCGTGCCGGAGGCGCCCGGCGCGGACAGCGAAGCGAAGCCCGTGACGGCGGCGAGCGCGGCGGTCCCGGCGATCAGGGACAGGGTGGTGCGGTTCACTGCTGACTCCCGTCGGGGCGCTCAGGGGCGTGCGGCTGCTGCTGCGCCGGGTCGTACGCGGGGTCGTAACCCTGCTGGTACGTCGGGTCGTAGGCGGTCTGGTCGTACGTCCCCTGGGTCTGGCCGCCGTAGCCGTACGGGTCGTACTGGCCGCTCTGGTACGGGTCCGCCTGGTACGTCTGGTCGTAGCCCGCCGGGTACTGCTGGGCGCCCTGGTACTGCTGCTGCTCGGCGTAGTCGCCGTACTGGGCGCCCGCGTAGGTCGCCGGATTCCATTCGTCGTAGGCCTGCTGCTGCGGGACCGCGACCGGGGTCTCCTCCTGCGGAGGAGACGGGAACTCCTCGCTCTGGTCGGCTTCCTCGGCCTCGGTCTCGGCCTGGGCGCGCAGGCGGCGGGCGCGGCGGCCCTCGCCGGCGACGGCCTGGGCGGGGATCGACGGCTCCTCGGGGAGGTCGTCGTCGACGTCGCGGCGCCTGCCGGGCAGGGCGAGGACGACGAGGACGACGGCGAGGGCGCCCTGAGCCCACAGCCAGGCGGTGTGGGTGATCGGGGCGTCGTAGGTGACGTCGAGGCGGCCGCCGGAGGCGGGGAGCTGGAAGCCCTGGGCCCAGCCGTCGACCGTGGTGCGGGTGAGCGGCTTGCCGTCGAGGGTGGCCGTCCAGCCCTCGGCGGCGGTGTCGGCCAGGCGCAGGACGCGGCCGTCGGGGCCGGCGGGGACCGTGGTGTGGATGTCGACAGGTCCGGCGGCGACGGGCTGCGGGGCGCCGGTGCCGGAGACGATGGTGGCGCGCGCGACCTCCTGGTCGACCCGCCACAGTGCGCCGCCGCCCTGCTGGCTCAGCCGGGACAGACCCGGCGTGGCGTCCAGGACGCGGGTGATCTCGCGGGGTGCGCCCTTGTGGACGAGGACGTAGCGCACGGCGAACTTGCCGAGCTGGTCGGCCTGGTCGGCGCCGGAGCCGGCGACCAGGTTGGCGACGACCTTGTCGAGCTGGGCGTTCTCGCCGTCGGCCGCGGCCGTCTCGGCGTCGCCCATGCGGGCGCCGGAGCCGCGGACCAGGGTGTAGCCGACGCGCGCGGTGGAGTCGCTGTCGAGGACGAGCGTGCGTGCCTGGTCGCGGGTGCCGCTCTCCTCGGCGACGAACGCGGGCACCTGGGTGGGGTCGCGCCGTTCGACCGGGCCGTCGGCGCCGCGGAGCATCCAGCCGCCGGCGATCAGCAGCGGGCCGGCGAGCGAGGCGAAGGCGATCAGCGCGGCCACCGGCTGGCGCCAGCCGAAGCTCTGCTCGGCCACCCGCGCGCGGGCCCCGTCGGCGCCGAGGGCGGCGGCGGCGAGCAGGGCGATGCCGTAGACGAGGGTCGCGGGTCCCGCCCAGGTCGAGTCGTTGGACAGGACGGCGAAGACCAGGCCCACCAGGGCGACCACCCAGGCCGCCCAGATGCCGGACTGGCGCTCCGAGCGCAGCAGGGCGGCCAGCGCGGCCAGCACGATGCCGATCAGCATCAGTCCGCTGACCGTGCCCGGGCCGCCGGGGCTCGCGCCGAGCAGGTCGAGGGCGGAGGCGGCCGAGGGGCCGTAGTCCAGGCCGGCCTCCTTGAAGAAGCCGGACGGCAGCAGGGTCAGCGACCAGGGGGCGAGGACCAGCAGGGGCGTGCCCAGCTGGGCCAGGAAGCGCAGGCCGTGGGCGGTGATGTCGTTGCGGCGCACGGCGAGGACCGCGACGCCCAGGATCAGGGCGATCGGCCACACGATCGGCGTGAAGGCGGTGGTGATCGTCAGCAGCAGCGCGTACGCCCAGGTGGCGCGCCAACTGCCGCGCGCTCCGGAGGTGTTCGCCAGGCCGCTTGCCGCCACGCCCGCGCGGGCGACGAGCGGCAGCAGGACGGCGAGTACGGCGGTGCCGATGCGGCCGCCGGCGAGGGCGCCGGTGGCGGCGGGCAGGAAGGCGTAGACGACGGCCGCCCACGCGCGCAGCAGCCGCGACTCGATGAGCGGACGGGAGGCGAAGTAGGCGGTGAAGCCGGCCAGCGGCACCGAGCACACCAGCAGGACCGTGACGGCGAGTCCGGTCGAGCCGAACAGCACAGAGGACAGCGTCGCCACGATCGCCAGGTACGGCGGCGCGGACGGGGTGCCTCCGGCGCCCACCGCGTGCCAGGCGTCGAGGTAGCGCGACCACAGCTCACCGGAGTCGCCCGGCGCGGGCAGCAGGGCGCCGCCGGAGAGCGCGCCGCCGGCGAGCAGGTCGCGGCAGGCGATCAGGGAGACGAACAGCAGGACCAGGAAGAGCATCGGGCCGGGCGCGCGGGCGACGCGCTTGAGGCGGGCGAACTGCTCGATCTCCAGGAAGTCGGCGTCGTCGCCGCCGGGCCCGGACTCGATCCCGCCGCCGTGCCGTCCCGCGCCGGAGGTGGCGTCGGGGTCGGAGCTGCCGAAGAGGTCGCCGGCGACCTGCTCGACGGTGGCCCGCACGGTCGCGCCGGGCGGCGGGAACAGCGCGCGCAGCTCGCCCTTGTCGATCTGCGGCTGACCGCGCCTGCGCCGGCCGGCGATGATCCGCTCGGGCCGCAGCAGGGTGCCCAGCAGGCCGCGGATCTCGTCGAGGGCCTGTCCGGGGACCTTGCCGACGAGATAGGCGACGGTACGCACGAGCGTGCCGAGCACCAGGCGCAGCAGCACCCAGGGCAGCGCGGCCGTACGCGCGTTGACGAGGAGGGTGTAGGCGGCGCCCGCCTTGTCGACCATGTGCGGGGAGGCGGCGCTGCGGCCCACGCAGTCGACGGTGCGGCGCTCGCGGGAGGCGGCCTCGGCGTGCCGTACGACCGCCTCGGGGGCGACGAGGACGCGGTGGCCGGCGGCGGTGGCGCGCCAGCACAGGTCGACGTCGTCGCGCATCAGCGGCAGCCGTTTGTCGAAGCCGCCGAGCTGTTCGAAGACGTCGCGCCGGATCAGCATGCCGGCGGTGGACACCGACAGCACGGACCGGACGTGGTCGTGCTGGCCCTGGTCCTGCTCGCGGCGGTCCAGGCCGGTCCAGCGGCGGCCGGAGTTGGCGATGGAGACGCCGACTTCGAGCAGCTGGCGCTTGTCGTACCAGCCGCGGAGCTTGGGGCCGACGACGGCCACGTCGTCGCGGCCGAGCTCCAGTTCGTTCTCCACGACGCGCAGCAGCCGGGCCAGGGCGTCGGGGTCGGGGGCGCTGTCGTCGTGCAGCAGCCACAGCCACTGGACCGGCTCGCCGTGCGGCAGCTCCGGCATGTCGTAGGCGTCGTCGCGCCAGGTGCGGGTGACGGGGTCCCAGCCGCTGGGCCGCTTCAGATAGGGCAGTTCGTCCGGGGTGAGCACGGGGGCGGTCCGGGCCGCCTCCTCGACGGCCTGGCCGAAGCCGGTGCGGCGGGCGAGGTGCAGCACCCGGTCGGCGCCGAGGGCCTGGGTGACCAGCTGGGCGGAGTCGTCGGCGCTGCCGGTGTCGGCGGCCATGGCGAACTGGACGGGCCGCTCCTGGCCGAGCAGCCCGGCGAGCGCGTCGGGCAGCCAGCGGGCGCCGTCGTGGGAGACGAGCACCGCGGTCACCACGTGACGCGGGAACTCAGGCGTGGCAGCGTCGTGTTGGGCTGCCGTGTGGCTGTGCACGGACATCGAGGTACGGGCCCCGGTTCGCTGGACTGCGGTGGACGTCTGTGCCCGGTGGGGGCAGCGAGGCGTCTCGGACGAGCGACCACACTATCGGCTGGGCACAGGGGCGGCCCGCCGCCTGTGGATAACCCACCTGCGACGGGCCGTTCGGTTGCGTGGGGAGTGGGGGCCGTCGGCTCAGACGGCCGCCTTCTTCAGGCGGCGTCGCTCCCGTTCGGACAGGCCGCCCCAGATGCCGAAGCGCTCGTCGTTGGCGAGGGCGTACTCGAGGCACTCGGAGCGGACCTCACAGGCGAGGCAGACCTTCTTGGCCTCCCTGGTCGAGCCGCCCTTCTCGGGGAAGAAGGACTCGGGGTCGGTCTGGGCGCACAGCGCGCGCTCCTGCCAGCCGAGTTCCTCGTCCGCGTCGTCGACCAGCAGTTGCTGCACCAGCTCGGTCATGTGCGCCCCTCGTCTGTCTTTCGCGTCCCCGTGATGTAGCCGTTACCGATTCCGGCTGAACGACACGAGTGAAATTACAAGTGTGCTGCTCCGGGCGAGTCAAGCCGAGATCTGCTATTGGGCCCCTTATTCACTCTGCGGAACCAAGGCCATGCGGAAAGTGTTCAAATCGGCATAATCCTTGACATGCAGACGAGGCCCCCGAGGGCCTACGGCCCGTACAGAGCCTTGTACGGGGAAGGACGCCCGGATGTTCGATCTCGTTCCACGCGCATCCCGAAGCAAGCCGGATCACAGTCGGATCACGGGATCACAACGAGGCTTGTGCGCCCGGTTGTGCGCCATGTGTCCCCGAGGACGCCAGCACAAACCTTTCACCTCTCAGATGAACCGGATGAGGTGAAACCGGTCCCACATACCGGGCGTCGAGTTGACAGTCGTGGTGTGAACCGATTGCCTTGTGGGCATGCTCGCGAACTTGGCACTCACCTGGACCGGCTCCGCCGGGTCCCACGGTGCTGCCCGCGCGCGCTGTAGCTGTTGTTGCTGTTCCAGCTGTTGAGCCACGTCTCGCTCCGGCTGTGACCGAGTCCCCTGCGACCCGGTCGGCGTTTTCTCATCACCCCGTTCCCTCTGACCTTCTTTCACTGAGGAACCACAACACCCCTTATGAACAGCGACAACGACCTCAAGATCGCCGGCGACATCCTTGAAGTCACCCACCTGCTGCAGCCGCCGCGCGAGCACCCGGCCACCGTGGCCGAGTTCGTGGGCCTGGCCCGCGCCATCGCCGCCGACCGCTCCCAGTGGGAGCACCTCGTCGAGTACGACGCCACGACGCGCTGGTACCACCGGCTGCGCACCGGGCCCGGCTACGAGGTGTGGCTGCTGTCCTGGGTACCGGGCCAGGGCAGCGGGCCGCACGACCACGGGCGCTCCTCCGGGGTACTCACGGTCCTGGAGGGCACGCTGACCGAGCGCACCGGGCGCGGCACGCGCGCGCTGGCGG
Organism: Streptomyces sp. NPDC002144; assembly: GCF_053593695.1. Classification (NCBI taxonomy): domain Bacteria; kingdom Bacillati; phylum Actinomycetota; class Actinomycetes; order Kitasatosporales; family Streptomycetaceae; genus Streptomyces; species Streptomyces sp. NPDC002144. The sequence goes on from NZ_JBSFDB010000020.1 coordinate 14,672, forward strand.
CCGGGGCGCAGCGGGTGTTCGCGCCGGGGTACGTGCACGAGGTCGTCAACGACGCCCTGGAGCCCGCGATCAGTCTGCACGTCTACTACCCGGGCCTGACCGAGATGCCGATGCACACCAGTGCCGCCTGCGAGGCGCGTCCGGTGACTGCCTGACGCTTTGTCGTACCCGCCTGCCAGACTTGGCCCCATGCGCATTGTGGTTCTGGCAGGCGGCATCGGTGGTGCCCGGTTCCTGCGTGGTCTGAAGCGGGCCGTGCCGGACGCGGACGTCACGGTCATCGGCAACACCGGGGACGACATCCACCTCTTCGGGCTGAAGGTCTGCCCGGACCTCGACACGGTGATGTACACGCTCGGCGGCGGCATCAACGAGGAGCAGGGCTGGGGGCGGGCCGACGAGACCTTCCACCTCAAGGAGGAGCTCGCGGCCTACGGTGTGGGCCCGGAGTGGTTCGGGCTCGGCGACCGGGACTTCGCCACGCACATCGTGCGCACCCAGATGCTGGGCGCCGGCTATCCGCTGAGCGCGGTGACGGAGGCGCTGTGCGACCGGTGGCAGCCGGGCGTGCGGCTGATCCCCATGACCGACGACCGCGTCGAGACGCATGTCGCCGTCGAGGTCGACGGCGAGCGCAAGGCCGTGCACTTCCAGGAGTACTGGGTGCGGCTGCGGGCCTCCGTGCCGGCCGAGGCGGTCGTACCGGTCGGGGCCGAGCAGGCGAAGCCGGCGCCGGGGGTGCTGGAGGCGATCGCGGAGGCGGACGTCATCCTCTTCCCGCCGTCGAACCCGGTCGTGTCGGTGGGCACGATCCTCGCGGTGCCTGGGATAAGGGAGGCGATCGCGGAGGCCGGGGTGCCGGTGGTGGGCCTGTCCCCCATCGTCGGGGACGCGCCCGTGCGCGGCATGGCCGACAAGGTGCTCGCGGCGGTGGGCGTGGAGTCGACGGCCGCGGCGGTCGCCGAGCACTACGGCTCGGGGCTGCTGGACGGCTGGCTCGTCGACACCGTGGACGCGGGCGCCGTGGAGCGCGTCGAGGCCGCCGGGATCCGGTGCCGGGCCGTACCGCTGATGATGACCGACCTGGAGGCGACCGCGCGGATGGCCCGGGAGGCGCTGGAGCTGGCGGAGGAGGTGCGGGCCTCGTGAGCGGGACGCCGTCCGACGGCTACACGGTCTGGGCGGTGCCCGGGCTCCCCGAGGTGCAGCCCGGGGACGACGTCGCCAAGCTGATCGCCGCCGCCGAGCCGGGGCTGGCCGACGGGGACGTCCTGCTCGTCACCTCGAAGATCGTGTCCAAGGCGGAGGGGCGGATCGTCGCCGCCGCGGACCGGGAGGCCGCGATCGACGCCGAGACCGTGCGGGTCGTGGCCCGGCGCGGGGCGCTGCGGATCGTCGAGAACCGGCAGGGGCTGGTCATGGCGGCGGCCGGCGTCGACGCCTCCAACACCCCCGCGGGCACCGTCCTGTTGCTGCCCGAGGACCCGGACGCGTCCGCGCGCGCGATCCGCGACGGGCTGCGCGCGGCCCTCGGTGTCGACGTGGGGGTCGTGGTGACCGACACCTTCGGCCGGCCCTGGCGCGCGGGGCTCACGGACGTCGCGATCGGCGCCGCCGGGGTGCGCGTGCTGGACGATCTGCGCGGGGGCACGGACGCGTACGGCAATCCGCTGAGCGCGACCGTCGTGGCCACCGCGGACGAGCTCGCCGCCGCCGGTGACCTGGTCAAGGGCAAGGCCGCCGGACGTCCCGTCGCCGTGGTGCGCGGGCTGGCGCACGTGGTCGCCCAGGACCACGGGGAAGGGGCGCGGGCCATGGTGCGCGGGGCGCGCGACGACATGTTCCGGCTGGGGACCTCCGAGGCGGTACGGGAGGCGGTGACCCAGCGCCGTACCGTACGGGCCTTCACGGACGAGCCCGTCGACCCCGGGGCGGTGCGGCGGGCCGTGGCTCTGGCGGTCACCGCGCCCGCCCCGCATCACACCACGCCGTGGCGGTTCGTGCTGCTGGAGTCGCAGGAGTCGCGGACCCGGCTGCTGGACGCGATGCGTGACAAGTGGATCGCGGACCTGCGGCTCGACGGCAAGAGCGAGGAGTCGATCGCCAAGCGGGTGCGGCGGGGGGACGTGCTGCGCAACGCGCCCTACCTGGTGGTGCCGTGTCTGGTGACGGACGGGTCGCACCCCTACGGGGACCCGCGGCGCGACGGGGCCGAGCGGGAGATGTTCGTCGTCGCGATGGGCGCCGGCGTGCAGAACTTCCTGGTCGGGCTGGCCGGTGAGCGGCTGGGCTCGGCGTGGGTGTCGTCGACCATGTTCTGCCGGGACGTGGTGCGGGAGGTCCTGGGGCTGCCTGAGGAATGGGATCCGATGGGGGCGGTGGCCGTGGGTCATCCGGCCGAGGAGCCGCGGGCGCGCGGCGAGCGGGATGTGGGGAGCTTCGTCGAGGTGCGGTGACGTCGCGCCCGTACCCCCTAGTCTCTTAGGACGTCCCCGGCAGTCTCTCGGGACGATGCTCTCAGGACGTCCCCGACCTCCAGGAACCCAGCCGTGGCAGGACGCTTCTCTCCCCGGCCCACTCGTACGACCGTGCGGGGCGGGCATGTCGGTGTGTCCGCGGGGATACCCCGGCAGGCCGCGGCGCCCGGACGGGTGCGGACCGTGGTGCCCGCCGGGCCGCTGGAGCTGGGGCTGGTGCTGGGTGTGCTGCGGCGCGGGCCCGCGGATCCGACCTTCCGGGCCATGCCCGACGGGTCCGTGTGGCGGGCGAGTCTGACGCCCGGCGGGCCCGGGACGCTGCGGGTGTCCGTGAGCGGGGGCGCGGTCCGGGGCGAGGCCTGGGGACCGGGGGCCGAGTGGCTGCTGGAGCAGCTGCCGGAGCTGCTGGGCGGAGCCGACGAGCCGGAGGCGTTCGTGCCGCGGCACCGGGTGGTGGCGTCGGCGTGGCACCGGCGGCCGGGGTTGCGGCTGACGCGGACCGGGCTGGTGCTGGAGTCGTTGATCCCGTCCGTGCTGGAGCAGAAGGTCACGACCGACGAGGCGTACCGGGCGTGGCGGCTGCTGGTGCGGAAGTTCGGGGAGCCGGCGCCCGGGCCCGCGGCCGGGGGACGGTTGTGGGTGATGCCGGGACCGCGGACCTGGGCGCTGATCCCGTCGTGGGAGTGGCATCGGGCCGGGGTCGACAACAAGCGGGCGTCGACGATCCTGCGGGCCGTCCGGGTGGCCGGGCGGCTGGAGGAGGCCGTGGGGATGTCGCCGGAGAAGGCGCAGGCCCGGCTGGAGGTCGTGCCGGGGATCGGGCCGTGGACGTCGGCGGAGGTCGTGCAGCGCAGCCATGGGGCGGCGGACGCGGTGACCGTGGGCGACCTGCATCTGCCGGGGATCGTGGGGTGGGCGCTGGCCGGGGACCGGGACGCGGACGACTCCGTGATGCTGAAGCTGCTGGAGCCGTATGCGGGGCAGCGGCATCGGGCGGCCCGGCTGATCCTGCTGAGCGGGCGGACGCCGGCTCGGCGGGCGCCGAAGATGCCGCGGGTGGACATCGGACGGTTGTGAGGCGCGGTGGGTGCGGCCGCCGGCTTGTTCTCGCCCCCGCCGCCCCTACCCGTCCCGTCCCCAGGGGCTGCCGCCCCTTCGACCCCGCCCAGGGGGCTCCGCCCCCTGGACCCCCGTCGGCCCTTCGGGCCTCGTCCTCAAACGCCGGACGGGCTGAAAGAAACAAGCGCCGGACGCCGGAACGGACGGGCTGAATGATCCGGCCCGCACCCGCACCCCCTACTGGTCCGAGGAGAACCTCACCGCCCCCGCCGGGATCCTCGCGTCGCACCACACGCGCATGCCGTCCCGCAGTTCGTTGTCGGCGCCGATCACCGCGCCGTCGCCGATGACCGTGCCGGTGAGGACCGAGCGTTCGCCGACGCGGGCGCGGGTGCCGATGAGGGAGTCGGTGATGACGGCGCCGGGTTCGATGACGGCGCCCGGCAGGATGGTCGAGCCGAAGACGCGGGCGCCCCCGGCGACGAACGCGCCCTCGCCGACCACCGTGCCGCCGGTCAGTTTCGCGTCCGGGGCGACCGTGGCCGTCGGGAGGATCAGGCGGTCGCCGCAGCGGCCCGGCACGGCCGGCGACGGGGCCCGGCCCAGGACCAGGTCGGCCGAGCCGCGGACGAAGGCAGCCGGGGTGCCGAGGTCCAGCCAGTAGGTGGAGTCGACCATGCCCTGCAGATGGGCCCCCGCCGACAGCAGTTCGGGGAACGTCTCGCGCTCCACCGAGACCGGGCGGCCCTGCGGGATCGTGTCGATGACCGAGCGGCGGAAGACGTACGCCCCCGCGTTGATCTGGTCGGTGACGATCTCCTCGGGGGTCTGCGGCTTCTCCAGGAACGCCAGGACCCGGCCCGTGTCGTCGGTGGGGACCAGACCGTAGGCGCGGGGGTCGGTCACCTTGGTGAGGTGCAGGGAGACGTCGGCGCCGGTCGTCTCGTGGGTGTCGACGAGCGCCCCGATGTTCAGGCCGGTGAGGATGTCGCCGTTGAAGACCAGGACCGGGTCGTCGGGTCCCGAGTGGAGGCGGGAGGCCACGTTGCGGATGGCGCCGCCCGTGCCGAGGGGCTCCTCCTCCGTCACGTACTCGAGGTGCAGCCCCAGCGACGAGCCGTCGCCGAAGTACGGTTCGAACACCTCGGCGAGGTAGGAGGTGGCGAGGACGATGTGTTCGACGCCCGCCGCTCTCGCTCTCGCCAACTGATGTGTGAGGAAGGGGACCCCGGCCGCCCGGACCATGGGCTTCGGTGTGTGCACCGTGAGCGGACGCAGCCGCGTGCCCTTGCCGCCGACCAGGAGGATCGCTTCTGTCACCTGTCGTCTCTGCTTCCTGCCGGGACCGGCCGAAATGTCCTTTGGCCGGCCAGTCTATGCAGATCGTCGCGCGACGCCTTCGACGGCCCGGTGGCGTGGTGTCGGTTCCGCCCCATGTCCCCCGACGGCGGTGAACGCGGGTCCCCTCCCGGCGTCAACGGCCCTGATAGCGGGCCGCGGTCGAGCGGGCCGTGCCGAGTTTGCCGTAGAGCCGGCGGCCCGGGCACTCCGTGGCGAAACCGTCACGGTGGCCGGAGATCACGTTCAGTCGTACGTTCTTCCCTTTTCGGTAGAGATTGCCACCCCCGGAGGTGAGATATGTCTTCCCCCGCGGATTGGCCCCGTAGAGACCGAGTTTCCAGGCCGTCAGGCGGGCGATGGCGTCGAGGACCGCCGTCGGCGGCTTCGCCGAGCCGAAGCTGCCGAGGACGGCGATCCCCATGCTGTTGCTGTTGAAACCGAGGGTGTGCGCGCCCAGCACGGGTTTCGCCACGCCGCCGGCCCTGCCCTCGTAGATGGTTCCGCACTTGTCGACGAGGAAGTTGTAGCCGATGTCGCGCCAGCCCATGCTCCGGACGTGGTAGCGGTAGATACCGCGGATGACGGAGGCCGCCTGGGAGCACGTGTACCCGTTGCCGGAGGCGGTGTGGTGCACGAAGGCCGCCTTGACCTTCTTCGTGTAGACGAACCCCCTCGCACGCAGCGTCTCGTCGGCGCCCCAGCCGCGCCGGGTGATGATGCGGGGGCGCGGGCCGATGTAGGGGTTGGCGCGTTGACGGGGCGTCAACTCGACATCGGAGAGCGTCCGCAGTTCGTCCTCGGTGGCGGCCTTGGTCAGGGCCGGGATCTCGGTGGCGCCGGGGCCCTGGGCGCGGTCCGGGGGCGGGTCGCCGGGGTCGACGAGTTCCAGGCGCAGCCCCGAGGGCAGCGGGCCCTCGGCCGTGCCGGCACGGGTGCCGCGGGCCGTTCCGCCCCTGCGGTGCCGGCTCTCGGCGCGGACACGGACGTCCACACCGTCGGAGTCGCCGACCCACAAGGGGGCGGTGGAGCCGCGGACCCGGCCGGAGGCGCGCTCGGCGGCGCCGGGGTCGGCCACGTCGTCGTTGTGGGTCTCGAGGTCCCGCCAGCGACTCCAGGCGCCGTCGCGGGTGGAGCGGGTGCGGACCTGGACCCGGCCGTGGAGCGGGGTGTCGGCGTCGTCCCAGACCACTCCGACGAGGGCGAAGTGCCGTACGTCGTCGCGGGTCAGGCCCTGTTCGGCGGCCGCCGGACCCAGGGTGCGGTCGCGGGCGACGGGGACGAGGGCGAGTGACTGGGTGCTGCCGGGGACGGCGGCGTCGGGGGCGCTCGGCAGGGTCGCCGGCCGCGCGGATCTCGCGCCGGGCGGCGACGCCGGGCTCGTCGGGGCGGCGGTCGCGGGCGGGGCGAGCGGGAGGACGAGGGCGGCCGCGCAGCTGACGCCGATCGAGGCGGCGATCGTAGAAGCAAGGAATCCACGCATGCCCCTGATCTTGAACATAGTCAGACATATATGTCTATTGCGGAACTGACGGTTCGTCGGCTCCCGTTCGTCCGAACCGGTGGCACCTCCGCTGGGTGCGCGGGCGGGCGCGCGCGTACCCTTGCGCGGGTGAACGCCAGTGATCGCACCCCTGCCGACCTGCTGTCTTCCGCGCTCGTCGCGGATCCCTCACGCCCCTTGGTGACCTTCTACGACGACGCCACGGGCGAGCGGGTCGAACTGTCCGTGGCCACCTTCGCCAATTGGGTGGCCAAGACCGCGAACCTCCTCCAGGGCGATCTCGGCGCCGGGCCCGGCGACCGGGTGGCGCTGTTGCTGCCGGCGCACTGGCAGACCGCCGTGTGGCTGCTGGCGTGTGCGTCGGTCGGGGTGCTGGCGGACGTGGACGGCAACGCGGCGGCGGCCGACGTGGTGGTGAGCGGGCCGGATTCCCTTCAGGCGGCTCGGGCCTGCAAGGGGGAGCGGGTCGCACTCGCGCTGCGGCCGCTGGGCGGGCGGTTCCCGCAGGTGCCGGACGGCTTCGTCGACTACGCCGTGGAGGCGCCGAGCCAGGGTGACCGGTTCGTGGCGTTCGCGCCGGTGGACCCCGAGGAGCCCGCGCTGATCGTGGCCGGGCGGGAGTTCAGCGGGGCGGAGGTCGTGGAGCGGGCGCGGGAGGAGGCGACGGGGCTGGGGCTGACCGGGCCGGGGTCGCGGATCCTGTCCGGGCTGCCCTACGACACCTGGGAGGGCCTCAACGCCGGGCTGTACGGGCCGCTCGCCGTCGGCGGGTCCGTGGTGCTGTGCCGGCACCTTCAGGAGCTGGACGCCGAGGGACTGGCCCGGCGGATCGAGAGCGAGCGGGTCTCCGTCACCCGAACGGGGCACTAACGCCCGCCCCCGCCTCCCCCCGCGGGTCATGGTCGTAGGAGCCACACGTCCGTACGCCATGAGGGGTGGGCCCGCGCGTGAACGACAGCGTCAGCTCCCGTGGTCCCGGCGCCGGGTCGTCGGCCACCGGCAAGGGGCTGGTACGGCGGCGCCGGCGCAGGTGGGTCCGGGCCGGCGGGCTCGGTGTCGCGGTGGTCGTTCTCGCCGCGGTCGGGGTCGGATGGGGCGTCTATCTGAAGCTGGACGGGAACATCACGGCCGACGAGGCCGCCGCCGCCGAGCTCGCCCGGTTCGAGAAGGAGCGGCCCACGTCGCTCGTCAAGGACGCGCAGAACATCCTGGTGATCGGTTCGGACTCGCGCTCCGGGGACGGCAACGCCCGCTACGGGCGCGACTCGGGGACCGAGCGGTCGGACACGACGATCCTGCTGCACCTGTCGGCGGGGCGCCACACGGTCACCGCCGTGTCGCTGCCCCGGGATCTGATGGTGGACGTCCCGGCCTGTCTGCGGCCCGACGGGACCCGCTCCGAACCGGCGTTCACGATGTTCAACTCCGCGTTCGAGACGGGAGGTTCGGCCTGCACGATCCGGACCGTGGAGCAGCTGACGGACGTGCGGATCGACCATCACGTCGTCGTCGACTTCCACGGGTTCAAGGAGATGGTCGACGCCGTCGACGGGGTGCGGGTGTGTCTGAAGGAGCCCATCGACGACCGCGACGCCAAGCTGAGGCTGCCCGCGGGGCGGGTGACGCTCGACGGGGAGGAGGCCCTGGGCTACGTGCGGGCGCGCAAGTCGCTGGGCGACGGGAGCGACACGGAGCGGATGGACCGTCAGCAGCGGTTCCTGGGCGCACTCGTCAACAAGGTGCGCAGCAACGACGTACTGCTGAATCCGGTGAAGCTGTATCCCGTGCTGGACGCGGCCACCTCGTCGCTGACCACCGACCCGGGTCTGGCGAGCCTGCGGGGCCTGTACGACCTCGTGCGGGGGCTGCGTGACATCCCCACGAAACGGGTGCAATTCCTCACGGTTCCGCGGGAGTCGTATGTGTACGACGCCAACCGGGACCAGCTGATGGAGCCGGAGGCGCGGAAGCTGTTCGACCGGCTGCGCGCGGACCGGCCGGTGACGGTGGCCCGGGCGACCCCGGGGAATTCCGGCGCAAAGAGCGGCAATTCGGATTCGGCCGAGGGGTCGAACGGCTACGGCGCGTACGGAGTCGGCGACGGAAAGTCCGGAGCAATGGGGTCGGATGAACCGTCGAACGGGGTTTCGCCCGCACCGACGTTCTCGGGGAACACGGCGGCAGAAGACACCTGCGGGTAAAGGGATTACCAAATCGTCGCACTTATGTCCGAGAAAAAGGACGAATTGGCCCCCGTCGGGGCGTGGAATTTCTCACCGCCGTCATTGGGTGCCGAGCAGGGCGGATAGTGTGAGCGATCCGGTGCCCTCGGCCGTATGGGCTTGTGCACTGTGAGACCGAGACCCGAGCGCCTTGAGGGGGGAAAGGCGCCGCGCCCCGACGGAGGAATCGGACAACCGTGGACGCGACAGGCCGTGGGCGGGCGGACGACATCGATCCCGCAGACCAGTGGGTGCTCAATCCGACCACCGGCGAATACGAACTGCGACTGAGCCCTTCCGCACCGCAATCGGCGGTACCCGCTCCGCGCAGATCCGCGCCGCGGGACGCGGGGGCCACCGTGCGCAGCCGTACGGTCGCGCCCGACCGGCTGCCCGGCCGTGAGGTCCCGGGTCCGCGCCGGCGCCGTGGCGCGCCCGAGGAGCCGTTGCCCGGGCGGCGCGGACGCCGGCCGGTGAAGAAGAAGGGCAGGGGCAAGAAGATCCTGCTGTGGACCGGCGGGACGATGGCCTTCGTCCTGGTCGGCACGGCCGGCGCCGCCTACCTCTACATCGAGCACCTGAACGGCAACATCACATCCGTCTCCGACGACGGCGCGAGCACCGGTGGCTTCAGCAAGGGCAAGGCGATCAACATCCTGCTGATCGGCACCGACAAGCGCACCGGCAAGGGCAACGAGAAGTACGGCGACGCGGGCAGCGTCGGCCACGCGGACACGACGATCCTGCTGCACGTCTCCAAGGACCGCTCGAACGCGACCGCGCTCAGCATCCCCCGTGACCTGATCACCAATGTCCCGGACTGCCCGACCACCCTCGCCGACGGCACCCAGAAGGTCATCGCCGGCACCAGCGACGTCCGTTTCAACACCAGCCTCGGCCAGGACGACCGCACCCCGAGCTGTGTCGCGCGCACCGTCACGGAGCTGACGGGCATCACGCCCGACAACTTCATGGTCGCCGACTTCAACGCGGTCAAGACGCTCACCACGGCGGTCGGCGGTGTCGACGTGTGCCTGGGCAAGGACATCGACGACCCCAAGTCGCACCTGAACCTGAAGAAGGGCATGCGGCACATCGAGGGCGAGACCGCGCTCGCGTTCGTGCGCACCCGGCACGCGGTCGGCTTCGGCGGCGACCTGAGCCGGATCACGCTGCAGCAGCAGTTCCTCAGCGCCCTGATGCGCAAGCTGAAGTCGAACGACACGCTCACCAACCCGGCGAAGATGATCAAGGTCGCCGAGGCGGGAACCAAGGCGCTGACCGTCGACGACAACCTCAAGAGCATCGGCAAGCTGAAGGACCTCGGTCTGGAGCTCGGCAAGCTCAACCCGAAGAACCTGACGTTCACCACCGTGCCGGTCGTCGACAACCCGGCGGAGAAGGTGAAGGCGACCGTCGTCCTCAGCCAGGCGCCGGCCCAGCAGGTCTTCCAGATGATCAAGAACGACGTGTCGTTCACCGCGGTCAAGGCGCAGCAGAAGAAGGAGGCCGCCGCGGTCGCCGCCCGCCTGAAGGGCCCCAAGTCGGCCGCCTCCGCGGTCCGGGTGCGGATCCTCAACGGCGGTGCCGACGCCGGCAGCGCCCAGGCGGAGCTGAACTACCTGCAGAACGAGGCCGGCGTGCTGAAGTCGTCGAACGACGGCAACGCGGACGCCGTGCTGGCGAAGACGACGCTGGAGTACGGACCGGACCAGGCCGACCAGGCACGCCGTCTGGCCGACATCATGGGCCTGTCGGGCGCGGCGATGAAGCCGGGCAAGAGCGTGCTCAACGACCAGGGACTGCCGACGATCACACTGACCCTGGGCAAGGACTTCAAGGGGGCCGGGGTGAAGCTGAACGCCTCCTCGGGGACGGCACCGGCGGGGGTCCAGAAGTCCACGGCCGACAAGGTCGAGTGCGCCAAGTGACCTGAGGGGCCTGTCGTGCGTCTAACAGGACGCACGACAGGCCCGTTTCATGGCGCAAGGGTGGGGAGGACGGGGAATGACGCAGAGCAGTGTGCGCGCGGAGGGGACGCGAGGGGGCGTCCGGCGCGGTGCGCAGGATCACGCGGTCGCGCGGGAGGACGGCTCCGGCAGATCGGAGGACGGGCCAGGGTCGGGACACCGGCGGCGGCAGCCGCGGCCGCGCGGGCGCCGGGTGCTGAGATGGTCGGCGACCACGCTGGCGGTGCTGATACTCGGGACGGCCGGCGCCGGATACCTGTACTACGAGCACCTCAACGGCAACATCCACAAGGGCGAGCGCAGCAGCGGTGACGCCAAGGCGCAGAAGAGCAGGGCCAACGCGGCCGGCCAGACGCCGTTGAACATCCTGCTGATCGGCTCCGACAGCCGTAACTCCGACGAGAACGTGAAACTCGGCGGCGCCAAGTACGACCGGGGCAGCCCGCCCCTCGGCGACGTGCAGATGCTGATCCACCTGTCCGCGGACCGCAAAAGCGCCGCGATGGTGAGCATTCCGCGCGACACCCGGGTCGACATCCCCAAGTGCACCGACCCCAAGACCGGCAAGGTCTACCCGGCGACCAACACCATCATCAACGAGTCGCTGGCCCGCGGCGGCGCCGGTTGCACGCTGGCCACCTGGGAGAACCTCACCGGCGTCTACATCGACCACTGGATCACGATCGACTTCTCGGGCGTGGTGCAGATGGCGGACGCCATCGGCGGCGTCGACGTCTGTGTGCGGCAGAGCGTGTGGGACCGGCCGACGGCCGCGGTGCCCGGCGGCTCCGGACTGAAGCTGACGGCCGGCACGCACAAGGTCAAGGGCAAGCAGGCGCTGCAGTGGCTGCGCACCCGGCACGCCTGGGGCAGCGACCCGCTGCGGGCCAAGGCCCAGCACATGTACCTGAACTCGATGATCCGCACGCTCAAGGGCCAGAACGTCTTCACCGACACCGGGCGGCTGATGGACCTGGCCGAGGCGGCCACGAAGTCCCTGACGGTCTCCGAGGAGATCGGCACCCCCAAGAAGCTCTACGACCTGGGCATGCAGCTGAAGTCGGTGCCGACCGACCGCATCACGAGCCTGACGATGCCCAACGTCGAGGACCCGCAGAACAAGGACCACCTCGTGCCCGACGGCGCCAACGCCGACAAGATGTGGCAGATGCTCCGCGACGACGTGGCCTTCGACAAGCACGGCAAGGCGTCGGCCGCGAAGAAGACCACCGCCGAGGCCACCAAGGCCCCCTCGGCGCCGGACGACCAGATCGGCGTCACCGTCCAGAACGCCACCGCCACCACCACGCTCGGCCCGGTGTCCGGACGCGCCGGCACGATCGCGCAGGCGCTGGTGCAGAAAGGCTTCACCAAGGCGTCGAAGGACGTGACGGGCGGTCTGACCGCGCAGCGGACCCTGGTGCGCTACCCGAGCGCCGAACTCCAGGGAGACGCCCAGCGGATCGCCAAGTCCCTCGGGATTCCGCTGAGTTCGGTGAAGCAGTCCACCGATGTCTCCGGGGTCACACTCGTCGTGGGCGCCGACTGGCGCGACGGCACGACGTATCCGAAGGCCTCCGCCCCCAAGGCGGGCGACCTGCCGGCGGGCTCGGACGCCATCAACGGCTCGGACAAGGGCCAGTGCATGGACGTCTACGCGCCCTATCGCTGGTAGCAGTGCAACCCAACGGGTCCGTCGTAGGTCTCCTGGACGTACGGCGGGCCCGCCATGGGCGCCCAAAGGCATGGGGAGTACGGGAAATTGGGGCAGAACAGCGTGCGGCGACGCGTGCTCACGTGGTCCGCGGCCACCCTCGCGGCCCTGCTGCTGGGCACGGCCTGCGCCGGCTGGCTCTACTACCGGCACCTCAACGCCAACATCCAGCAGGCCGACCTCAACCTCGGTGACGACAAGGCGCCCGCTCCGACGCCGAACACCGCCGGCCAGACCCCGCTGAACCTGTTGCTCATCGGCTCCGACGCCCGTGACACCAAGGAGAACCAGAAGCTGGGCGGGGCGCGCGAGACCTTCGGCGGCACCCCGCTGGCCGATGTCCAGATGCTGGTGCACCTGTCCGCCGACCGGACCAACCTGTCGGTCGTCAGCATGCCCCGCGACACCCTCGTACGGATTCCGAAGTGCACCGATCCCGGCAGTGGGAAGGTCCATCCCGCGAGCGAGGGGCGGGTGATGACCAACCAGAGCCTCGGGCACGGGGGTCCGGGCTGCACGGTCGCCACCTGGGAGAAGCTGACCGGCATCCACATCGACCACTTCATGATGGTCGACTTCTCCGGCGTGGTCTCCATGGCCGACGCGATCGGCGGGGTTCCCGTGTGCGTGGACGCCGACGTCTACTCGCACACCTCCTCCGGCCACGGCTCGGGCCTGAAACTCAAGAAGGGCACCACCTCCGTCAAGGGCGAGCAGGCCCTGCAGTGGCTGCGCACCCGCTACGGCTTCGAGGACGGCAGCGACCTCGCCCGGGCCAAGGCGCAGCACATGTACCTCAACTCGATGGTCCGCGAGCTGCGCGCCAAGGCCACCCTGGGCAACCCGGGCAAGCTCCGCACCCTCGCCGAGCGGGCCACCGAGTCGCTCACCGTCGACCCGGGCCTGGACACCGTGAAGAAGCTCTACGACCTCGCCGACGAGCTGCGGCGGGTCAAGCCCGAGCGCATCACCATGACCACCATGCCCAACCGGTACGTCGGCGCCCGCGTGGAGCCCACCGAGGAGGCCCGGCAGCTGTTCCGGCTGGTGCGCGAGGACGTCGCGCTGGACGGCAGGGGCGGGAAGGAGCGGCAGCCGGCCGGGGAGAGTGTGCCCGCCTCGTCGGCCGACGGCGAGATCGGCGTCCAGGTGCGCAACGGCAGCGGTACCGGCACGCTCGCCGCGGCCCCGGGTCGGGCGGAAGCGGTGGCGGCGCTGCTGGTGGGCCGGGGCTTCACCCAGGCCGTGGCCGACCCGAGCGCGCCGACGGCCCGGCCGACGACCGTGGTGCGCTACCCGAGCGCCGACCTGGAGGGCGACGCCCGGCGCGTCGCGAAGGCGCTGGGGCTCCCGCCGAGTTCCGTGCAGCGGTCGACGGACGTCTCCGGCGTCACCCTCGTCGTGGGCGCCGACTGGCGTCAGGACACGGCCTACCGGGCGCCCCGGGCGGACGACCGGACACCGAAGTCCGCCGAGGCGCTCAACGGGGCCGACGACGGGGCCTGTATGCAGGTGAATCCCGCTTTCACATGGTGACCACAGCCGGGTCCTAACCGTCTGCTGAATGATGAGGCGCGCTCACCTCCTGGAGCCCGGAGCGCACAGGGTGAAAGGACAGGGAGTTGGCGCGAAGCGGTGTGCCCGCGGTCGAGGACACGATGTCCCTCACCCCACAGGGCACGGAAGCGGGTCCCGGCGGACGACGGTCGCACGAGGGTGACCGCAGGCGCCGCAGACGCCGGATACTGCGCTGGTCGGCGACGGTGCTGGCGGTCGTCGTGGTCGGCACGGCGGGGGCCGGCTGGCTCTACTACCGGCACCTCAACGCCAACATCCAGAAGGACAACCTCAACAACGCCGACGCCAAGGACCGCGCGGCCGAGTCCAAGGCGAACGCGGCGGGGCAGACCCCGCTGAACATCCTGCTGATCGGCTCGGACGCCCGCGACTCCGCCGAGAACCAGAAGCTGGGCGGCGCGAGGAGCACGTACAACACCGCTCCGCGCGCGGACGTCCAGATGCTCGTGCACGTCTCCGCCGACCGCACCGACATGTCGGTGGTCAGCATGCCCCGCGACACCCTGGTCTCCATCCCCAAGTGCACCGACCCGGACACCGGCACGGTGTACGCGGCGAGCACCTCCACCATGGCCAACGCCTCGCTGGAGCGCGGCGGCCCCGGCTGCACGGTCGCCATGTGGGAGAAGCTGACCGGCATCCACATCGACCACTTCATGATGGTCGACTTCTCCGGCGTGGTCTCCATGGCCGACGCGATCGGCGGGGTGCCCGTGTGCGTGGACGCGAACGTCTACTCGCACACCTCCTCCGGCCACGGCTCGGGCCTGAAACTCAAGAAGGGCACCACCTCCGTCAAGGGCGAGCAGGCCCTGCAGTGGCTGCGCACCCGCTACGGCTTCGAGGACGGCAGCGACATAGCGCGCACCAAGGCCCAGCACATGTACATGAACTCGATGGTCCGCCAGTTGCGGGCCAGCGCCACGCTCAGCAACCCCGACAAGCTCCTGAAGCTGGCCGAGACGGCGACCAGGGCGCTGACGGTGGACGACGGACTCGGCACGGTGACCAAGCTCTACGACCTCAGCAAGGAGCTCAGGAAGGTCCCCACCCGGCGCATCACCATGACGACCATGCCTTGGGTGTACACCTCGGACGGCAACCGGGTGCTGCCCCGGCCGGCCGACGCGGCGAAGCTGTTCCGGCTGGTCCGCGAGGACATCGCGCTGGACGGCAAGGACAAGAAGAAGACCACGAAGCCGGCCGCCACCGCCCGGCCGGCCCACGCGGACGACAAGATCGCCGTCCAGGTGCGCAACGGCACCCGCGGCGCCACCGGGGCCGCCGTCACCGGCCGGGCGCGGACGGTCGCCGAACTGCTCGTCGGCAAGGGCTTCGACGAGGCCGTGGCGGACTCCTCGGCGCCGCTGAGCGAGGACACCACCGTCGTCCGCTACCCGAGCGCCGACCTGAAGGGCGACGCCCAGCGCGTCGCGAGGGCCCTCGGTATCCCCACCGCCCAGGTGAAGAAGTCCACGGACGTCGACGGGGTCACCGTGGTCGTCGGCGCGGACTGGCGGTCGGGTACGACGTACACGGCCGCGGAGGACGACGACAGCACGCCGAGTTCGGCGAGCGCCCTCAACGGCGCGGACACCACGGCCTGCATGCGCGTCGACCCGGACTACACCTGGTAGTCCGGGCCGATCCGGGCCCCGCCCAGCTCAGTTGGAGGTGAGCACCGCGGGGCGCCGGGACGCGATGACCTTCCTCGCGAGGGACTTGGGGCTGGTCAGAAAGCCCCAGCCCCAGGACATGTGCATGGTCGCGAGGGCGACGGGGATCTGCAGCCGGGCCTTCAGCGGCAGGCCCCGTCCGGCCGGGACGGAGCCGAGGACGATCGCCGCGAGGTAGCCGCCGGGGATCAGCAGGGCCCAGGGGGTGACCAGCGCGCCCACGACGAGGCCCGCCGTGATGGCGAGCAGTGCCGTCGGCGGGGCGAGGTAGCGCAGGTTGATGGAGCCCTCGTGGTAGCGGGCCACGACATGGCGCCAACGGCCGTAGTCCTTGTACTGCTTGGCCAGCGCGCGCACGCTCGGCCGCGGCCGGTACGACACCCTCAGCTCCGGCGAGAACCAGATCAGCCCGCCCGCCTCGCGGATCCGGAAGTTCAGCTCCCAGTCCTGCGCGCGGATGAACTCCTCGTTGTAGCCGCCCTGCCGCTCCAGCGCCTCGCGCCGGAACACACCGAGGTAGACCGTCTCGGCCTCACCGGCCGCGCCCCCGGTGTGGAAGACGGCGTTGCCGACGCCGATCTTCGAGGTCATCGCGGCGGCGACCGCCTGCTCCCAGGCGTTCTCGCCCTCGGCGTGCATGATGCCGCCGACGTTCTGCGCGCCGGTCTCCTCCAGGAGCCGTACGGCGGTGGCGATGTAGTTCGGGGAGAGCATGCCGTGGCCGTCGACGCGGACGACGATCGGGTGCCGGGAGGCCTTGATCGCGGCGTTCAGGGCGGCGGGTGTACGGCCCGTCGGGTTCGGCACGGTGTGGACGCGCTTGTTCGCGTCGGCCGCGGTCTCGGCGACGAGCCGGGCCGCGATCTCGTCCGTGCGGTCCGTGGACGGACCGAGGGCGATCACGACCTCCATCTCGCCGGCGTACTCCTGCGCGAGGATCGCTTCGACGGCCCCGCGCAGATGCCGCTCCTCGTTCAGGACGGGCATGATCACAGAAACGGCGGGGAGCCGCACGTCGGAATTGGCGTTCATCGGTGCTCACGTTACCGCGAACGGGGGACAGCTCCGCGCCCCGCCGGGGCGGCGGACCGGGCCACAGATCGTATCGGCCTACGGTGCTCACGATCCCACGTACGGCCGTCGCCCGGAGGTGTTCCCCCTTGCCCACGCAGCCCCGGTCCGCCGCCCCCGCCCGCCCGCAGCGCCCCACCCGGCCGCCCCGCACCCCGCAGCAGCGCGGCGGCGGGCCCCGGCCCCCGGTGCCGCGCAGGAAGCCGCGCTGGGCCATGCGTGCGGTGACGACGCTCTCCGTCGTCGTCCTCGCCTCGGCCGGGATCGGGCACGCGGTGGTCACCAGCCTCGACGCGGACATCGCCCGGGTCGACCCCTTCAAGGACATGAAGAACCGTCCGCGCGCCGGCAACGGCATGAACGTCCTGCTGGTCGGCACGGACGGCCGGGACCGGATCACCGAGCGCGAACGGCACCGGTACCACCTGGGCGGGGCGCCCTGCCACTGCACCGACACGATCATGATCGTGCACATCTCGGAGGACCGGGAGCGGGCCAGCGTGGTGAGCCTGCCCCGCGACTCCTACGCCGAGGTGCCGGACTCCCATGGACACGGCACGCATCCCGTCAAGCTCAACGCGGCCTACGCCGAGGGCGGTCCGAACCTGACCGTGCGGACCGTCGAGAACATGACCCAGGTGAAGATCGACCACTATCTGGAGGTCGACTTCATCAGCTTCATGAGGACCGTCGACGTGCTCGGCGGCGTGCGGATCTGCACCCCCGCGCCCCTGAAGGACTCCTACACCGGCCTGAACCTGCCCGCCGGCACCCACACCCTCCTGGGCGGCCAGGCGCTGCAGTACGTCCGGGCCCGCCATGTCGACGGCGCCTCCGACCTCGGCCGGATGAAGCGCCAACAGCGCTTCCTGGCCGCGCTGATCGAACGCGCCACGTCCTCCGGGACCCTGCTGAACCCTATGCGATTCCGCGACGTCACGACCGCGGTGCTGGGCTCGGTCCGCGCCGACAAGGGCTTCGGCACGGACGAACTTCTCGACCTGGGGCGGGCGATGCGCAACTTCTCTCCCTCCTCCTCGGAGTTCACGACCGTCCCCGTCGGCCAGATGGGATACGTCGTCAAGGGCGTCGGCTCGACCGTGAAGTGGGACACGGCGCGGGCCGCGGCCCTCTTCCGCGACCTCCGCGACGACAGGCCCCTCACCGTGCACCGGCCGGCCGCCGCCAAGGTGGTCGAGGTGGAGGTGGCCCCGCAGCGGATCCGTGTGCAGGTCGAGAACGGCACCGCCACGGCCGGGCTCGGCAAGCGGGTGGACGGCGCGCTGGCGGGTGCCGGGTTCACCACCACCCGTACGCCCGTGAACGCGGCCGACCGCACGCAGAAGCGGACGGTCGTCGCGTACGACCCCCGCTGGGACCGCTCCGCGCGGTCCCTGGCGGCCGCGCTGCCGGGCAGCGAGCTGCGCGCGGTCACGGGGCTCGGGCCGACTCTGAAGGTGATCGCGGGGGCGGACTTCACGGCGGTGCGGAAGGTGCGGGCGCAGGATGCTGCGCCCGGGCGGTTCGAGGCGGTGACCGGGGATCAGGTGGTGTGCCCGTAGGGCCGTGGGGTGAGGTCGTCGCTCCAGTCGTCACGCCAGTCGTCACTCCCGTCGTGACTCCAATGGAGGCGTGACGGAATGTGTTCGACCGTTCCGTGTGCGGCAAAGAATGCGGATTGGGTGCGTCCGCCCGATGGCGCCCGGGTCGGGGAGGGCGTAGGACGGGAGGCACACGGGGCCCGCCCCGGGCCCCTCTCCCTCCCAGGAGGAGCCATGACCCAGACCGGACCCATGAGCGCCATGAGCAAGGAGATGCAGGACTGCGTCGAGGCGTGCATGTCCTGCCACAGCATGTGCGAGGAGACCATGAGCTCCTGCATGCAGATGGGCGGCCAGGCCCAGATGCAGGTCATGCGCGCGCTGATCGACTGCTCCGAGATGACCCGTATGTGCGCGGACATGATGATGCGCCGCTCCCCCATGGCGGCCGAGATGTGCGCGATGTGCGCCAGGGCCTGTGACATGTGCGCCGAGGCGTGTATGGCCATGCCCGACGATCCGCAGATGATGCGATGTGCCGAGGCGTGTCGCCGCTGCGCCGAGATGTGTCGCGCGATGGCGGGCGCCACCATGTGACCGACGTCCTTGAGTTGGGCGCCCCTCGGCAGGGGTGCCCGACGCGGCCCATCGGTGGGTGGGTCGGGGGCGTGGCGGTACGGCGAGCCCGCCGCCGACGGGGCGCCTGCCTGTCGAACAGGTGCGACGTGTCCAGGACGCGTAAGCGGCGGGCTGCGCCGCACCGCCACGCCCCACTCCCGTGCGTCGGCGACTGCAGGGGTAGACGTGGTTGCGCTTCGGTGGTGTCAGGTGAAGAGGGGCTGCAGGGCCCGTTCCAGGTCTGCCGGCTCGTGGAAGTGGAGCGCTTGCATGCCCAAGGCCTCGGCTGCGGCCACATTCTCCTCGCTGTCGTCTACGAACAGACAGCGGTCGGGGTGAACGCCGGCCAGGTCGGCGGCCAGGCGGTAGATGCGGGGGTCCGGCTTGGCGAGGCCTACGCGGGCGCTGTTGACGACGTGGTCGGCGAGATCGGCCAGGCCTAGGGAGGCGAGGTCGGACTCCAGTTCCAGGGCCGCGTTGGAGACGAGGACCAGGGGGACGCGGATGCGGGCCCGGCGCAGCAGGGCGACCACCTCGTCGTCCGCGTGGAAGGGGGACTCGAGGAGCGCCCGGGCCAGTTCGTACGCCGTCTGCGGCTCGGGGACCAGGCCGGCGAGGCCGTCCGCCACCGCCTCCGCCCATTCCTGCGAGGTGATCTCGCCGAGCAGCAGGGGAAGGTCGACGCCGGGGGCGAAGGCGATCTTCTTCGTCGTGCCCTCGGCTATGCCCGCCGCTCGCTCCAGTGCCTCCAGGCGGGCTGAGTCGAAGGTGCGGACCACGTTGTCCACGTCGCACAGAACCGCCCCGAAGGGCGGTCTGGCGTTGCTGTTGTCAGTCACTCGAGACCGTGACCTTCTGGTCGTTGTTGAGCTCGTCCACCAGGGTCTTCACCTTCGCCTTGTCCCAGACGAGGTTGCCGCCGACCGAGCCGGAGATCGGCATGTTCATCGACTTGCCGTCGCCGCCGTTGACGCCCTTCATCGCCCAGAACATGGATGCCAGGTCCCACAGGCTCATGCCCTTGTCGACGGTGAGGGAGTCCAGGCCCGCACCCATCGTGGGGTAGAGCTTGAAGGGGTTCAGGACGGTCGACGGGGTCGCCACCTGGTGGGCCAGCGCGGAGAGGAACTTCTGCTGGTTCTTCGTGCGCTGCAGGTCGCTCGCGGCGAAGGCGTGCCGGGTGCGGACGAAGGCCAGCGCCTGCTCGCCGTTCAGCGTCTGCTTGCCCGCCTTGAAGTCGGCGCCCGAGTACTTGTCCTTGAAGCCCTTGTCGATGTCGATGGTCACGCCGCCGACCGCGTCCACGATGTTGGCGAAGCCGGCGAAGCCGATCTCCACGTAGTGGTCGATGTGCAGGCCCATGTTGGCCTCGACCGTGCGGACGAGCAGCGTCGGGCCGTCCTCGGCGTAGGCGGCGTTCAGCTTGGTCTGCCGGCCGGTGGCCGGGTAGAGCTTGCCGGACGTGGATCCCTTGTACGAGGGGATCGTCACGTTCGAGTCGCGGGGCAGGGAGATCAGCACGTCGTCGCCGTTGTCAGCGACGTGCAGGATCATCATCGAGTCGGTCCGCTTGCCCTCGGCGGAGCCGGTGTGCAGCTTCTTCTTCTGCTCGGCGGACAGGCCGGCGCGACTGTCGGAGCCGACGATCAGGTAGTTGGTGCCGTCGCCCGACGCGGGGCGGTCGATGACCTTGGACAGGTCGACGTCCCGGTGCAGCTTGGAGTCGGCCCAGAAGTAGGTGGCGACGGACGTCACGACCAGCACGGTGACCAGGGTGATCGCCGTCCACTTGATACGGCGTCGCCAGTTCGGCCGCGGCCGGACCGCGCCGGGGTCTCCGGGACCGCCCGGTCCGCCGCCGCCCGGCGACCCGTAGACGTGGCCGGTGTTGTAGCCGCTGTCGTACCCGTCATAACCGGCGTCGTCGCCGTATCCCTGGCCGCCCTGGTACGAGGGCTGCTGGGGCACGCCGCCGCCGTACGGAGGCGCCGACGGGCCGGAGCCCCCGTACGCGCCCGAGGCGGGCCGGCGGACCTGCCGCATCACGCGGGCAGGGTCGGGCTGTGCGCTCGCGCTGCCGCGTCCGTAGCGGTTGCCGCGGTTGTCGTCGGACCATGCCTCGGGCCAATCATTCATGGGGCTTAGTGTGCCGGTGCTGGCCAGGTCCTTTACAAGGGTCGTAGGAAAATCAGGGCACGCCTGTTGCGAACCCAACACAAAGTCCGCAGATGTCACGTCCGCATAAGGTGGAGGCCATGACAGACCAGGCCGGCGTTGTGGAAACGGACAGCGCGGATATCCCGGGCAAGCCCACCTCGGCGTCGCGGACCACGCTCAGCCACATCATGACGCACAACGACACCAACCTGTTGGGCACCGTGCACGGCGGGGTGATCATGAAGTTGGTGGACGACGCGGCGGGGGCCGTGGCCGGCCGGCACAGCGGGGGGCCCGCCGTCACCGCGTCGATGGACGAGATGGCGTTCCTGGAGCCGGTCCGGGTGGGTGACCTGGTGCATGTGAAGGCGCAGGTCAACTGGACCGGGCGGACCTCCATGGAGGTCGGGGTCCGGGTCCTCGCCGAGCGCTGGAACGAGTCGACGCCGCCCACCCAGGTCGGCTCCGCCTACCTCGTCTTCGCGGCTGTCGACGCGGACGGCAGGCCCCGCCGGGTGCCGCCGGTGCTCCCGGAGACGGAGAAGGACAGGCGCCGCTACCAGGAGGCCCAGATCCGCCGCACCCACCGCCTGGCCCGGCGCCGGGAGATCATGGAGCTGCGGGAGAAGCGGGCGGCGGAGGGCCTGGACGACTGAGCCCCGGACGCACGACGGCCCCCGGCAGGACGCCGGGGGCCGTGGGGTGTGGGTGTTACGGCAGGTTGCGGGCCATGACGATCCGCTGGACCTGGTTCGTGCCCTCGTAGATCTGCGTGATCTTCGCGTCGCGCATCATGCGCTCGACCGGGTAGTCGCGGGTGTAGCCGTACCCGCCGAGCAGTTGGACGGCGTCCGTGGTGACCTCCATCGCCACGTCCGAGGCGAAGCACTTCGCGGCGGCGCCCTGGAAGGTCAGGTCGCGGTCGACGCGCTGCGAGGCGGCCGCGGCCTGGTAGGTGAGGGCGCGGGCCGCCGAGATCTTCATGGCCATGTCGGCGAGCATGAACTGGATGCCCTGGAAGTCGGCGATCGGCTTGCCGAACTGCTTGCGCTCCTGGACGTAGCCCTTGGCGTAGTCGAGGGCGCCCTGGGCGATGCCGAGGGCCTGGGCGGCGATGGTGATACGGGTGTGGTCCAGCGTCTTCATCGCCGTGGCGAAGCCGGTGCCCTCGTCGCCGATCATGCGGTCCGCGGGGATGCGGACGTTGTCGAGGTAGACCTCGCGAGTCGGGGAGCCCTTGATGCCGAGCTTCTTCTCCGGGGCGCCGAAGGAGACGCCCTCGTCCGACTTCTCGACGACGAAGGCCGAGATGCCCTTGGAGCGCTTCTCGGGGTCCGTCACAGCCATCACCGTGTAGTACTCGGACTCGCCGGCGTTGGTGATCCAGCGCTTGACGCCGTTGAGGACGTAGTGGTCGCCGTCACGCACGGCCTTCGTCTTCATGCCGGCCGCGTCGGAGCCCGCGTCCGGCTCGGAGAGGCAGTAGGAGAACATGCCGTCGCCCTTGGCGAGCGGGGTCATGTACTTCTTCTTCAGCTCCTCGGAGCCGGAGAGGATGACGGGCAGGGAGCCCAGCTTGTTCACGGCCGGGATCAGGGAGGAGGAGGCGCAGACGCGGGCCACCTCCTCGATCACGATGACCGTGGCCAGCGCGTCCGCGCCCGCGCCGCCGTACTCCTCGGGTACGTGCACGGCGTGCAGGTCGTTCGCGACCAGGGCCTCGAGGGCCTCGCGCGGGAAGCGGGCCTCCTCGTCCACCGCGGCGGCGTACGGCGCGATCTTCGCCTCGGCCAGGGAGCGGACGGCGTCACGGAGCATGTCGTGCTCCTCGGACGGGCGGTACAGGTCGAAGTCAGCCGATCCGGCCAAGGTGTCTCACGCTCCAAAGAAACTGCGCTTGCCGACGCTAATTACCGTTAAGTAACTCAAATTTTAGGGGGCGGCCCACGGGAGTGATACGTGAGCTTGGCGACAGCGGGAAAGTTGCCCGCTGAAGGCCTGTGGCATGCCCCGGATATGCTCGGGCAGCGCAGCGAACCACGTCCCCACTGGAGCCCCCATGAGCCTCAAGATCACCGTGATCGGCACCGGCTACCTCGGCGCCACCCACGCCGCGGCCATGGCCGAGCTGGGGTTCGAGGTGCTGGGCCTTGACGTCGTGCCCGAGAAGATCGAGAAGCTGGAGCGCGCCGAGGCCCCGATGTACGAGCCGGGGCTGGAGGAGCTGCTGCGCCGCCATGTCGCCGGGATCGAGGGATCGACGGGGCGGCTGCGCTTCACGATGGACTGGGCCGAGGTGGGGGCCTTCGGCGACGTGCACTTCCTGTGCATCAACACCCCGCAGCGGCACGGCGAGTACGCGGCGGACATGTCGTACGTCGAGTCCGCCTTCGCCTCCCTCGCCCCGCATCTGACCCGGCCCGCCCTGGTCGTCGGCAAGTCGACCGTGCCCGTCGGGTCGGCGGAGCGGCTCGCCCGCTTCCTCACCGAGAACGCCCCCGCCGGCGAGAACGCCGAGCTCGCATGGAACCCGGAGTTCCTGCGGGAGGGCTTCGCGGTGGACGACACCCTGCACCCCGACCGGATCGTCGTCGGCGTGCGCAGCGAGCGGGCCGAGAAGCTGCTGCGGGAGGTGTACGCGACCCCGCTCGCCGAGGGCACGCCGTTCGTGGTGACGGACTATCCGACGGCGGAGCTGGTGAAGACCTCCGCGAACTCCTTCCTGGCCACCAAGATCTCCTTCATCAACGCGATGGCCGAGATGTGCGAGGCCTCCGGCGGAGACGTCGCCAAGCTCGCCGAGGCGATCGGGTACGACGACCGGATCGGCCGGAAGTTCCTGCGGGCCGGTATCGGCTTCGGCGGCGGCTGCCTGCCCAAGGACATCCGGGCGTTCATGGCGCGGGCGGGTGAACTGGGCGCCGACCAGGCGCTGACCTTCCTGCGCGAGATCGACTCGATCAACATGCGGCAGCGCGGGCAGATGGTGGAGCTGGCCCGGCAGGTGCTGGGCGGCGGCCCGTTCCTGGGCAAGCGGGTCGCGGTGCTCGGCGCGACCTTCAAGCCCGACTCGGACGACGTGCGCGACTCCCCCGCGCTGAACGTGGCCGGCCAGATCCATCTGCAGGGCGGCCAGGTCACGGTGTACGACCCGAAGGGCATGGACAACGCCCGCAGGGTCTTCCCCACCCTCGGCTACGCGGACACGGCGCTGGACGCGGTGCGCGGTGCCGACGTGGTCCTGCATCTGACGGAGTGGCGGGAGTTCCGCGAGCTGGACCCGGCGGCGCTCGGCGAGGTCGTGGCCGCGCGGGTCGTGCTGGACGGCCGCAACGCCCTGGACCCGGCACTGTGGCGGAAGGCCGGCTGGACGTACCGGGCCATGGGGCGCCCCACGGCGTAGAGGCGCGCAGGGGCACGGCTGAAAGCGCCCCGGAGGCGAACGAGCAATCAGAAGGCGACGCCGGTTCGGCCGAGGCTCAGTCGGCCGAACCGGCGTCTTGTTGCATTCTGCACCACCGGCCTGTGCGGCGGCCGTGGAATGGGTGCGGGACTACTTGGCGCGGTACCGCCGCATCTTCGCCCGCGCCCCGCACACCTGCATCGAGCACCAGCGGCCGCGCCCGGCCGGGCTGCGGTCGTAGTACGCCCAGTGGCAGGTCTCGCTCTCGCAGGCCTTGAGTCGGGTCCAGGTGCCGTCGACGAGGGACTGGGCGACGGCGGCGGCGACCCGGGAGCGGAGCGGGCCGGCGTCGGCGGGGGCGAGGGCGGCGGTACCGTCCGCCGGGTCGACCCTCACCCGCAGCGGCGCGGACGCCAGCAGGTCGTCCAGGGGTGTGACCGGCGCGTGCGGCGGGTGACCGGCGTGGGCGAGCAGCGTGGCGCGCAGGGACTCGCGCAGTTCGCGCGCGGCGGGGACCTCGTCCGGGGTCAGGCCGAACGGCGCGCGGCCGTCCACCGTGTCGAGCGCGTCCGCCCCCGACTCGATGTCCAGCGTGTTCACCAGGGCCTCCACCAGGGCCAGGCTTCCCGGTGCGGCCGATCTGTCACTCACCCTTGCGACGTTACCGCCAATGCGGCAGCATGCAGTAACCGTTACTGGATGAAGCCTTCTACAGGTAACCGGAGGAAGTCATGGCTCTCGCCAAGCTGGGCGCCGTCGTCCTGGACTGTCCCGATCCGCGCGCGCTCGCCGGGTTCTACGCCGAGCTCCTGGGCGGCACGGTCGAGGGAGAAGGAGAGTGGGTGGACCTGAAGGTGCCCGGCGGTCAGTCGCTGGCCTTCCAGGCCGCCGAGGGATTCGTACCGCCCAAGTGGCCCTCGCCCGAGCACTCGCAGCAGTTCCATCTGGACCTGGTCGTCGACGATCTCGACCGTGCCGAGCAGGGGGTGCTGGCGCTGGGGGCGAAGCCGCTGGCCGAGGAGGGCGGCAGCAGCTTCCGGGTTTACGCCGACCCGGCCGGGCACCCGTTCTGCCTCTGTGCCTGCTGAACTCAGCCCGCTGAACTCCGTGCCGAACCAGGAGGAACCGTCGTGACCGTGGCCCGCTTGCGTTCCGTAGTGCTCGACTGCCCCGACCCGCGCGCGCTCGCCGACTTCTACGCCCAGGTCGTCGGCGGCACCCCCCAGTCGGAGGACGACGAGTGGGTCGTCCTCCAGGTCCCGGACGGGCCGCGGCTCGCCTTCCAGCGGGCGGAGGGGCTCACCCCGCCCGAGTGGCCGCGCGCGGACCGCAACTCGCAGCAGTTCCACCTCGACTTCGACGCCGGGTCGACGTGGGAGGAGATCGACGCGGCGCACGAGAAGGTGCGGGCGCTGGGGGCGCGGCCGCTGGATCTGGAGGACCGGGAGAAGAAGGACTTCCAGGTGTACGCCGACCCGGCGGGGCATCCTTTCTGCCTCTGCCGGATCGAGCACCCGTAGGCCCGCACGGGACGGCTATCCGTCCAAGTCGGCGATCTTCGCCGTCGACGGCTCGCGGCGCTGCTGGGCGGCGCGGGCCGTGAAGTCGGCGCTACGCAGGAGCCGCTGGGCGTTGCCCCAGGTCAGCAGGGCCAGATCGGGCTCGGACCAGCCGCGGTGCAGGAGTTCGGCGACGAGGTGCGGGTAGCAGGAGGCGTCGCCGAGGTCCTGCGGGTGCGCGGTGCCGGCGTCGTAGGTGCCGGACAGGGCGACGCACTCCGGGCCCGCGACCTCGCGGACGTGGTCGAGATGGTCGGCGACGTCCCGGACGAACGGGCCGGTCTGCTCGGCCGTCAGCGGCACCATGCACAGGCCCTTGACCGCGCCCAGCTCGGCGAGCAGGTCGTCGGGGAGGTTCGCGGGGTGGGGGCGCAGGGCGCGGGCGGCGGAGCGGGTGAAGACGACCGGCGCCTTGGAGACCGCGAAGACCCGGCGGATGGTGTCGGCGGAGGCGCCGGAGAGGTCGGCGAGGACGCCGAGCCGGTTCATCTCCCGCACGACCTCCTCGCCGAAGCGGGTCAGCCCGGCCCCGCTCGCCCAGCTGGCGCCGGACAGGGTGAGCGCGCGCAGGCCGAGGGCGTGCAGGGAGCGCAGGATGCCGAGGGAGTCGCCGAGGGCCGCCGCCCCGGCGGGGCCCAGCAGGACCGCGACACGGCCGCAGTTGCGGGCGTCGGTGACCTGCCCCGCGGCGTACGCCAGGCGCAGGCCCTCGGGGTGGGCGAGCACCACGGTCTTCACCAGGTCCAGCTGCTCCAGGGTCGCCCCCACGGCCCGGTCCCCGGCGAGGCCCTCCGGCAGGTGCAGCGACCAGAACAGGGCGCCGACGTGTCCCTCCCGCATCCGGGGCACGTCCGTGTCGACGGAGCTCTCGCCGAGCTCCAGGTCGTACCAGGGCAGATGTCTGAGGGCCCAGGGCAGCCCGCTGTAGCCGTCGGCGACGGGATGGGCGGCGAGGATGGCGTGGGCGCGCTCCAACGGCGCGTCGTCGGGGTCGGAGACGGGCGTGTAGGGCTCGGCCGCGAAGGTGTCCGGCAGCCCGTCGAGCGTGCCGACCTCGGCGGCGGCGTGCAGTTCGTCCTGGAGGTCTGCCATGGCGGGCTCCGTACGTCGTGATCGTCGTCCCCAGTCGTCCCCGAGGGATACGGTCACCGTCGCACGGAGCCCGGAAGGCTTCCTGGTGGGTGGGGCGTTCGGGGGTCCGCCGGTTCAGCGATCCCCGGCGGCCCGCCCGGTCAGCCGTCCAGCTCCTCGATCGTGGCGTTCGACGGCCCCCGCGTCGCCTGCAGACCGCGGGCCACGTCCTCCGCCGCGCCCAGCACCCGTACCGCGTTCTGCCAGGTCAGCTTGGCGAGATCCGAGGACGACCACCCTCGCGCCAGCAGTTCCGCGACGAGGTTCGGGTAACCGGAGACGTCGTTCAGGCCGTCGGGGGTGAAGGCCGTGCCGTCGTAGTCGCCGCCGATGCCGAGGTGGTCGATGCCGGCGACCTCACGCATGTGGTCGAGATGGTCGGCGACGGTCGCCACGGTGGCGACCGGGCGCGGGTTGCGCTCCTCGAAGGCGCGGTGCAGCTTCATCGCCTCCTCGCCGGTGTCGAGGTGGTGGAAGCCGTGGGAGCGCAGGTTCTCGTCGGCCGCGGCCGTCCAGTCCACGGCCGCCTGCAGCACGAACTTCGGCACGAACGTCACCATCGCCACGCCCCCGTTGCCCGGGAGGCGTTCTAGGACGTCGTCCGGGATGTTGCGGGGGTGGTCGCAGACGGCCCGGGACGAGGAGTGCGAGAAGATCACCGGCGCGCTGGTGGCGTCCAGCGCGTCCCGCATGGTCGTCGCCGCCACGTGCGAGAGGTCGACGAGCATGCCGAGCCGGTTCATCTCCCGCACGACCGCGCGGCCGAAGGCGGTCAGGCCACCGGCCCTGGGCTCGTCGGTCGCCGAGTCCGCCCAGTCGTTGTTGTCGTTGTGGGTGAGCGTCATGTAGCGGACGCCCAACGCGTACAGCCCGCGCAGGGTGCCGAGCGAGTTGGCGATCGAGTGCCCGCCCTCGGCGCCCATCAGGGAGGCGATACGGCCCTCGGCCCGCGCCGCCTCCATGTCCTCGGCCGTCAGCGCGGGCGCCAGGTCCGCCGGATACCGCGCCAGCAGCTGCCGTACGCAGTCGATCTGCTCCAGCGTCGCGGGCACCGCGTCCGGCAGGTCCGAGCGCACGTACACCGACCAGTACTGCGCCCCGACCCCGCCCTCGCGCAGCCGCGGGAGGTCGGTGTGCAGGTGCGCGTTCTGGTGTACGGCGATGTCGCGGGCGGCGAGGTCGTAGCGGACCTGCTCGCGCAGCGCGTAGGGCAGGTCGTTGTGGCCGTCGACGACCGGGAACTCGCGCAGGAGTTCCCGGGCCTCGTTCAGGAAGCTCACGGACGTCACTTCCCGAAGCCGAAGCCGCCGCCGTTGCCCTCGGCCTTGGCGCGCAGCCGCTTGCCCTTCTCGGTGGCCTGGTCGTTGAGATCCTGCTGGAAGTCCCGCATCCGCTGCAGCAGGTCCTCGTCGTGCGCGGCGAGGATCCTGGCCGCCAGCAGACCGGCGTTGCGGGCCCCGGCGACGGACACCGTGGCCACCGGGACGCCGGCCGGCATCTGCACGATGGAGAGCAGGGAGTCCATGCCGTCCAGGTACTTCAGCGGCACGGGGACGCCGATCACCGGGAGCGGGGTGACGGAGGCGAGCATGCCGGGCAGATGGGCGGCGCCGCCGGCACCCGCGATGATCACCTTCAGCCCCCGCTCGGCCGCCTGCTCGCCGTAGGTGACCATCTCGCGCGGCATCCGGTGCGCGGAGACGACGTCGACCTCGTACTCGATCTCGAACTCGTCGAGTGCCTTGGCGGCGGCCTCCATGACGGGCCAGTCGCTGTCCGACCCCATGACGATGCCTACAACGGGGCTCATTCGGTGATCGTGCCTCTCAGGTAACCGGCTGCGTGACGTGCGCGTTCGAGGACGTCGTCCAGGTCGTCGCCGTAGGTGTTGACGTGACCGACCTTGCGGCCGGGCTTCACGTCCTTGCCGTACATGTGGATCTTCAGCTGGGGGTCGCGGGCCATGCAGTGCAGGTACGCGGAGTACATGTCCGGGTAGTCGCCGCCGAGCACGTTGACCATGACCGTCCACTTCGCGCGGGGGCGCGGGTCGCCGAGGGGGAGGTCGAGGACGGCGCGGACGTGGTTGGCGAACTGGGAGGTGATCGCGCCGTCCTGGGACCAGTGGCCCGAGTTGTGGGGGCGCATGGCCAGTTCGTTGACGAGGATGCGGCCGTCGCGGGTCTGGAACAGCTCGACGGCGAGGTGGCCGACGACACCCAGCTCCTTGGCGATGGTCAGCGCCATCTCCTCGGCCCGCAGGGCCAGGGTCTCCTCCAGGCCGGGGGCCGGGGCGATGACCGTGTCGCACACACCGTTGACCTGCTGGGACTCCACGACGGGGTAGGCGACCGCCTGGCCGTGCGGGGAGCGGACGACGTTCGCGGCGAGCTCGCGGACGTAGTCGACCTTCTCCTCGGCGAGGACCGGGACGCCCGCGCGGAAGGGGTCCTCGGCCTCCTCCGCGCTGTCCACGACCCACACGCCCTTGCCGTCGTAGCCGCCGCGGACGGTCTTGAGCACGACGGGGAATCCGTCGCCCTCCGCCGCGAAGGCCGCCACGTCGGCCGGGTCGCTCACGATCCGGTGCCGGGGGCAGGGGATGCCGAGCGCGTCCAGCCGTGCGCGCATCACGCCCTTGTCCTGGGCGTGCACCAGCGCGTCGGGGCCGGGGCGCACGGGGATGCCGTCCGCCTCCAGGGCCCGGAGGTGCTCGGTGGGTACGTGTTCGTGATCGAAGGTGATCACGTCGCAGCCCTGCGCGAAGGCGCGGAGCGTTTCGAGGTCGCGATAGTCGCCCACGACGACATCGCCGACGACCTGCGCCGCGGAATCCTGAGGGGTGTCACTGAGGAGCTTGAACCTGATGCCCAGCGGGATGCCCGCCTCGTGCGTCATACGCGCGAGCTGGCCCCCGCCGACCATGCCGACTACCGGGAACGTCACGCCCCTAGGGTATCGGCCGTGCGGGCGCGACCGATTTCCGGTCGAAATCTTGCCCTCTTACCGGGCTCTTCCCGGACTTTTCATCCTCTTCCCGCGCTCTTCCCAAGCTGTTTCCGACCCGTGAACTCATCCACGGGAGATTGAGAGGCTGGGTGGTTAGCATGGCTTGAGTTGGCGAGAACAGCCGCAGAACTCCGAGAACGCCGAGAACGACGACGCAACGACCCGGATGGGGGCCTTCAGGACCATGGGACAAGGTTCCTCAGGGCTGCGAAGGCTCGTACAGGAGATCGCCAAGTTCGGTGCGGTGGGTGCCCTCGGTACCGTCGTGAACTTCGGCGTCTCCAACCTGCTGTGGCATCTGACCACGCTGCAGGCGGTGCGCGCGAACGTGATCGCCACGGTGGTCGCCATCGGCGTCAACTATCTGGGCTTCCGGTACTTCACCTACCGTGACCGCGACAAGGGCGCCCGGACCAAGGAACTCACGCTGTTCCTGGTCTTCAGCCTGGTCGGCCTCGTGATCGAGAACGGTGTGCTGTACGCCGCGATCTACGGCTTCGGCTGGGACAGCTCGCTGCAGCGCAACATCTTCAAGGTCGTCGGCATCGGCCTGGGCACGCTGTTCCGCTTCTGGTCCTACCGCACCTGGGTCTTCAAGGCCCTGCCGGTCGCGGACGCGGAGGCCCTGCTGGAGGCCGAGGCAATGAAGCGCTCACTGACCCCAAAGACAGAACAACACGTCAGCTGAACCCCGACGCCGATCAGCACCCTGCCTTTCCGCCCGGCACTGCGCCCACCCGATGCCCGGCCCATTCCGGCCCCCGGCACCCCGCACGCCTGGTGCCCGGCCCATTCGGCACCAGGCAGCGCACCCGCCCAAGCCCCCGTCCGAAGCCCGGCCCGGTCGGCGTCCAGCCACCCGGCGCCCAGCCACCCGGCGCCCGGCCCATTTGGCTCCGGGCAGCCCGCCCGCCTGTGCCCGCCCACCCGACCCGCACCTGATGCGCCCGAAACCCGGCTCATCTGACGCCCGGGCCGCCCGACACGCGCCCCATTCGGCACGGGTCAGCCCGGCCCCGCTCGCCCAGCTGGCGCCGGACAGGGTGAGCGCACGCAGGCCGAGGGCATGCAGGGAGCGCAGGATGCCGAGGGAGTCGCCGAGGGCCGCCGCCCCGGCGGGGCACAGCAGGACCGCGACGCGGCCGCAGTTGCGGGCGTCGGTGACCTGCCCCGCGGCGTACGCCAGGCGCAGGCCCTTGGCTCCCGGCCCGCCCGAGCCCCCGTTCACCTGACCGTCGGCTCCTCGTCTGCTGGATGGGGGCGCTTCAGTGGGGGGGTGCGGGAGAGGAACAGGCCGAATACCGGGGGCTTGGTCTGGAGCATCTCCAGGCGGCCGCCGTCCGCCTCCGCCAGGTCGCGGGCCACCGCGAGTCCGATGCCGGTGGAGTTGCGGCCGCTGATGGTGCGCTCGAAGATCCGCGCCCCGAGGTCGGCCGGCACGCCGGGGCCCTCGTCGGTGACCTCCACGACGGCCTGGTTGCCGGTGACGCGGGTGCGCAGCGCCACCGTGCCGCCGCCGTGCATGAGCGAGTTCTCGATCAGCGCCGCCAGCACCTGGGCGACGGCGCCCGGCGTGCCCACGGCCTGCAGATGCCGCTTGCCGGAGCTGACGATGGCCCGCCCCGCGCTGCGGTAGGCCGGCCGCCACTCGGCGAGCTGCTGTTGGATGACCTCGTCGAGGTCGAAGGAGACGGCGTTGCCGGCGCGCGGGTCACGGGAGTTGGTGAGGAGACGTTCCACCACGTCCGTCAGCCGCTCCACCTGGGTGAGCGCCACATTGGCCTCCTCCTTCACGGTGTCCGGGTCATCCGTGAGGGTGATCTCCTCCAGCCGCATCGACAGCGCGGTCAGCGGCGTACGGAGCTGATGGGAGGCGTCGGCGGCCAGCCGCCGCTCGGCGGTGAGCATCCGGGCGATGCGCTCGGCGGAGGAGTCCAGCACATCGGCGACCCGGTCCAGCTCGGGGACGCCGTACCGCTTGTGGCGGGGCCGCGGGTCGCCGGATCCGAGCCGTTCCGCGGTCTCGGCGAGGTCGGTGAGCGGGGAGGCGAGCCGGTTGGCCTGCCGGATGGCGAGCAGCACGGCGGCCACGACCGCGAGCAGCGCGACCAGCCCGATGATCAGCAGGGTCCGGCCGACCTCGCGGCTGACGGTCGAGCGGGGCTCCTCGATGACGACCGTCTCGCCCTCCTCGCCCTTGGCGTGCCCGCGGATGACCTCGCCCTCGGGCTTGGTGCCGAGAGTGAAGGCGGGCTGCCCCGGGATGTGCACGATGGCGTACCGCTCGCCGGTGACCTGGCTCTTGAGCACACCCGGGCTGACGGTCCCGGCCCCGGGCCCGGCCCCGCTCAGCCGGCTGTCCACGATGCTGGCCAGCCGCTGCGCCTCGGAACTCACCCGTTCCTGGGCGCTGCTGCTGATGGTCCGCGTCTCGACGATCACCAGGGAGACCCCGAAGACGGCGATGACCACCAGCACGACAGCGAGGGTGGACTGAATCAGACGACGACGCACGGGGCCCTCCGGGCAGCGGTTTTATGCGGACCAGTGTGCCTCGGGGCGCCTGCGACGCGCGTAGTCCCGCCAGCTCTTCCCGGCTCGACTCGAGTTCCTAGCTCTTCTCGAAGCGGAAGCCGACACCCCGCACCGTGGCGATGTACCGCGGGTTCGCCGCGTCGTCGCCGAGCTTCTTGCGCAGCCAGGAGATGTGCATGTCGAGCGTCTTCGTCGACGACCACCAGGTGGTGTCCCAGACCTCGCGCATCAGCTGGTCGCGGGTGACGACCCGGCCCGCGTCCCGTACGAGCACCCGCAGCAGGTCGAACTCCTTGGCGGTGAGCTGGAGTTCCTCCTCGCCCATCCAGGCCCGGTGCGACTCGACGTCGATCCGCACCCCGTGCGTGGCGGGCGGCTGCGCCGGCTCGGCCGCGCCGCGCCGCAGCAGGGCCCGCACCCGGGCGAGCAGCTCGGCGAGCCGGAAGGGCTTGGTGACGTAGTCGTCGGCGCCCGCGTCGAGGCCGACGACGGTGTCCACCTCGTCGGCCCGCGCGGTCAGGATGAGGATCGGCACGGTGTGGCCTTCGGCGCGCAGCCGGCGGGCGACCTCGAGGCCGTCCATGCCGGGCAGCCCGAGGTCCAGCACGACGAGGTCGCAGCCGCCCTGCATTCCGGCGTCCAGTGCCGTCGGGCCGTCCTCGCGGACCTCGACCTCGTAACCTTCCCGGCGCAGGGCGCGGGCCAGCGGCTCCGAGATGGACGCGTCGTCCTCGGCGAGCAGTACACGGGTCATGAGCTGATGGTAGTCCGCTCCTGACCTGTGCTGAGGTGTGATCGGCACGCGTGCTTCTTACCTTTGACCGCTTCGAGGCGAACCTGTGACTGCACGGTGCGAGAACCGTAGGACCTTGGAAAGAGGGTGTACGGTTCCTCGATCACCTGTGATCCCTGTCTCAAGTCCTTCCATATCCGGCAGTGTCCTGCCGTATGGTGAAAGAACGCCTGTAGCACTGCGGGGACCTTTGGCGCACTTGACGCCGAAGGTCCTCTTTGTGTGCGGTAAACCCCCACCAGCAAGGATCAACCATGGCGTCCAGCCTGACGAAGGACTCGGTCCGCCCGGGCACCCCCGGCTCCGGGAAGACCTTCTTCGGCCACCCCCGCGGTCTGGCCACCCTCTTCATGACCGAGATGTGGGAGCGATTCTCCTACTACGGCATGAAGGCCCTGCTCCCGCTGTACCTGGTCGCCCCGGGCGGCCTGCACCTGAGCGCGGCCACCGCGACCGCGATCTACTCGGTGTACCTGTCGCTCGTGTACCTGCTCGCCCTGCCGGGCGGCTGGTTCGCGGACCGGGTCCTCGGTCCCCGCAAGACGGTCGCCGTGGCGGGCGCGGTCATCATGCTCGGCCATCTCACCCTGGCCCTGCCGAACGCCGGCACCTTCTACGCGGGCCTCGGTCTCGTCGCGATCGGCTCCGGTCTGCTGAAGGCCAACATCTCCACGATGGTCGGCCACCTCTACGACGGCCCGGAGGACCCGCGCCGCGACGGTGGCTTCACGGTCTTCTACATCGGCATCAACCTGGGCGCCTTCGCCGCGCCGCTGGTCATCGGCACCGTCGGCGAGAACGTCGACTGGCACCTGGGCTTCGCGCTGGCCGCGCTCGGCATGGCGCTGGGTCTGGCCCAGTTCCTGCTCGGCAGCCGGCACCTGGACGCCCGCTCGGACGTCGTGCCCACCCCGATGTCCGCCGCCGAGAAGGCGGCCACGCTGCGCAAGTCGGCGCTGTGGGCGGCCGTGGCGGTCGTCTTCTACGCGGTCGTCGGCTTCTCCGGTCACTACACGCTCAACTGGCTGCTGGTGCCGATCACGCTCGCCGGTCTGATCATCCCGGTGATGGTCATCGCCCGGATCAAGCGGGACCGCGAGTTGGACCGGACCGAGCAGTCGAAGATGAGCGCCTACATCTGGTTCTTCGTCGCCGCCGCCGTCTTCTGGATGATCTACGACCAGGGTGGCTCGACGGTCTCGCTGTTCGCCGAGGCGTCCGCGAAGAACACGGTCCTCGGCTGGGAGTTCCCGGTCTCCTGGTACCAGTCGGTCAACCCCGTCATGATCATGGCGCTCGCGCCGGTCTTCGCCTGGGCGTGGCTGGCGCTCGCCCGGCGCGGCAAGGAGCCGAGCACCGCGGTGAAGTTCGCGATGGGCCTGGTGCTGATCGGGGCGTCGTTCTTCCTGTTCCTGGCGCCGCTGGCGATCGCCGACGGCGGTCACAAGGCGGCCGCGCTGTGGCTGGTCGGCATCTACTTCGTGCAGACCGTCGGTGAGCTGACGCTGTCGCCGGTGGGCCTGTCGGTGACGACGAAGATGGCGCCGGCGAAGTACGCCTCGCAGATGATGGGTGTGTGGTTCCTGGCGGTCACCGCGGGTGACGCGACGACCGGTCTGCTGTCCATCGCCGGGGTCGACCTCAACAAGACGGGGATCGTGGCGCTGGAGGCCGTGCTCGCGGTCATCGCCGGTGGGGCGGTGTGGATGTACCGCCGGAAGGTCCGCGAACTCATGGGCGACGTGCGCTGACCGTCGTCCCGGCCAAGGGCCCTGCGCACCTCGTCGAGGTGCGCAGGGCCCTTCCGTTCCACAGGGTCACCTGGTCCGCCGTCCCGGCATGAAGGTGAAGACGCCGGCTCCCAGCAGGACCGCCGTGCCGGCCACCAGGCCGAGTGCCTTCAGGGCGCCGTGGTCACTGGAGCCCGTCGCCGCGAGGCCGCCGCCCGACGAACCGCCGGTCGAGGTGGATCCGGAGGTGGAGGAGCCGCCCGAGGCGCCGCTGGCCTGCTGGGTGGTGTCCAGGGTCAGGGAGACGGCCGTGGTGTCGGGCTTGCAGGTCGTCGTCGTGCCCAGGGCGCTGATGGTCAGGACGCCCGGGGAGAGGGTCGAGGAGCCGCTCGCCCCCGGCTTGTAGGTGCCGGTGAGGTCGGGGATCTCGATGGGGTCGCCGGTCTTGATGTCGGAGGCGTTGGTCGGGCCCTCCACATGCACGGTGCCCTTGTCCGCGCCGCCCAGGACGACCTCCATCGACGGCTTGACCGAGCCCTTGGGGATGTCGGCCGGGCTGTCCATCACCGACTTCTTGAACTGCACGGTGAGGCCGAAGCTGCCGCCGTCCTTCTTGGCGTTGATCTGGATCGGCGAGGTCGCCTTCTTCGTGCCGAGGGGCGACTGGCAGGTGTAGGGGATGTCGACCTCCTTGCCGGTGAAGTCGGTCTGGCCGCTGCCGGTGCCGTCACTGGGTGAGGCCGAGGCGCTCGCCGTGTCGGAGGGGGACGCCGACGGGGACGAGGACTGCGAGGCCGTGTCCGTCGGGGACGGTGTCGTGCTCGACGTGCCGCCGTCGCCCGGTGACACCTCGATGGTCGCCGCCTTCGGCACGGTCACGGTCGGCGTGCACTTGGTGTCCGTCGACATCGCGTTGACCGTGTAGGCGTCCGGCGTCAGCGTCACCTCCCCCGCCGTGGTCAGTTTCAGCGAGCCCGTCATGTCGGACAGCACCATGTCGCCGCCCTTGGGGATCGCCGGGTTCTTCCGCGGCCCCTGCAGGGCGATGTCGGCGGTCTGCGCGCCGGCCGCCTTCAGCACACCCGACGGCTGCACGGAGTCGGCGGGCAGGTCGATGATGTTCGGGTTCTTCGAGGCCGCCTGGACGAACTTCCACACCACGTTCACCGTGTCACCCACCTTGGCCGTGGCCGGCGCGGTGATCTCGACCTTCGAGGTGCCGTCGACGGGGGTGATGCCGGCCGGCGGGACACAGTGCGTCGCGTACGACACCTCCGCCGCCTGCGCGGTTCCCGCGGCCAGCCCCAGCAGGGCACCCGCGCCGCCGAGCACCAGGGCGGCCCCCGCCGCGCCGAGCCTCCCTCTGCCGGCCGCTGTGACTCTCCTTCGCTGTCTCACATGGGTCCCTTCCTGGTGGGAGTCGTCGGACTCGTCGGACTGTCGTCGTGCGGTGCGGAGAGCCGACCGGTCGCCGTGCCCGGATCGGAGTCCGGGGTGAACCACGGCAGGGTCGAAGTCGGGGCGGGCTCCGGCCCGGCGGCCCGGTGGGCGGTGAACCTCGGTACGCGCAGGGCCAGTTCGGGCATCCGCAGGCCTCGGTGGCGCAGGCCGCCGGCCCGGCGCGGGCGTACCCGGTCCACGATCGCCATGCCGGCGCGGAAGACCGCGGCCGGCACGACCAGGCAGACCAGGATCCAGAACAGGGTCACGCCCCAGGGCCGGCCGACGCCCCAGGGCTGCTCGGCGAGGACCTTGCCCTCGTACTTCAGCGAGACCGTGTAGTCGCCGTGCGCGCCGGCGGTGAGCTCCACGGGCAGTTCGATCCGCGCCTTCCTGCCGGAGGCGATCGTGCCGCGCCATTCCTGGTCGTCCCACTGCGGGGCGAAGACGCCGTGCGAGGTGCCGACCTGGAAGACGGGGTTCCTGATCGGTGACGTGCCCGCGTTGCCGACGGTGAAGACCAGCGTGCGGGTGGCCGGCGCGCCGAACCAGGTGAGCAGACCGCTGGAGCCGTCCAGCCGGGTGTCGGTCAGCATCGACAGACGGCCGCCGGTCTGCTCCGCGGGCAGTGGCTCCACCGCGTGCCCGGCCACCTGGAAGACCGCGTCGGCCTGCGCCTTGGCGCCCTCCACGGTCGCCACGTGCACCACGCACGGGCACGGCACCGGCGGTTCGGACACCGGCATCTTCTTGCTGAAGCCGCCCTTGCCGTCGGTGGTGACGGCCCTGCCGTCGGCGTTGGCGCAGGAGTTGGTGCCGCCGACGACGCCCCGCGCGGGCGTGGCCTGTCCGCAGACCAGCATCATCAGCAGCGCGTGCGGCCGCCAGCCGCTGCCGCTGACGGTGATCGAACCGCCGGCGCCCGCCTGGGACGTGGACACCTTCACGGTGGGGCCGTCGGCCGTCGCCGTGCCCGCCGTCAGCGGCAGCAGGAGCAGCGCGAGCACCGCCACCAGCGCCGTGGTCCGCAGCTTGCCGTTCACGTCACCGCTCCCGTCAACTCGACTTCCGCCCGCGGGGGTTCCGGCTCGAGGTCGGTCGTGCGCCGCCTGCGAAGCCGTACGAGAAGCAGCGCGCCGCCCGCCGCCAGCGCCGCCGTGGTCCCGGTCACCGCGCCCCAGGGCACGAACCGCGCCGACCCGCTCGCCGTGTCGTGCGCGCCGCCCGCCGCGGTCACCGTCAGCCGCACGTCCACCGCGTCCAGGGCGGGCCGGTCGCGCCAGGGCTCGCTGAGCCGCAGGCGGCGGCCCGGCGCGAGGCGTACCGGCAGGGTGCGCGGGGCCCGGTCCAGGACCGTGCCGAGGACTCCGTCGGCGTGCACGGCGAGGCGCGGGACGAGGGTGGTCGTACCGCGGTTGACCAGGTCGTACGTGATGCGGTCGGGGTGCACCGAGACGTGCTCGACGGTCAGCGCGGACAGCGCCGCTTCGCCCACGCGGAGGTGCAGCGGAACGGAGCGGGAGCGGCCGGCGGTGTCGCGGGCGACGATCTCGCCGGTGCCGTCACCGCGGGCGCTCACCGTGAAGGGCACGTCGGCGCGGGTGCGGGCCGGCACCCTGACCCGGCTCGCCGCGAAGGTGACCGTCGCGCCGGTGCCGCTCAGCCGGACGGTGACCGCCCGCCCGCTCCGGTTCACCACGGACACGGTGTCCTGCAGCACGGCCCCGGGGGCGCCCTCGGCGTAGAAGGCGGGCCGCCCGCCCCCGGTGGGCACGAGCGACCAGCCGTCGGCGGCGAGGGCCGGGGGCGCGGCGGCCATCACCAGCAGCAGGGACACGAACAGGGCACGTGCGGCGGACGACATCCGGCGGCTCCAGCAGTCGTACTCGGTGCGGGTCGTACGGCGGTTCAGCGGCGGGCCGTCTGGTTCCTCCGGGTGATCCACAGCGCGCCCGCCGCTCCGGCGAGGAGCACGGTGCCGCCGAGGGTGCCCAGGGCGATCGCGGAGTCGTCGGGACCGGTCTGCGGGAGCGAACCGCCGGAGTCCGTGCCGGTCGTGCCGGTCCCGCCCGAGGAGCCGCCGCTCGCGGCCGTGACGTCGAGGGTCAGCGCGGGCTGGGGATTGTTGGACGGCTTGCAGGTCGTCTTCGTGCCCAGGGCCGTGATCGTGAGCACGCCCGGGGTGAAGGTGACCTTGCCGGTCTTCTTCGGCGTGTACGTCCCCGTCAGGTCATTGATCTTGATGGGGGTGTTGGCCGGTATGGCGGCCGCGTTGGCGGGCCCGGTGACGGTCACGGTGCCGCTGTCGGCACCGCCCACCGTGATGAGGGCACTCGGGTTGACCGCCCCCTTGCCCAGCTCCACCGGGCTGGAGGAGACGCCCTTCTGCCAGGACATGGTCAGCTTGTAGCCGCTGCCGCTCTTGACGCTCTTGATGTCGATGGGCGAGACGGCGCTCTTGGGCCCGATCGGCGTCTGGCACTGGTAGTTGACGTCCACGACCTCGGCTCGGGCCAGGGGGGCGGCGAGCAGCACCGCCGAGCCGGCCAGGGCCGCGACGGACGCGAACGCGGCGGTTCGATTCCGGTACGACACGGTTTCCGCTCCCTCTTCGAGTTCCTGACGGCACATCAGATGGGCCGTCAAGGTACGCCCGGGCTCGTGAGGAGGGAAGAGAAGGTACGCGCCGGAGTTGTGGGGATCCGGCGCACACGGAAGGGGGCTCGAGTGGAGGAGGCCCCCCGGGGACTAACCCTCGGTAACCCCAGGATGGAGCAACTCGGCACGCACGGCGGTCTCGTTCGGGCCCGGTGACGGGGGCGGCCGGCGGGGCACTCCCTCCCCGCACTCGGGAGTGGATGCGCACCGGCGCGCGAGGCCGCCGTCACAGCGGGGTGCGGCTCTCTCGGCTCGCGGGGGGCGCTACTGGTGTCCGTCAGCGCGTCGCCGACGAGGGTGGGGGCGCCGGGGCGGCCGGTGACAAAGGATTACGCGGGTGCGGCGAGCTCCGCCCAGACCGTCTTGCCGGCCACTCCCGGGGTCCGTACGACGCCCCAGTCCAGGCACAGCCGCTGCACGATGAACATGCCGTGGCCGCCGGGGCGGCCCGCGCGGTGCGGGGTGCGGGGGGACGGCTGGCCGGTGCCCTTGTCCGCGACCTCCAGCCGGATCACCTTGTTGTCGCAGGCAAGGCGCAGCTCGTCCGGGCCCTCGGCGTGCAGACAGGCGTTGGTGACCAGCTCGGAGACGACGAGCAGCACGTCCTCGGCGGCGGCCCGCCGGTCGGCCGTGTCGGCGGGCAGCCAGCCCCAGGCGTACAGCGCCTGGCGGGTGAAGTCACGGGCGAGCGGGACGACCCCGCTCTCGCCGTCGAAGTTCAGCCTGCGGACCTGGCGCCCCCCGGGCGGCGCGGCCGGCGCCGACGAGGCGGCGTCCCCTCCGGACACCCCGGTCGCCGGCCCGTCCCCGCCGGACGTCCCGGAAGCGCCGCTGGGCTCCGGGCCGCGGTCGCCCGGCGAGTAGGGCCGGGTGGTGCTCATCAGCGCTTCACCTCACCGATTCACCAGTTCACAATTCAAAAGTCTGTACGTTGCTCACGGGCGGTCGCGCCGAAGTGCGCGCCGACCGGTCCAGGATGTCTCCTGCCCGACCGAACCGGCAGAACACCCCCTGATTCGGCACGGAAGGCGTGACGCCCGGAAAGTGCCGGTCACCCAGGGGTGAGCGGGGCACACCTCCGGCCGGGCGGCCGGTTTCGGGCCCCACTCAGCCGGCTTCGCCGGAAAGGGCGGCCTCGAGGGTGTCATGGACGCTGAAGACCGCGTCCGCCCCGGTGATCTCGAAGACCCGGGCCACCACCGGCAGCATCGCGGCCAGGTGCACCCCGCCCCCGGCGGCCTCCGCCTTCAGGCGGGCCCCGAGCAGCACGTTGAGACCGGTGGAGTCACAGAACTCCAGCCGTGAACAGTCCACGACCAGCCGGCTGAATCCCTTGTCGAGGCAGTCCTCGAGCGGCTCACGCAACAAATCGGCCGTATGGTGATCCAACTCACCGGCCGGGGTCACGACGGCACTGGAGCCCTCTTCCCTGACCTCCACCAGTAGCCGGCCAGACTGTGCGCTGCCGACCGTCCCGCGGTCCATGCCGTCTCTCTCTCCCGACGTCGAGGCTGCTGACTGACGCCCTCGAACACTACGCCTTCTCCACACTCTCCGACACCCGAACAACCACCCGCAAACGGACATAACCGCACGTAGCGCACTTGCGGCGGGCGTCGTAAAGCGGGTAGGGCTAGTAGAGATACGTAACCGACACGGCCGGCTTTGGAGGCGCCGCACACCGCAGTGCACGGACTGGCTTCGGCAGCCATATGCCGAGAACGATGGAGGACATCATGTCACCCCGGCTCGACGGATCGCATACCCAGCAAGCGACGTCGACACCCCCTCCGGAACATCTGGATCCCATCGAGACCTTCGATCACGATGACAGCGGCGAGGACCTGCTCGCCGGTCTTCCGGAGATTCCCCCCTACGACGAGGTGGGGCCCGTCGACGCGCGAGCCCTGTCCAAGACTCTCTTCGAGCGGCTGGAGTCCCTCGAGGAAGGAACGTACGAATACTCGTACGTCCGTAACACCCTGGTCGAGCTCAATCTCGCGCTCGTCAAGTTCGCCGCCTCCCGCTTCCGCTCCCGCAGCGAGCCGATGGAGGACATCATCCAGGTCGGCACCATCGGCCTGATCAAAGCCATCGACCGCTTCGAACTCTCACGCGGCGTGGAGTTCCCGACTTTCGCGATGCCAACCATCGTCGGCGAGATCAAGCGTTTCTTCCGCGACACCTCGTGGTCCGTGCGCGTCCCGCGCCGGCTGCAGGAGCTGCGGCTCGACCTGGCCAAGGCCGGTGACGAGCTGGCCCAGAAGCTGGACCGGGCGCCCACCGTGGCGGAGCTGGCCGAGCGGCTGGGTCTGACCCGGGAAGAGGTCGTGGAGGGCATGGCCGCCTCCAACGCGTACACCGCCTCCTCGCTGGACGCCCAGCCGGAGGAGGACGACGCCGAGGGCGCGCTCGCCGACCGGATCGGCTACGAGGACCACGGGATCGAGGGCATCGAGTACGTCGAGTCGCTCAAGCCGCTGATCGCCGAACTTCCCGCGCGGGACCGGCAGATCCTCTCGCTGCGCTTCGTGGCCGGCCTGACCCAGTCGGAGATCGGGGAGGAGCTCGGCATCTCGCAGATGCATGTGTCCCGGCTGCTGTCGCGGACCCTGGTGCGGTTGCGCAAGGGGCTGACGATCGAGGAGTGAGCGTCCCGCAGGACAGGTAGGTCAGGGACGTGATGCCGCCTTCGTGAGTGCGGTGCGCCGACGGGTGCGCCGCACCAGGCGTTTCTCCGGTTACCCCCAGGAACCCCTTTCCGGCGGTTCCCTTCCGCCACTATGGTCACCCCCCAAACTGGCCGGTTAGTCAGGACCGGCCACGTGTGGCGAGGGGCCGAGGAGGCGGTGGATGGCTCGGGCCGGCGGGACCGACAAGGATGTCGAGACCGGGGAACGCGCTCATACGGGGACGTCCGACGCACGGCTGACCGAGCTGCTGCGCGCCGACACCGCGAGCGCCTTCCAGGCGCTGCAGGAGCTGCGCGCCCGGCACCGTCCGCGGGTGCTGCGCTACGCCCGGCTGTGCACCACGAGCGAGTCGGCGGCACGTCAGCTGGCGGCGCAGGCGTTCACCCTGGCCGCCCGGGAGACGGCCCGCGGCATCGACCCGGGCGGGCCCTGGCGCCACCAACTGCTGCTGCTGACCTCCCGGCTGGCGGCGGCCTGGGCTATGGACGACCGGGCGGGCGGCCTGGACGCCGGGCTGCTGCTGGTCCTCAACACGGCGGGCCCCGGCGGGCCCGTACCGCCGATGCTGGCCGCCTTCCAGAGCCTGCCGTCCCGGACGCAGGGCCTGGTCTGGTACGGCGTGGTGGAGGAGCAGCCGGCGGCCGCGACGGCGGAGTTCCTCGGCATCACCCCCGAGGACGTCGCCTACGGCACCGACCCGGCGCTCCAGCAGCTGGCCCAGACCTGTCTGCGCGCCCGGCTGGCGGCCTCCGACGACCCCCAGTGCGCCGACTTCCGCCGGCTGATCGAGGAGTCGGTACGGCCGGACAGCCCCCGCGACAGCGCCGACCTGCACGCCCACATGGCCCACTGCGCCCACTGCACGGCCGCCCACGAGGAGCTGTCGGCGCTGCGCGACTCCCCGCGCACCGCGCTGGCGGAGGGGCTGCTGCCGTGGGCGGGCACGGCGTACGCGACCGACGAGGACGCGCCCCGCCGCCCGGGCCGCCGCGCCGCCTCGCCTCCCTGGCCCCGCTCCCGGCGCTACCTGCTGGCCTCGGTCGCCCTGGGCGTGGCCCTCGCGCCGCTGCTGGTGTTCCTGCTCACCCGCGGTTCGCCCCCGGCACCCGCCCGGCAGTCTGCGGGGGCGGTGGGCACCCCGACGACCGCGCCGCAGGTCACGGTGACGGCGACGGTCTCGACGACCCCGTCGGTGTCGGCCTCGCCGGGCGCCAAGTCCCCGTCCCCCACGAAGAGTTCCGCGCCGCCCCGGTCGCCGAGGCCGACCTCCTCCCCCGCCCACGCCCCGAACGGCAGCTACGCCCAGGTCGTGAACGTCTCCACGGGCCGCTGCCTGGACATCCTCGACGGTGATCTGTCCAACGGCACCGACGTGGTGACGGCACCCTGCTCCGGGTCCGCCACCCAGCGCTGGCGGGTCGACACCGCCCGCGGGGTGGTGCAGTCGTACGCCGACTCCGGCTTCTGCCTGGACAGCCGGGGCGACGTGGACAAGGGCCTCGGCATCTGGGAGTGCGACTCGGCCGACGGCGACCACGGCGACAACCTCCGCTTCACCGTCGACTCCGACGGCGTGATCCGCCCGGCCATCGCCATCGAGACGGGCCTCACCCCGGCCGGCGGGGACGGGGTGTCCCTGGAACCGCTGAACGGGGGCGCGGGGCAGCGGTGGCGGGCGGGGGCGTCCTGATCAGTCCGGCCGGGAGTACCGCCGGACGCCCTCGCGCCACACCTCGCCGACCAGCGGCACGCCCGGGCGGTAGGCCAGGTGGACGTGGCTCGGGGCGTCGAGGACGAGCAGGTCCGCCCGGGCGCCGGGGGCCAGCCGGCCGATGTCGTCCCGGCGCAGGGCCGCCGCGCCGCCCGCCGTGGCCGACCAGACGGCCTCGTCGGGGGTCATGCCCATGTCCCGTACGGCGAGGGCGACACAGAACGGCACGGACGAGGTGAAGGACGAGCCCGGGTTGCAGTCGGTGGAGAGGGCGACCGTGACGCCCGCGTCCAGCAGACGCCGGGCGTCCGGCCACTCGGCGCGCGTGGAGAACTCGGCGCCGGGCAGCAGCGTGGCCACCGTGTCGCCGTTCGCCAGGGCGTCCACGTCCGCGTCGGTGAGGTGGGTGCAGTGGTCGGCGCTGGCCGCGTCCAGTTCGACGGCGAGCTGGACGCCGGGGCCGTGGGAGAGCTGGTTGGCGTGGATGCGCGGGGTCAGGCCCCTCGCCCTGCCCGCGGTGAGGATGGCGCGGGCCTGGTCGCCGTCGAAGGCGCCCTTCTCGCAGAAGACGTCGATCCAACGGGCGTACGGGGCGCAGGCGTCCAGCATCTCGCCGGTGACCAGGGCGACATAGGCGGCCGGGTCGTCGGCGAAGTCCGGGGAGACGATGTGGGCGCCGAGATAGGTGACCTCGTCGGTGTGCGCGGCGGCGATGCGCAGGGCACGGGCCTCGTCGGCGACGGTCAGGCCGTAGCCGGACTTGGTCTCGAAGGTGGTGGTGCCCTGGCGGAGGGCCTCGGCGAGGTAGCGGGTGAGGTTGGCTTCCAGCTCCTCGTCCGTGGCGGC
The DNA here is from genome assembly GCF_053593695.1 of Streptomyces sp. NPDC002144. NCBI lineage: Bacteria > Bacillati > Actinomycetota > Actinomycetes > Kitasatosporales > Streptomycetaceae > Streptomyces > Streptomyces sp. NPDC002144. Next base: position 59,105 of record NZ_JBSFDB010000020.1, read on the forward strand.
CCGGGTGGCGGCGACGGTGGTGCGGATGCCGCCGGCGGTGTAGCTCCGGCCGGACATGCGGGCGTTGAACTCCTGGGTGCGGTCGCCCGCGAAGACCAGGTGGGAGTGCGAGTCCACGAAGCCCGGGATCACCGCCCGGCCGCCGGCGTCGACCCGATTGTCAGTGGCGGGTGCTTTGCTTGACTCACCGGTCCACACGACCCGGTCGCCCTCGATGACGACGGCCGCGTCCTGGACCAGACCGAGGGGGGAACCGTCGCCCAGGGAGGGGGAGTTGGTGACGAGCGTGGCGATGTTGGTGATGACAGTGCTGCTCATGGCGTCCTCGTGGGTGGTCGTCAGGCGCGGAGGGCTTCGACCGCCCGCGCGAGGGCGTGCGGCACATCCGGTACGAGCGTGTGCGCCCCGTCGCGTACGACATGCCGTCCGCCCACGATCGTGTGCCGTACGTCCGCTGCCGTCGCCGCGAATACGGCCGTCTCGGCGCCGAGCCTGGGCAGCGGGCCCGCCGTCCTGACCGAGTCCAGCGCGATCGTCGTGAGGTCGGCGAGCGCGCCCTCCTCGATGGTGCCCGCCTCGTCCCAGCCGAGGGCCGCGTGACCGTCGGCGGAGGCGGCGCGCAGCAGGGCCGCCGCCGTCCAGTGGCCGCGGGCGCGGGTGCGCAGGCGCTCGTTCAGCTCCATCGCGCGTGCCTCTTCGAGCAGGTCGACGACGGCGTGGCTGTCGGAGCCGAGGGAGAGCGGGGAGCCCTGCTTCTGCAGTGCCACGGCCGGGCCGATGCCGTCGGCGAGGTCCCGCTCGGTGGTCGGGCACATGCAGGTGCCGGTGCCGCTGCCACCGATCAGGGCGATGTCCTCGTCGGTGAGGTGGGTGTTGTGGACACCGGTGGTTCGCGGGCCGAGGACACCGTGGTCGGCGAGCAGCCGGGTGGGTGTGCAGCCGTGGGCGGCCTGGCAGGCGTCGTTCTCGGCGGTCTGCTCGGACAGGTGCACATGGAGCGGTGCCCGCCGCTCCTCGGCCCAGCGCGCCACCGTCGCCAACTGCCCGGCGGGCACGGCCCGTACGGAGTGGACGGCGGCCCCGATCCGTGCGTGATCCCGTTCCTTGAGAAGTGAACAGCGTTCGGCCCAGGCCTCCGCATGGCCGTCGGAGAAGCGCAGCTGGTGCGTGTTGGGCGCCTCGCCGAAGCCGGAGGAGAGGTAGGCGGTGTCGAGGAGGGTGATGCGGATGCCGGCCTCGGCGGCGGCCGCGACGAGCGCCTCGCCCATCGCGTTGGGGTCGGCGTAGGGGGTGCCGCCGGGGGCGTGGTGCACGTAGTGGAACTCGCCGACGGCGGTGATGCCGGCCAGGGCCATCTCGGCGTACACGGCGCGCGCGAGGGCGTGGTAGGTCTCCGGGGTCAGCCGGTCGGCGACGGAGTACATGACCTCGCGCCAGGTCCAGAAGGTGCCGGAGCCGACCTGGACGGTGCCGCGCAGGGCGCGGTGGAAGGCGTGCGAGTGGGCGTTGGCGAGGCCCGGGAGGGTCAGTCCGCGCAGGATCTCGGCTCCGGGGGGCGGACTCGGGACGTCCGTGCGGACGGTGGTGATGCGGCCGCTGTCGATGCCGAGGGCGACGCCCGGCTCGACGTGGGTGTCGAGCCAGGCGTGCTCCAGCCAGTACGTCTGCGTCACGTGCAGGCCAGTCCTTCCAGTACGTCGGCGAGTGCGAGCACCCCGGCCACGCAGTCGTCCTCGGCCGCGTACTCGGCCGGGGAGTGCGAGACACCGGTGGGGTTGCGCACGAACAGCATGGCGGTGGGGATGCGCCCGGAGAGGATCCCGGCGTCGTGTCCGGCACCGGTACCCAGGACGGGCACCCTCAGGTCCGTGTCCCTGCCGAGGATCCGGGCGAGTTCGTCGCGCAGCGCGTGGTCGAACTCGACGACGGGCGTGAAGGACTCCCGGACGACGTCGAGGTCGATGCCGTGCGCCTCGGCGTAGGAGCGGGCGGCCTTCTCGATGCCGCCGACGACGGTGTCGAGGGTGGCCTGGTCCTCGGCCCGGGAGTCGAGCCAGCCGCGCACCAGGGAGGGGATGGCGTTGACGCCGTTCGGCTCGACCGCGATCTTGCCGAAGGTGGCGACGGCACCGGCGAGTTCGGCCTCGCGCCGGGCGGCGAGTACGGTCTCGGCGTACGACAGCATCGGGTCGCGCCGGTCCACCAGCCGTGTCGTGCCGGCGTGGTTGGCCTCGCCCCGGAAGTCGAACCGCCAGCGTCCGTGCGGCCAGATGGCGCTGGCGATGCCGACGCGGTCGCCGGACAGGTCCAGCGCGCGGCCCTGCTCGACGTGCAGCTCGACGAACGCGCCGATGCGGCCGAGCCGCTCGGGGTCGGCACCGATGGCCTCCGGGTCGTACCCGGCGGCCTCCATGGCCCGGGGAAGGCTGATGCCGTCCCCGTCGGTCAGCCGATGCGCCTGTTCGACGGTGAGCTCCCCGGCGGTGAGCCGGGACCCGACGCAGGCCAGCCCGAACCGGGCGCCCTCCTCGTCACCGAAGTTGACGACAGCGAGGGGCCTGGTGAACTCCACTCCCCTGCGGCGGAGTTCGTCCAGGGCGGCGAGGGAGGACACGACCCCGAGAGGCCCGTCGAAGGCACCCCCGTCGGGCACGGAGTCCAGATGGGAACCGGTGACGACGGCGTCCCCCGCGGTGGGGTCACCGAGCCAGGCCCACTGGTTCCCGTTCCGGTCGACCTCGTACGTCAGCCCGCGCGCCTCAACCTGCGCCCTGAACCACTCCCGGCACTCGAGGTCCGCCCCGCTCCAGGCGAACCGCCGGTAGCCGCGGGACTCGGGGTGCCGCCCGATGGGAAGCAGCTCGCGCCACATCTCCTGGAAGGAGGGTGCGCTGCCGCCGGCGGAGCTCTGCGTCACGCGTCGTCACCCTCGCGCATCGGCACTCGCACGCCCCGCTCGTCCGCCACCGTCTCGGCGATGTCGTAGCCCGCGTCGACGTGCCGGATGACGCCCATGCCGGGGTCGTTGGTCAGCACGCGGCGGATCTTCTCGCCGCCGAGCTTCGTGCCGTCGGCCACCGTCACCTGGCCGGCGTGGATGGAGCGGCCCATGCCGACGCCGCCGCCGTGGTGGATGGAGACCCAGGACGCACCCGAGGCCACGTTGACCATGGCGTTCAGCAGCGGCCAGTCGGCGATCGCGTCGGAGCCGTCGAGCATGGCCTCGGTCTCCCGGTAGGGGGAGGCGACGGAGCCGCAGTCGAGGTGGTCGCGCCCGATCGCCAGCGGAGCCGCCAGCTCGCCCGAGGCCACCATGTCGTTGAACCGCTCGCCCGCCTTGTCCCGCTCGCCGTAGCCGAGCCAGCAGATGCGCGCGGGCAGGCCCTGGAAGTGGACCCGCTCCTCGGCCATCTTGATCCAGCGGGCGAGGGACTCGTTCTCCGGGAAGAGGTCCAGGATCGCCTTGTCGGTCTTGGCGATGTCGGCCGGGTCGCCGGACAGCGCGGCCCAGCGGAAGGGGCCCTTGCCCTCGCAGAACAGCGGGCGGATGTAGGCCGGGACGAAGCCCGGGAAGGCGAACGCGCGCTCGTATCCGGCGAGTTGGGCCTCGCCACGGATGGAGTTGCCGTAGTCGAAGACCTCGGCGCCGGCGTCCATGAAGCCGACCATGGCCTCGACGTGCCGGGCCATGGACTCGCGGGCTCGGGTCGTGAAGCCGGCCGGGTCCTTGGCGGCGGCGTCGGCCATGTCCTCGAAAGCGATGCCGGTCGGCAGGTACGACAGCGGGTCGTGCGCGGAGGTCTGGTCGGTGACGATGTCGATCGGGGCGCCCTCGGCGAGCATCCGCGGCAGCAGCTCGGCCGCGTTGCCCAGCAGGCCGATGGAGAGCGGGCGGCGGGCGTCACGGGCCTCGGTGGCCAGCTGGAGGGCGTGCTCCAGGCTGTCGGCCTTCACGTCGAGGTAGCGGTGCTCGATGCGGCGGTCGATGGCGCGCGGGTCGCAGTCGATGCAGATGGCGACGCCGTCGTTCATGGTGACCGCGAGGGGCTGGGCGCCGCCCATGCCGCCGAGGCCGGCCGTGAGGGTGATGGTCCCGGCGAGGGTGCCGCCGAACTTCTTCGCGGCGACGGCGGCGAAGGTCTCGTAGGTGCCCTGGAGGATGCCCTGGGTGCCGATGTAGATCCAGGAACCGGCGGTCATCTGGCCGTACATGGTCAGGCCGAGGGCCTCCAGGCGGCGGAACTCCTCCCAGTTGGCCCAGTCGCCGACCAGGTTGGAGTTGGCGATGAGGACGCGCGGGGCCCACTCGTGGGTCTGCATCACGCCGACCGGGCGGCCGGACTGGACCAGCATGGTCTCGTCCTGCTTGAGGGTGCGCAGGGTGCGGACCATGGCGTCGAAGGAGCGCCAGTCGCGGGCGGCCTTGCCGGTGCCGCCGTAGACGACGAGCTTGTCGGGGTGCTCGGCGACCTCGGGGTCGAGGTTGTTCTGCAGCATCCGCAGGGCGGCCTCCTGCTGCCATCCCAGGGCGCTCAGTTCCGTACCGCGCGGCGCTCGTACGGGGCGGGGTCCTGACATGGTCTGCCTCCTAGCGGATTGCTCCCAGTGAACTGTTACTGCGGTTATTCACATCCTGACGCCCTGAATAGAACTAGTCAATACATCCGTGGGCCAGCATCGGCCCACCGGAGGTGTTTGGCTGGGACCACACGGACGAGGACGGCGGAGAACGGGGGACGGTGTGGAGGACAGGGACGGAGTCGGGGCCGGGCGTGCGGCGCGGCGGGACGAGGCGGTGCGGGCCGCCGTGGAGCAGGGGCTGCTCGGGCCGGACGCTCCCATCGTCGGCCTGCTGGACGTCGAGGGCATCCGGGAGTCGGCCGCGCAGCTGCGGGCGGCGTTCGACGCGGTCGTGGCGCCCGGCACACCCGTGCTGCACGCCTTCGCGGTGAAGGCGACCCCGCTGGTGCCGGTGCTGCGGCTGCTGCACGAGGAGGGCCTGGGCGCCGAGGTGGCGAGCCCGGGCGAACTGGCGCTGGCGCGGGCCGCGGGAGTGCCGCCGAGCCGTACGGTCCTGGACTCGCCCGCGAAGACGCCGGCCGAGCTGCGCGAGGCGCTGGCGCTGGGGATCGCCGTCAACGCCGACAACCCGCAGGAGCTCGGCCGCATCGACGCCCTCATGCGGTCGGCCGACAGCCGTTCCCCGCTCGGGATCCGGGTGAACCCGCAGGTCGGCGGCGGGTCGATCGCGGCGACCTCGACCGCGACGGCGACCTCGAAGTTCGGGGTGGCGCTGCGCGACGAGGGGGCGCGGGAGTGGGTGGTGCGGGCGTACGCCGAGCGGCCGTGGCTGACGCGGCTGCACGCGCACACCGGCTCCCAGGGCATCCCGCTGTCGCTGATGGCGCAGGGCGTGGGCGAGGTGTACGCGCTCGCGGAGGAGATCAACCGGCGGCTCGGACGGCGGCAGATCGACACCCTGGACATCGGCGGCGGACTGCCGGTCGACTTCGGCTCGGACGCGGCGACGCCGACGTACGCCCAGTACGCGCGACTGCTGGACGAGACGGTGCCCGGGCTGTTCGACGGACGGTACGGGCTGGTGACCGAGTTCGGACGGTCGCTGCTGGCCAAGCACGGGACGGTGGTGGCCCGCGTCGAGTACGCCAAGAGCGCGGGCGGGCGGCCGGTCGCGGTGACGCACGCGGGCGTGCAGGTGGCGACGCGGACGGTGTACGTACCGGGGTCGTGGCCGCTGCGGATCGCCGCCTACGACGCCAAGGGGCGGCCGAAGGAGGGGCCGCACGTGGTGCAGGACATCGCCGGACCGGCGTGCTTCGCTGGCGACCTGCTGGCCGAGGGGCGGGCGCTGCCGCTGCTGGAGCAGGGGGACTACGCGGCGGCGCTGGACACGGGCGCGTACTACTTCGCGCACCACTACGCGTACAACTCCCTCGCCCGGCCCGCCATTCACGGCTTCGCTCCGGACGGGTCCGGGGGCATCGGTTTCGCGGTCGTGCGCGAGGCGCAGACCCCGGCCGAGATCGTCGCCGAGGCGGGAGGGGCGCACGCCCGCGCGCTCACCACCCTGCGCGCCCCCGGCCGCCGTTGAAACGGTACGGCGGACATGCAGGTCAACCCGTGTGAAAACAGGGTCAGTTGACCTACCTTAGCGGCCCGCAGCATGTTCCACCGGAAAATGCCCGATCCCTCACCCGTCGCGCACACGTTGCGTAGTTTCGGCGTCACTCAGCCGAACCCCAGGCGGGAGGGGAACCGCGGTGCCCGGAATCGACGAGTGTCTGCTGGAAGCCATGCGACTGCCCGGTGCCCGAGGCGCCGCGCTGATCGACTGGACGAGCGGGCTGGCCCTGGGCACCGTGGGCGAGTCCCCGGGCGGTGACCAGGAGACGGCCGCGGCGGAGGCCGCCGAGATCGCCCGGCTGGCCGCCGAGCAGCACGCCTTCGCGCCGGACGACGATCCGGAGGCACCGGCGGCGGCCGACACGGAGCTGCCGGTGGAGGACCTCATCGTCAGCAACCGGGACAGCTATCACCTGCTCAGGTTCGTGGGCTCGTCCTTCGACGGCAGCGTCTTTCTGCATCTGTGGCTGGCGCGCGCGGAGGGCAATCTGGCGCTGGCCCGCATCCGGCTGGGCGAGATGGCGGAACGGCTGGTGCTGGCATGACGGTCGTCCGGACCACCGAACCCCCGCGGCTGCCCGTGCGGGACAAGGCGGCCGCCCGCGCCCGGGGCTGGGGCGGGGTCTCGCCGATGCTGACCCGGCTCGCCGCCGAGCGGGCCACCGGCGTCCTGGTCCGCGAGCACGGCACGCTGCACCTCGCCGAGGGCCTGGTCGTCCAGGCCGAGAGCCGGCACGCGCCCGGACTCGGCGCCCTGCTCACCGCGCACGGCACGCTCGCCCCGGAGGCCTGGCACCAGGCGGTCAACGAGGCCGCCGACCACCACCGCGTCGGCCGCCATCTGGTCGACGCCGGGCATCTCCCGCTCGGCGCCCTGGAGTTGTGCCATCTGGCGGCGCTGTACGACGCGGCGTACTTCGTCCTGGCCCCGAGCAGCACTCCGCCCCGCTTCCGTTACGGGCCCGTCCACTGGCTCGGTTCCGTCCGCCCGGTGCCGGTGGAGGCGCTGGAGCGCGAGACGCTGCGCCGCCGTGACGTCCTGCACCGCATCTGGCCGCACCCCGGCATGGACGGCATCCCGCTGGCCCGGACGCACCTGCCGGGCACGCCCGCGCTCACCCGCCGTCAGCTCGCGGTCCTGGAGCTGGTCGACGGCGTCCGCACGGCCACGGACATAGCGCGCACGCTGGGCCACCTGGCCTTCCACACCCTGGTGGACGTACGGCGGCTGACGGCGGCCGGGGTCGTGACCACCGCCGCCCCGGCCCGTGTCCAGCCACCGCCGGGCGGCACCCGCGACGCCTCGGACCGCGGGCAGCCACCGCCACCCCCCGACCAGCCCCCGACGGTCCACGCCCAACTGCCCGGCCGGGGCCGGTCACCGCAGGGCCGTGGGCAGCCGCCGCGGCCGGACCCGGCCGGGGCGGACGGCTACGCACCGCCCGTCCCCGCCGAACCGCTGCCGCCCGATCCCCACATCACCTTGCTGAAGAGGCTCAGAGATGCGCTGGAGGCCCTTTGAGAGGAGTCACCGGATGGCCGCCGACCCCCACATCCTGGACGAGCTGCGCCGGCTGAGGGCCCGGGTCCCGCAGCTCACCGGCGCGCTCGCGACCGGCCCCGACGGAGCCGTCCTCGCCCAGGACACCCCGGGCGTCGACCCCAGGGCCACGGCCGCGCTCACGGTTCAGGCGCACGCGGCCGCCTCCGAGCTCGCGGACGCCACGGGCCAGGGGGAGTTCCGCGAGCTGCTGGTGCGCGGCGTGTACGGCTACGCGGCGACCTTCGCGGCGGGCGGCGCCCCCACGGCCGTACTGACCCTGCTCGCCCAGGACCGGGTGAACGTGGGCCGGCTGCTGCTGGAGGGGCGCCGGTCGGCCGCCCGGGTCGCCGAGCTCCTCGACAGCCGTACGGCGGCGGCGAACCGGGCCGCACCGGCCAAGCAGCCGGCCAAACCGGCCGCCAGGACGGCGGCCGCACGAACCAGAACCCCGCGCGCGGCACGCACGACGACCAACGCGCGCACCACCGAATAGTCGACCCGCACGGTCGACACAGTCGAGAAGACAAGGGAACGAGGAATCACAACCATGGCCAACACCGAGACCACGCTGAAAGAGTGCCTCGCCTCCATCGAGGGCGCGACCGGCGTCGCGCTCGTCGACTACACCAGCGGCATGGCGCTCGGCACGCTGGGCGGCGGCAAGACCTTCGACCTGAACGTGGCCGCCGCCGGCAACACCGACGTCGTCCGCGCCAAGATGCGCACGATGGAGCACCTGGGCCTGAAGGGCCAGATCGAGGACATCCTGATCACGCTGTCCGACCAGTACCACCTGATCCGTCTGATCAGCGGCCGGGGCGGCAACGGCCTGTTCATCTATCTGGTGCTCGACGGCAAGCGGGCCAACCTGGCGATGGCCCGCCACCAGCTGCGGAAGATCGAGGAGGAACTGGAGGTCTGACCCTCCCCCGCCCCTCCGGCTAGACGAGCGCCGCGGTACGGCGACGCGCCCCGCCCGGGGCCGCGTCGCCGGCCGCGATGCCCGTGCTGCGGTAGGCCTTGACCGCCTTGCCGGCCGGGCGGCCGCCGTTGCCGGCGAGCCAGTCGACCCGGACCCACAGCAGCGCGTCCTCGGCCCGCTCGAGCCGCCCCAGCCAGGCCGCCTTCAGCCGCAGCCCGGTACCGGCCCCGGCGAGCAGCATGCCGCCCGCGGCCGGCACGACGAACGAGGCGGCCAGCGCCACCACGAACGCCAGCAGCAGCCACCAGCGGTGCCCGCGCCGCCAGGTGCGCACACTCACCGCCCGGTCCTGCAGCACGTCGTGCTTGCCGGCGCGGACCGCCGAGCGGGCGAGGGCCGCGTAGCGCCTGCGGCGGGTGTACGACACCAGGGCCGCCGCGACGAGGAACAGCGCCGCCCCGGCCATCACCCCGATCCGCCGCCCCGTGACGCCCGGCACCAGCACCCCGACACCGGCCGCGAACACCCCGGCCCACCACAGCGGCGCGGCTCCGGCGCGTACGACGACAGCCACCCGAGCCAGTCCCAGACCTCCGCGTGCCACGTTCCGCCTCCTCTTCGTCCTGGCACAGTCCTGTGGGGCGAAGGCTAACGAGCGAATGTGAGACGACTCTGAAAAGACGACTCCGAAAGCGCGCTCCTACTCCACGAACAGCCCGCGCGCCGCCGCCCTGGCGTCGAACTCCTCCAGGCGGGACTGGGCGTCGGGCAGGTCGTCGCACATGGCCTCCAGCAGGACCCGGCCGAGCAGCATGGGCGCGCAGGCGGTGTCGAACGCGAGGCCGGTGCCGACGGCGGCGGGCAGCAGGAGGTCGGAGACCTTGGCGACCGGCGCGAAGGCGGAGTCGGCCACGGTCACCACCGTCAGCCCGGCCTCCTTGGCGAAGGCGAGGGTGTCGACCACCTCGCGCGGATGCCGGGGCAGCGCGAAGCAGAGCAGGGCGCTCGCACCGGCCAGCACGGCGGCCTCGATGCGGTCCTGGATCATCGTGCCGCCCTCGTTGAGCAGCCGGACGTCCGGGTGGACCTTGGCGGCGAAGTACGCGAAGCCGTAGGCCTGGGAGGCAGCGGCGCGCAGGCCGAGGACGGGGAGGGGACGCGAGGCGGCCAGCAGGCGCCCGGCCCGCTGCACGGGCCGCGGGTCGGCGAGCAGTTCGGCGAGGTTCCGCAGGTTCTCGATCTCGGCCTCGACGGCCTGCTGGTACTCGTTGTAGGAACCGGGCCGGTCCGTCGGCTCGGCGGGCGCGACCTCGCGCAGATGCTTGCGCAGGGCCGGGTAGCCGTCGAAGCCGAGGGCGACGGCGAAACGCGTCACGGACGGCTGGCTGACCCCGGCCAGCTCGGCCAGCTCCACGCTGGACAGGAACGGCACGTCGGCCGCCCGCCGCACCATGCTGTGCGCGATGCGCCGCTGGGTCGGCGTCAGACGGTGCCCCTCGAAGAGCGCCTGCAGCCGCCCTGCGGGACTGTCCGTCACACCCGTCTCCCTCTCCACGCCCATCACTCGCTCCCCCTCCAGATCTCCGTGAACCGGTCGAGCAGTGCGGCCGCCGCCGTCACGTCGTCCGTGAGCGGCCGGTCGGCCTGGTCCTCCTGCAGTACGGACTCCGCGAGCCGGAACGCTCGGCCGACCGGAAGGTCCGGCTCGGGCCTGAGGTCGCGCTGGCGCAGCGCCCGTACGGCGGCGACGAGTTCGCAGCCGACGACGAGCCGGTACGCGCGGCAGGCGCGCCCGGTCTGACGTGCGGCGAGCGAGGCGAAGCTGGCCTGTTCCTCGACGCCCCGGGAGAGTACAGCGTGCCCGAGCGAGGCGGGAGCGGAGAACGCGCGCAGTTCGCCGAGGGCGGCCCCGGCGGCGTACTCGAGGATCATCACACCGGAGGAGGCCGGCTCGTGGTCGGCGAGGAACGGGCGCAGCCGGGTGTAGGCGGGCTCGTTGAGGGTGGACAGCCGGGAGGTGGACAGCCGGGCCACCTGGGTCAGGGCCAGCCGGAAGTGGTCCAGGGCGAGGGCGAGCTGGGCCTGGTAGAAGCCACCGTGGTGGTAGGCGGCCATGTCCTCGGGTGAGATGAGGGGGTTCTCGGCCGCCGCGTTGATCTCTATCGCCAGCACCTCCTCCAGGGCGTCGGCGGCGTCGTGCGCCGGGCCGTGGATCTGCGGCAGGCAGCGGAAACCGTAGGGGTCCTGGATCCGGCCGAGCGGCGGGGTGGGCCGGTCGGCGGCGCCGATCAGCTCCCGCATCCGCGCGGCGACCCGGGCGCTCCCCCGGTGCGGGCGGGCGGCGTGCACGGGGGCGGCGTACGCCTCGTGCGAGCCGTCGACGGCGAGCAGCGACAGCGCGGCGACGACCTGGGTCGCCTCGACCAGCCCGCGCAGCTCGTACAGGGCGAGCGCCGACTGCCCGAGGGTGAGGGCGTTACTGCTGATGAAGGCCAACGCGTCGTTGTTGTCGAGCGGTTGAGCCTCGGGAGCCCCACCCACACCGGCAACGGAAGCGACAGCCGGAGCGGCGGTGGCGCCGGACCCCGGAGAGCCGCCCGCACCGGACCCCGGAGCACCGGCCGCGCCGGACCCGGGGGTGCCGGCCGCACCGGCCCCCGGAGCACCGATCGCAGCCGACCCCGGAAGGTCGGCCGCACCCGACCCCGAAGCTCCCATCGCACCTGACCCCGGAACGCCGGCCGCGCCGGACCCGGGAAAGCCAGCCGCGCCTGAACCCGGAATATCGGCCACACCGGACCCCGAAGCTCCGGTCGCAGCCGACCCCGGGTTGCCAGCCGCACCGGACCCTGGAACGCCAACCGCACCCGACCCCGAAGCTCCCATCGCACCTGACCCCGGAACGCCGGCCGCGCCGGACCCCGGAATGCCAGCCGCACCCAACCCCGGAACGCCAACCGCACCCGGCCCCGGAGCACCGGCCGCAGCCGACCCCGGAACGCCAACCGCACCCGACCCGGGAAAGCCAACCGCACCGGAACCCGGAGCTCCGGTCGCACCTGACCCCGGAATGCCGGCCGCCCCCGCCCCGGGGGCGCCCGGCTCCCGCCACGGATGCTCTCCCGCGAGCGCCAGTCCGACCTGGGCCAGGGCCGCGATGTCGCCGGTGCCGACCGAGCCGAACTCGTTGACGACCGGGTGGACGCCGTTCTCCAGCGCCTCGCACAGAGCCGTCACCACCGTCGGCCGCAGGCCCGCCCCGCCGGCGAGGAGCTGGTTGGCCCGTACCGCGAGCATGGCGCGCACCTGCCGGGAGGGCAGTTCGTCGCCGATCGCGCCGGCGTGGCTGCGCAGCAGCCTCAGACCGTGTTCGGCGGCCGCCTCGGTGGGCACGTCCTCGTTCCGGTTGGCGCCGACGCCGGTCGAGCGGCCGTAGACGCGACCGGTCGCGGCGATCTGCCGGGCCGCGTCCCAGGACTCGGTCACCCGCTTCATCGCGTCGGTCCCGGGCACCGGCCGCGCCGTGCCGTCGGCGAGGCGCACGACGTCCGCGACGCCCAGCCCAATCCCGTCGAGGACCACGAGCCCCGTGTGCACAGCTTCCGAAGTGTCCACGATCCGAGACGACATCAAGCCCAAATCCTTCCCAATACGGACACCTGATCTTGCTGTGCGGTCATCCGTTACCTCGGATTAACACCAAACCGTTGACAAGCTATTCAGCTACCAAGAACTCTGCATGACGTTATACAGCCGGGCAAGGGACAACTCATGATCCAGTTCGACGCGGTGCACAAGCGCTTCCCCAACGGCACGACAGCAGTACACGACCTCTCCCTGGAGATGCCGGAAGGCGGCGTGACCGTCCTCGTCGGATCTTCCGGTTGCGGCAAGACGACCACCCTCCGAATGATCAACCGGATGATAGAGCCGACCTCGGGCACCATCCGGGTCGGCGGCAAGGACGTGACCCGGCAGGACGCCGCCGAGCTGCGGCGCTCCATCGGGTACGTCATCCAGCAGTCGGGCCTCTTCCCGCACCGCACGGTGCTGGACAACGTCGCCACCGTGCCGCTCCTGCTCGGCTGGAACCGCAAGAAGGCCCGCGCCCGCGCCGCGGAGCTGCTGGAGACCGTGGGTCTGGCCGCCGACGCCGGCAAGCGCTACCCGCACCAGCTCTCCGGCGGCCAGCAGCAGCGCGTCGGCGTCGCCCGCGCCCTGGCCGCCGACCCGCCCGTCCTGCTCATGGACGAGCCCTTCGGCGCCGTCGACCCGGTGGTGCGCACCCAGCTCCAGGACGAACTGCTGCGCCTGCAGAAGGAGTTGAGCAAGACCATCGTCTTCGTCACCCACGACGTGGACGAGGCCGTCCGCCTCGGCGACCAGATCGCGATCTTCCGCACCGGCGGCCACCTGGTCCAGTGCGCCACCCCCGCCGAGCTTCTCGCCCGCCCCGCCGACGACTTCGTGGCCGGCTTCCTCGGCGCCGAGCGCGGTCTGAAGCTGCTGTCGCTGAAGACCCTCGCCGACGTCCCGCAGGGCCCGGCGCCGGAGGGCGGCACCTGGACCCTCGTCCTCGACGAGCAGCGCAGGCCCCGGCACTGGGCGTCGAAGGAGGCCGAACTCCCCGTACGACCGCTGCGCGACACCGACTCGCTGCTGTCCGCGCTCGACGAGTCCCTCGCCTCCCCCACCGGCCTGGTCGCCCGCGTCGACGCGGACGGCGTCCTCACCGGGGTCTCCTCCCGCGACCACATCCACGAGCACGCGGGCCGGGCGCACACGGAAGCGCGGGTGGCCGCATGACCATCGACTGGTCGTGGATCGGCGACCACACCGACGACCTGACCTCCCTGACGTTCTCCCACCTCCAGGCCGCCATGACCGCCGTCTTCTTCGGCGTGCTCATCTCGCTGCCGCTCGCGGTGATCGCCCACCGGATCCGTCCGCTGCGCGGCTTCCTGCTCGGCGTCTCGAACGTCCTCTTCACGATCCCGTCGATCGCGATCTTCGTGCTGCTGCTGCCGGTCAGCGGACTGACCCGCACGACCACCGTCATCGGTCTGACCGTCTACACCCTGGTCGTGCTGCTGCGGAACACCGTCGAGGGCCTCGACTCGGTCCCCGCGAAGACCAAGGAGGCGGCGAAGGCCATGGGCACGCGCCCGCTGCGCACGCTCCTCACGGTCGAGTTCCCGCTCGCCCTCCCCGTGATCATGGCGGGTGTCCGTATCGCCACGGTCATGTCGATCTCGCTGGTCTCGGTCGCCACCTACATCGGCGACGGCGGCCTCGGCCAGCTCTTCACCGACGGCTTCCAGCGCGACTTCCCGACCCCGGTGATCGTGGGCGTGGTCCTCACCATCCTGCTCGCCGTGGTCGCGGACGCCCTGCTGGTGGCGCTCCAGTACGTGCTGACCCCGTGGCGCAGGAGGCGGGCCTGAGATGTACGAGCTCTTCAAGAACCTCGGCAAGTGGCTCACCAGCGGCGCGAGCTGGTCCGGGACCGACGGCATCGCCCACCGCCTCGCCGAGCACCTCCAGTACTCGCTGCTCGCGACCCTCATCGCCGCCGCGATCGGCCTCCCGCTCGGCCTGCTCATCGGCCACACCGGCAAGGGCGCCTTCGTAGCGATCAACCTCGCGTCCTTCGGCCGCGCGCTGCCGACCGTCGGCCTGGTCGTGCTGGTCTTCCTGGCCGGCGGGCTGTCGATGCTGCCGGTGTACGTCGCCCTGGTCGCCCTCGCGGTCCCGGCGATCGTGACCAACACCTACGCCGGGATGACCGCTGTGGACCCGGATGTGAAGGACGCGGCCCGCGGCCAGGGCATGCGGGGCCACCAGGTCCTGTTCCAGGTCGAGCTGCCCCTCGCGCTCCCCCTGATCATGACCGGACTGCGGCTCGCCCTCATCCAGGTAGTCGCCACGGCCACCATCGCCGCGTACGTCTCCTTCGGCGGCCTCGGCCGCTACGTCTTCGACGGCCTCGCCCAGCGCGACCTCGTGCAGGTGCTGGGCGGCGCGGTGCTGGTCGCCGTGGTCGCCGTCGTCCTCGACCTGGCCCTGTCGGGCCTGCAGCGCTTCCTCTTCCGCCACCGCACCGCCTAGGGAACCCCCGATCATGAACCGACGCACCCTCCTCGGCGGCCTGTTCGCGGCCGCGTCCGTCCCGGCCCTGTCCGCCTGCGCGAGCGGCATCACCTCGCTCGACAGCCAGGGCTCCACGTCCGGCGGCGGTGGCTCCAGCAAGAGCGGCATCACCATCGGCACCGCCAACTTCACCGAGAACCAGGTCCTCGGCTACCTCTACGCGGCCGTCTTGCAGGCCGCCGGCGTCAAGGTGAAGGTCCGCCCCAACCTCGGCACCCGGGAGATCGTGATCCCCGCGCTGAAGGCCGGCGACATCGACCTGCTGCCCGAGTACCAGGGCGCCCTCCTGAACTACCTCGCGCCGAAGGACAACTCCTCGGAGCCCGGCACCATGCAGAACGCGCTCACCCTCGCGCTCCCCGCCGGCCTCCAGGTGCTCCCCTACGGACAGGCGGCCGACTCCGACTGCTTCGTCGTCACCCGGGCCACCGCCCGCAAGTACGGTCTGACCACCCTCGCCGACCTGGCCAAGCAGAACGGAAAGCTGGTCATCGGCGCCGCGCCCGAGGTGAAGAAGCGCCGGGTGGGAGCGGTGGGCCTGAAGGACTTCTACGGCGTGGAGTTCAAGGAGTTCAAGTCCCTGGACTCGGACGGTCCGCTGGTCAAGGGCGCCCTGAAGAAGGGCGACGTCGACGTGGCGAACCTCTTCACCACCGACACCGACATCGCCGCCAACGGCTGGGTGGTGCTGGCCGACCCGAAGAACCTCATCCCCAGCCAGCACATCGTCCCGCTCATCGCCGACCGCAAGTCCGACGACACGGTCCGCAAGGCCCTGGCCAAGCTCGGCAACATCCTCACCACCGAGCAGCTCACCCAGCTCAACAGCCGGGTCGACAACGACAAGAAGGACCCCGAGGACGTGGCCAACGCCTACGCCAAGCAGCATGGCCTGGTCTGATCCCCAGCCCGAACAGGGGGGCTAACCCCAGTGCGGCGGGCGGCGCGGCTCCTTACCGTGGATTGTCATGACGGGAATGGAGACGAGCATGGACGCGCGGGACGCCGAGCTCAAGAAGGAGCTCAACGCCACTCTGCAGGCCCGCAGGGAACTGGGTGAGGAGTACGAGTCCGCCCTGGTCGACTCGTTCCTGGAGAAGGTCGACCAGCGCATCGACGGGGCGGTGGAGCGCCGGGTGCGGCGGCAGATGGCCGAGCAGCAGATGGTGGTGGCACGGGGGGCGCGGGCGCCGAAGCCCACCGACTCCTGGGGCGAGCGCTTCGGCTTCGGCATCGTCTCGCTGGTGCTGGCGATCCCGCTGTCCGCGATCGGCGGCGGCATCGCACACCTGCCCGGCCTGCTGGTCGCCTGGGCGGGGATCGTCGGCGTCAACGCCTTCTCGGCGGCCCGCGTCAACCCGGGCCTGTTCGGCGGGCGCCGAAAGCGCGACAAGGACGAGGACCGCTGGGAAGAGTGACTGCGATCCCGCACGAAGTAATGCGCGGGGACCGCCGCACCCCCGTTGCCGGGGGGCGGGACGACGGCGGTCCCCGCGAAGGACGCTGACCGGGTCAGGGCCGGGTCTCGCGTCCGGCGTCCATGGAGGTCCGGGAGCCGCTCCGGAGGTCCTTGGACGTTCGGCGCCGGCTGGGGCGGGGAGCCGCTCCCGCCCTGCCGACACCCACTAATGTGCCGGAGCCGTGTTAAGCGTGTGCTGCGTGCACGTGACACCCTCGTACCACTTCCGCGAAGTCCACCGATTCGGTAGGCAACCGCAAGTTCGCCGTGGTGGGGCTCCGTTCACCGGACGTTCGCCGTCACTTTCCGCCCTTGGCCAAGAAGTGCAGCAGGTCCTGCCGGCTGATCACCCCGGTCGGCTTTCCCTCGACCAGGACGATCGCCGCGTCCGCCGCGCCGAGCACGGTCATCAGGTCGGCGACCGGTTCGCCTGAGCCCACCTGGGGCAGCGGGGCGGACATGTGCTTCTCCAGCGGGTCCTCCAGCGAGGCCCGCTTGGCGAACAGCGCGTCCAGCAGCTCCCGCTCCACGACCGAGCCGACGACCTCGGCGGCCATGACGTCCGGGTGACCGGCCCCCGGCTTCACGATCGGCATCTGCGAGACGCCGTACTCGCGCAGGACCTCGATGGCCTGGCCGACGGTCTCGTCCGGGTGCATGTGGACGAGCGAGGGGATGGCGCCGTGCTCCTTGTCGCTGAGCACGTCCGCGACGCGGGCGCTGGGGCCCTCGTCCTCGAGGAAGCCGTAGTCCGCCATCCACTCGTCGTTGAAGATCTTGCTGAGGTACCCGCGCCCGCTGTCCGGCAGCAGGACGACCACCACGTCGTCCTCCTCCAGGCGCCGCGCGACCTCCAGCGCCGCGACGACCGCCATCCCGCAGGAGCCGCCGACGAGCAGCCCCTCCTCCTTGGCGAGCCGGCGGGTCATCTGGAAGGAGTCCTTGTCGGAGACCGGGACGATCTCGTCGGCGACGGTCCGGTCGTAGGCGGTGGGCCAGAAGTCCTCACCGACGCCCTCGACCAGGTACGGCCGCCCGGAGCCGCCGGAGTACACCGAACCCTCGGGGTCGGCGCCGATCACCTTCACCTTGCCGTCGCTGACGTCCTTCAGATAGCGGCCGGTGCCGGAGATGGTCCCTCCGGTCCCCACGCCCGCCACGAAATGGGTGATCCTCCCCTCCGTCTGCTCCCACAGCTCGGGGCCGGTCGAGTGGTAGTGGGAGAGCGGGTTGTTGGGGTTGGAGTACTGGTCGGGCTTCCACGCGCCCGGCGTCTCGCGCACCAGCCGGTCGGAGACGTTGTAGTACGAGTCCGGGTGCTCCGGGTCGACGGCCGTGGGGCAGACCACGACCTCGGCCCCGTACGCCCGCAGAACGTTGATCTTGTCGGTGCTCACCTTGTCGGGGCACACGAAGATGCACTTGTACCCCTTCTGCTGCGCCACGATGGCGAGCCCCACCCCGGTGTTCCCGCTGGTCGGTTCCACGATCGTCCCGCCGGGCTTGAGCGCCCCGCTCTCCTCGGCCGCCTCGATCATGCGCAGGGCGATGCGGTCCTTCACGGAGCCGCCCGGGTTGAAGTACTCGACCTTGGCCAGGACGGTCGCCTTGATGCCCTTGGTCACGTTGTTGAGCCTCACCAGCGGGGTGTTGCCGACGAGGCTGATCATCGAGTCGTGGAAATGCACCGTTGTCTCCGGTTGCTTGCAAAAGAAGTGGTCCTAGTGGTTCCGCCAGCGTAGGCCCTGTCGTCCGCCCACGGCGGTCGTTCACTCCGCGTTGAGATTGGCGAACGGTCGGTACGGGGCAAGGAGTGGATGTACGGCAACGAAGGAGGTGGCGGCGAGGTATGACGAGCATGTCGAGGGCACGGGTGGCCCGGCGGATCGCGGCCGGTGCCGCGTACGGCGGCGGCGGGATCGGGCTGGCCGGTGCGGCCGCCATGGGACTGCTGCTGGCGGAGGTCCAGCTGGCCAAGCGCCATGTGGGCAACGGCAGCAGCGGCCGGGTGCCGGTGGCGGACGGCCTGTACGGCACCGCCTACACCGTGCCCGACGAACCTCCCCTGCGGCTGACGATGCTCGGCGACTCCACGGCCGCGGGGCAGGGCGTGCACCGGGCGGGCCAGACGCCGGGCGCGCTGCTGGCCTCGGGGCTGTCGGCGGTGGCCGAGCGCCCGGTGGAGCTCCACAACGTGGCCCTTCCGGGGGCGACCTCCGACGACCTGGACCGCCAGGTGGCCCTGGTCCTCGCCAACCCCGCGCTGGTCCCGGACATCTGCGTGATCATGATCGGCGCGAACGACGTCACGCACCGCATGCCCCCGACCCGTTCCGTCCGTCATCTCTCGGCGGCGGTACGGCGGCTGCGCACGGCGGGCGCGGAGGTGGTGGTCGGCACCTGTCCGGACCTGGGCACGGTGGAGCGGGTGCAGCAGCCGCTGCGCTGGCTGGCCCGCCGCGCCTCCCGCCAGCTGGCGGCCGCCCAGACGATCGGAACGGTCGAACAGGGCGGCCGCACAGTGTCCCTGGGTGACCTGCTGGGCCCCGAGTTCGAGGCCAATCCCCGCGAACTGTTCGGCCCGGACAACTACCACCCCTCCGCCGAGGGCTACGCGACGGCGGCGATGGCCGTCCTGCCGACGGTGTGCGCGGCGCTCGGCCTGTGGCCGGCCGAGGAGGAGCGTCCGGACGTGTCGCGGCGGGAGGGCTTCCTGCCCGTGGCGAGGGCGGCGGCGGAAGCGGCGTCCGAGCCGGGCACCGAGGTCACGGCGGCGATGCCGACGGGTCCGCGCGGGCCGTGGGCGCTGCTCAAGCGCAGGCGCAGGCGGCGGGTGCACGAGCCGGCACCGGAGCAGAGTTCCGTCTCCTCGACGCAGCCGGCCCCCTGACCCACAAAGCAAGCGCTTAGAAAATTGCGGTCAGGGTCACACCGCGACAGACGTGACCCTGACCATACGTACGGGTAACTTCCCAAGCAGCCCTGACCGTCTCGTTCGTACGCCAATGGAGCCGTCATGCCCGAAGCCGTCATCGTCTCGACCGCCCGCTCCCCGATCGGCCGTGCCGTCAAGGGCTCGCTCAAGGATCTGCGCCCGGACGACCTCACCGCCACGATCATCCAGACCGCCCTGGCGAAGGTGCCCGAGCTGGACCCGAAGGACATCGACGACCTGATGCTCGGCTGTGGCCTGCCGGGTGGCGAGCAGGGCCACAACCTCGGCCGGATCGTCGCCGTGCAGATGGGCATGGACCACCTGCCGGGCTGCACCATCACCCGTTACTGTTCCTCCTCGCTGCAGACCAGCCGCATGGCCCTGCACGCCATCAAGGCCGGCGAGGGCGACGTCTTCATCTCGGCCGGTGTCGAGATGGTCTCCCGCTACGCCAACGGCAGTTCCGACATGCCGAGCGGACGCAACCCCCTCTTCGCCGAGGCCGAGGCCCGTACCGCCGCCACGGCCGCCTCCGAGGGCTCCACCTGGCACGACCCGCGCGAGGACGGCCTGCTCCCCGACCCGTACATCGCGATGGGCCAGACCGCCGAGAACCTGGCGCGCTGGAAGGGCGTGACCCGCCAGGACATGGACGAGTTCGGCGTCCGCTCGCAGAACCTCGCAGAGGAGGCCATCAAGAACGGCTTCTGGGAGCGCGAGATCACCCCGGTCACGCTGCCCGACGGCACGGTGGTCAGCAAGGACG
The DNA here is from genome assembly GCF_053593695.1 of Streptomyces sp. NPDC002144. NCBI lineage: Bacteria > Bacillati > Actinomycetota > Actinomycetes > Kitasatosporales > Streptomycetaceae > Streptomyces > Streptomyces sp. NPDC002144. Next base: position 79,024 of record NZ_JBSFDB010000020.1, read on the forward strand.
ACGGCCCGCGCCCGGGCGTGACCCTGGAGGGCGTCTCCGGCCTCAAGCCGGTCTTCCGCCCCGACGGCCTGGTCACCGCCGGCAACTGCTGCCCGCTGAACGACGGCGCCGCGGCCGTGGTCATCATGAGCGACACCAAGGCCCGCGAGCTGGGCCTGACCCCGCTCGCCCGCATCGTGTCGACCGGCGTCTCGGGCCTGTCCCCGGAGATCATGGGCCTCGGCCCGGTGGAGGCCTCGCAGCGGGCCCTGCGCCTGGCCGGCCTCACCATCGACGACATCGACCTGGTCGAGATCAACGAGGCGTTCGCCGCCCAGGTGATCCCCTCCTACCGCGACCTGAACATCCCGCTGGAGAAGCTGAACGTCAACGGCGGCGCCATCGCCGTCGGCCACCCCTTCGGCATGACCGGCGCCCGCATCACCGGCACCCTCATCAACTCCCTGCAGTTCCACGACAAGCAGTTCGGCCTGGAGACGATGTGCGTCGGCGGCGGCCAGGGCATGGCGATGGTCATCGAGCGCCTGAGCTGAACCGCTGCGTAACCGCTGAGGCACCAACAGTGAGCTTCTGGCCCGGAGTCCGGAACACCACCGGCCTCCGGGCCGTTTTGTGATCCAATCTCCCCCAGGATGTGACCTATCTCCCTTAGCGGGGGGATTCACGCAGCTCAGGGCGGGTACGACAACCCTTCTGGGACCCAAAGTCCTGTCCGGTTCGTGACGTTACGCACTGACAGCTGGTCAGTCCGCCCTTCAAGCTGATGTAGGAAGTCGGGGGTCGACTTTGAACCGGGAGTACGTCAGTGAGCGCCATGCCGATCGCCTTGCTGCTCATCACGGCCGCCACGGGCGCCGTGGGCGTCGCCGTCCTGCGCACCCTCATGGTGCTGCGACGTGAGGTCGCCGCCCTGCACACCCAGCTCGCCGAGCAGCACGCCCCGCACGGTCTCGTGCCCGCCGCCCGTCTGTCCACGGAGGCCGACGAGATACGCGCCGCCGTCGCCGAGGCGCTCGCCGAGGAGCGCGAGCGCGAACTGGCCGAGGCACGCGCCTTCTGGGCCGCGCAGGAGTCCCGTGACGGCTCCGACGCGCCCTCGCTCCTCGGCCTGCCGGACAGCGAGCTGTACCTGCCCCGGCAGAGCGACTTCGTGGGGCTGGAGCCGCTGGAGCCGGTGACGGAGCAGGCCGCCGACGCCGACGAGTTCGCCGGGGACTCCCCCGAACTGGCCGCGGCCCGCCGCCGTCACCCCTCCCACCCGGACTTCGTCCCGGTGCAGTCACCCGTGGCGAACGACCATGAACGCACGGTGGCCACCCTCGAGGAGCTGGCCGCCACCCGCACCGAACTGACCGACGTCCGCCCCGGCCCGCTGGGCACCCTGGACGTCTATGTCTTCGCCGACGGCACGACCCTGTGCATGACCCCGGGCCACCGTGAGACGGCCGAGCGTCTGGCGGCCGCCCTGCGCGCGGGCCGGACGCCGGTCCTGCTCGGCGGTTCGGGCGTCTCCGGCGCCTACACGCTGACCTTCGAGTGCGGCGAGGAGAACGTGTACATCCTGGCGGACCGGGTCATAGCGTCCCTGTAGGGATCAGACGCCGGCGCGCTGTTGCGCCTGAGCCACCAGTTCCACCGCCTGTTCCAGCTGGCCCTCGTCCTCGAGCACGAGGGCCAAGTCGTGTGCGGCGACGGTGATTTGGTCGGCGGCGGCGAACATCCCGGCGTCCGGCATCAGTCGCGGCTCCGTCCCCGGGTCCTCCAGGACCTGCGCCCGGCAGGCCAACTCCCGGGCCAGTTGCAGGGCCTCGGCGGCCGCACCCCGCTGCAGCCGGCTCTGCGGAGCCGCCCTCAACCGGTCGGCAAAGTGATCCACGGCTCGCGTCAAGGGCGTCGTATCAACCACAGAACGAGCGTACGCGGCACCGCCAGACTGTTGCCAACAGGCGAACGCTCAGGCACCGTGACCTGAAGGACCGGCTTACATCCCCTTTGCGTTCGGAGGCGCCGATGTCCCACGTCCTCTCCGAGGAGACCCACCGCAACATGCTCGCCCGCATCCCCCACTGCACCGGTCGTGAAGTGTCCGACTGGATCCGCACCGTCGAAGAAGGCCCCGCCCTCTTCCGCTTCGAGGAAAAGGTCAGCTGGCTCCGCCACGAACACAACCTCGCGTACGGCCACGCGAAGGCGATCGTCCACGAATACGACCTGAGGAGGGCAGCGCGCAAACTGCTCTAGGCGCGCACCACGACATGACGAAGGGCCCCCGGTGAGAGCACCGGAGGCCCCTTCGTGTCAGCCACGGGACAGCCGGAGGGCGGCTAGTCGTTGCTGTTGAGGATGGCGATGATCCGCAGGAACTCCATGTAGATCCACACCAGCGTCAGCGTCAGCCCGAAGGCCGCCAGCCACGCCTCCTCCTTCGGCGCGCCGTAGGCGATGCCGTCCTCGACCTGCTTGAAGTCCAGGGCGAGTAAGCAGGCGCCGAGCAGCACACCGACGATGCCGAAGAACACACCGAGCGGGCCGCTGCGGAAGCCGAGGCCGTCGCCGCCGCCGAAGACCGCGAACAGCAGGTTCACGACCATCAGCAGCACGAAGCCGAGCGCCGCCGCCATCACGAAGCCGTAGAAACGGCGGTTGACGCGGATCCAGCCCGCCTTGTACGCCACCAGCACACCCGCGAACACCGCCATCGTGCCGATCACCGCCTGCATGGCCGCGCCGCTCGCGATGCGGTTGTCGACCACGCTGGAGACCACGCCGAGGAAAACACCCTCGAACGCGGCGTACGACAGGATCAGCGCGGGCGTGGCCTTGCGCTTGAAGGACTGCACGAGCGCCAGAACCATGCCGACCAGCGCGGCGCCGACACCGATGCCGTAGGAACGGTTGATGTGGGCGTCGTCGACCGGCAGCAGCGCCCAGGCGAGGGCGGCCGTGACGATCAGGGTGCCGAGGGTGGAAGCGGTGCGCAGGACGACGTCGTCCATGGTCATCCGGCCGGTGGTGGCCGGGGCCTGGGGCGGGGCGCCGTACTGCAGGTCCTGCTGGGCGTACGGGTTCTGCGCGTAGGGATTGCCGCCCGCGTAGGGGTTGGCCTGCGTTCCGACAGCGGGACCCCCGGCCTGCGGCGCGGTGTTGAAGCCCGCGTAGCCGTTGTCGCGGCTGAACCCCCGTCGCGAGAAGACCGGGTTTCTGCTCCTCATTTCACTCCTCCATGGCCGCACGTCGCGGCCTTGGCTCAAGAGTAATAGGTAGGCAAAGGATTGACCCTAGTGCTTGGGGAGGATCTTTCCCTCGTCGTGCAGCGCAACACGCTACGCGGGTCCGTGATTCCCCTCACCGCGGGGGTTCACACGGCCGTCAGTCCAGGGGAAAACCCGTGTAGCCCTGGGCCAGGTCGGCCTCGGCGGCACGCGAGGCCGCGATCCGCTCCAGACGGGCGAGCTGCAGGCGATGGTCGAAGGGGGTGGCGTCGGGGGCCGGGTGCAGCATCGTCGTCATGTCGTACGAGAACCGCTCGGCCTGCCAGACGCGGCGCAGACAGGTCTCCGAGTAGGCGTCGAGCAGCTCGGCCGAGCCGGTCTCCTTCTCGTACGACAGCGCCCGCGCGAAGGTCACCACGTCGCCGACGGCCAGGTTGAGGCCCTTGGCGCCGGTCGGCGGGACGATGTGCGCCGCGTCGCCGGCCAGGAAGAGGCTGCCGTACCGCATCGGCTCATGGACGTAGGAGCGCATCGGGGTGACGGACTTCTGGGTGATCGGGCCGCGCTCCAGGCGCCAGTCGTCCGCGGTCTCGAAGCGGCGCTCCAGCTCGTCCCAGATCTCGTCGTCGCCCCAGCTCTCGGCGTCGGTGCCGGCGGGCACCTGGAGGTAGAGGCGGGAGACGGACGGGGAGCGCATGGACAGCAGGGCGAAGCCGCGGTCGTGGCGGGCGTAGACCAGCTCGTCGTGGGAGGGCGGGACGTCGGCGAGGATGCCGAGCCAGCCGAAGGGGTACGTGCGCTCGAACACCTGGGTGAGCTCGGCGGGGATCGCCTGCCGGGCCACTCCCCAGAACCCGTCGCACCCGACGACGTACCGGCACTCCAGCACGTCCTCCCGCCCCTCGTGCCGGAACCGCACGGACGGGCCGTCGGTGTCCGCGCCCTCGACGGCGAGGGCCTCCGCCTCGAACAGCAGCGGGCCGCCCTCCTTGAGCTGGAGGGCGATGAGGTCCTTGCAGACCTCGGTCTGGGCGTACACCATCACGGACCGGCCGCCGGTGAGTGCGGGGAAGTCGACGCGGTGGCGCTTCTTGTCGTAGCGCAGTTCGATGCCGTCGTGCGGGAGGCCCTCCCGGTCCATGCGCTCGCCGGCGCCGGCCGCGCGCAGCACGTCCACCGTGCCCTGCTCCAGGATCCCGGCGCGCTGGCGGTGCTCGACGTAGGCCCGGTCGCGGCTCTCCAGCACGACGGAGTCGATCCCGGCGTTGTGCAGCAGCCGGGCGAGGAGGAGGCCGGCCGGGCCGGCGCCGATGATGCCGACGGTGGTACGCATCCCGCATCCCTTGGTCGTCTTGGTCGCTGTCTTGTTCTGGTCGTCTTGTTCACCGTTTGTTCGCTGAGTGAAATTTACTTCACCAGCTTCCGGGATGTGAGTCTGCGCCCGCCTCCGGGGGATGTCAATGGCCGACCGCCGTGCCGTGGGAGACGGACACGGCGGTCGGCTCAGGGCCGCCGGGATCAGTGCGCCGGGGGCCAGCCGTCGAGGTGACGGTGGAGGGTGACGTCGGGCTTCACGTCGCCCTTGGGGGCGTTCGCCACGGCGTCGCGCAGTACGGCGGTGACCTCGCCGGCCAGGCCGTCGACCCGGGTCTTGAGGTCGGCCGCGGGCAGCGAGGAGCGGGTCAGCTCGTCCAGCCGCTGGTGGATGTCGGCGAGCTTGCGCTGGGTGTCGGCGCTCAGGCTGAACGCGGTCGGCGTGGAGACGACGAACTGGTAGGCGCCGGCCAGGGTCTGGCAGCCGGTGCACTTCTTGTTCGCGGCGTCACTCAGGTTCACGGCGTTGAGGTGGGTGTGCTCGCCCGCCATCGTGACGATCTGGAACGACAGCGCGACGGAACGGCAGGCGTCGTCCGCCGAGCAGCCCGCCGAGACCGCGTTGGCCTGGTTGCGGGCGGCAGCGGCGTTCACCGTGCCGAACTGGCGCACCGTGAACGAGTCCCGGGCCTGCGTGTGGTGGGCCCGGTCGGCGTGCGTGAACACGTGGTCCGACGCGAACGCGGCGTGCGACACCCCGCCCGCGGCCTGCGCCGGCACGGCGGTCGCGGCCCCCGCGACACCGGCCGCGAACAGCCCTATGCCGAGGGCGCGGCGGGTGAGGGGGTTGCGGGTAGGTCGTGCTTTTCGATGGCTGGTCAACGGTTCTCCTCGGTGGATGAGTCGGTGGTGGGGGGTGGCGGTGTTGCGGGCGGCGCCGGTGCGGGGAGGCGGCGGTGCGGCATGGCGCTGGTGCGGGAGAGGCGGGGTGCGGAACCTGGGGCGGGTGCTCGGCCGTCGCCGGCCGCCGGTCGAGCACCCGCCCCCCGCGCAGGTCACCCCATGACCTGCGCGCGCCCCGCACCGTGGGCGGCCGCTCGGTCCGGCCCCGGGGACGTCCACCCCGGGACCGGCCCGGTCTCAGGTCGCCGCCGGTGACGCGCTGGGCGGCGGGGTCGTCGGCGGGTCGGTCGGGGAGGCCGGGGCGCTCTCCGACGGGGTCGGGGAGACCGGGGGCTCGGACGGACCTCCGCCGGGAGCGGAGGCGGAGGGGCCCGAGCCGGTCGGCGAGCCCCCGCCGGAGGCCGCCGGCTGACCCGTCGCCCCCTTGGTCGGGCGGGCCGACGCCGGGGCGGACGCGGAGGCGGAGGCCGAGGCGGTCGTACTCGCCGACGGGCCCGGTGAGGCACCGTTCGGCGCGGCGGAGGCGCCGGGTGAGGCGGACGGGGACAGGGACGCGGCGCCGTGTCCCGCGGGACCGCGCGAGGCTCCGCCGCCCGAGCCCGAGGCGTCCCGGGGGCTCGGGGCCTCGGTGGACACCCCGGGCTGCAGGATCGGGGCGATCGGCGGCTGCTTGGGCAGCGGCTTCGGGGTCATGCCGGAGACCCAGGCGTAGCTGAGGCCCGTCAGACCGGCCAGGGCGAGGGCGCACAGCGCGATCCTCAGGCGCGGGCGGCCCTCCGTGGAGCGTTTCGCGGCGCGGAAGATACGGCCGCTCATCTTCACCGACAGATAGACGACACCGGCCATCGGGCACAGCAGCATCACGCAGCCGATCACCCCGACCAGCCCGTCGACGATCTTGCCGTCCGCCAACGCCGAACCCGTGCCGACGAGTTGCTCGGTCAGCGACCGTGTCATCGTGGCGAGGATCCGCGGCAGGTTCCACAGGGCGTAGCCCAGCTCGCCGACCAGCAGCGGCACCATGGTCAGCACCCAGGTGGCGACGATGGTCCGCGCCGACTTCTTCAGCCCCGCGACCTCCTTGCGGGCCGCCTTCCCCTTCGCCCCCGGCACCAGGCCGAGCAGGATCGGCTTGATCTTGCCGTAGAGGTCCGGCACGCCCGCGAGGTCGCCCAGGATGTAGTAGCCGTCCAGCCGGACGGCCGGCATCAGCTGCTCCAGGATCTCGAAGTGCCCGAGGTAGACCGCGGCCAGGAAGAACTGCGCCCCGGTCGCGAAGTACGCCCCGGCCATGCCGAGCATGAAGACGACGTTGAAGTAGACCCCGCCCAGGTCGGTACGGATCCGTCCGGCCCGGCCGATCCGGTAGACGTCGGTGACGTCCGTGTACATGGAGGGCCAGATCAGGAAGAGCCCGCAGCCGATGCAGCCGGGCCGCGCGCCGCCGTACTTGCACGCGGAGGCGTGGCCGAACTCGTGGAAGACGAGCGAGGCCACGGTCAGCACGAACACGATGAGGATGAGGACCGGCTGGTCCAGGACCTCCAGGACCGGCTCGATCGCCCCGAAGAACCCGAACAGCCACACGTCCATGGCCACGGCGGCCAGCAGCATCGCCACGACCACGGCCGGCCGGTGCAGCCAGGACAGCGCCCGTGCGATCCGTGCCGTGCGCCGCTCGTTGAAGATCACCCGGTGGCCCTTGAGGGCGAGCAGCAGGTCGGAGCGCGGGGCGTCGACCTCGTCGTCATCCTGGCCCTCGGGGACCGTCACACCGAGCGGCTCGAGCTTGTTCTCCACCAGGTAGCGGATGTTCTCGCCGCTGACCTCGCGGCCGAATCGCGCGCTGACGCGGTACGCGATGGTCTCGACGTCACGGACGCCGTCGATGCTCGACGCCACGAGGTACAGCAGCCGGGACAGCTGCACGACCTGCCCGTCCCCCCGACGGGCGATGTACTTGGGGTCGGTGAAGCCCGACCCCTGGTACTCGCCGTGCAGCTTCAGCCCCGCGCTCAACCGCGGGACGACCGGCGGCTGTTCGACGACCGGCAGGTTGCCCGTCGCCACCTGCTCGTAGGTCACCGGCCAGCCGCCGGGTCCGGGCACGGGCCCGGTGTCGTACAGCGCCGCGGTCCCGTCTCCGAGCACTGTCATATGTGGTCTCCCCCCACGTGTCCCCCGCTTCCGCGCTGTTTCCCCCCGGAAAGCGCGCCGCCTTCCCCCCGGAAAGCCCGGCGGGTTCCCCCCGGAAAAGGCGCCGCGGGGGCGGGCCGCGCCGCACATGAGCGCGGTCCGCCCCCGTGGCCGTCGTAGCGGGTGAGTACCGCTACTACGGTGTCGCTACTGGGTGACGTTGATCGTCTGCGCGGCCGAGGACTCGGCGGCGGACCACGAGGAGTGGTCGTTCAGGGCGGCCGACTCGTTGTGCGCCGAGATGTTGGCGACGTGCTTGGTGACGTTGACCGTCTTGCCGAAGCTGAACTTCAGCCGGCCCAGGGCCTCGCGGCCCGGCAGCAGCTCGGCGGACTCGGTCTCCAGCTCGTTCATGTCCATGCTCATGACGGATGTCCTTTCGGTGATGTTCTGGGTTCGTTCGGAGGTGGAGCGCGAGCGTTACTGAGCGACGTTGATGGCCTGAGCGGCGCCGGAGTCGGCCACCGACCACGAGGAGTGGTCGTTCAGGGCCGCGGACTCGTTGTGCGCCGAGATGTTGGCGACGTGCTTGGTGACGTTGACCGTCTTGCCGAAGCTGAACTTCAGGCGACCGAGGGCCTCGCGACCCGGCAGCAGCTCCGCGGACTCGGCCTCAAGCTCGTAGGCGTCCATCATGATCAATTCCCCCTCAGGGATGGGCGTTTCCGATCGGACGGCGTCAGGTTCCCCCCGGACTCTGTCCAATCTGGTCGGACGAGCTGTCCAACGAGATTGGACACTAGGGCCTCGGAGGGCCGGTGCGCAAGCCGTTCGGCGAATCACCCTTTCGGCACCCCGGGGACGCGACCGTAGAATCGGCCCCGACATGGACGGTCTTGCCGACACAGCCAGCAGGAAGTGACCCACCGGTGGCCAACGCACTGCAGCAGTTGATCCGTGAGCGCCTCGACCGCAAGGGCTGGTCCTACGGCGACGTGGCGCGCCGCGGCGGCATCCCGCGCTCCACCGTCCACCACCTGGCCACCGCCGACCGCGTCGTGCGCATGCCGCAGTCGGCCACCCTGGAGGGGTTGTCCAAGGGCCTGGAACTCCCGTTGGACACCGTCCGCCGCGCCGCCGCGGAGGCCTGCGGCATCCACGTGTACGGCAGTCCCGAGGCCGGCGACCCCCCCGCGAACCCCGCCGACCCCGAGGTCGACCTCCTCATCGCGAGCGTCCAGAAGCTCTCGTCGGACGACCGCCGCCATGTCGCGGCCCTGGTGGAGTCCCTGCTGGACCGGTCGTCGCCGCATACACCCAAGGAGTGACGCCACCCGAACACGGATGCGTCGCATTCCGTCAAGTCGGAAAAAGAACGTCAACTGCCCCCGAACACCGCAAGATCCCCCGCTAGTCTCTCGTCCTGCCCGAGGAGCGAGACCCGCACGTCCACCCCGGGCTCCTTGGGGGGAATGTGTTGTTCGTGCATGGCGGACCGGCCACGGCCGTGGTCCGCGGGCCCGCGGGCCAGTCCGTCGTCCTGCTGTCCGGGGAACTGCCGGAGATACTCACCGAGGGGGCGGTCGCCGAGCTGGTCGACCTCGCCGCGGCGGTGCTGGACGCGGACGAACTGGAGCTGTTCCACAGCTGTCTGGACAGACTCCGCACCGACGGGATGCGCGCCGGCCGCCGGATCGAGGTCGAGGGCGCGGTCCTCACCGTGTACGAAGGGTGACGTCCGCCTACGGAACGCTCCGTTCCGTAGGCGCGGAAGTGCCCGGAGCCGGACTTGAACCGGCACGCCCGCGAAGGGGCAGCGAGGTTTAAGCTCGCCGTGTCTGCATTCCACCATCCGGGCAGGCCATGGGCTCCGCGTCGAGGTCCCGAGCCTATCGGGATGCTTCCCCCGAACAGCCCGGGCCGCAGCCCGATGTTGTCTTATTTTATTGATGTCTGAGGGTGCATCAGCACATGGAACACGCCATCCGCACTTGCCAGTAGCCTTACGCCCGACACCCGCGCGCGCATGCGGAATGACGGAATTTCACCGCCCGAACGAGGGTGCTCCACCGGTTCTCGACGCCCCCCGACGCAAGCGCTTGCCATGTACTCGGCAAAGCGAAGTCTCAGGGACCCCCGTCATCCCCAGGTATGACGCAGCGTCGCCGGGTCCGACCCGAGTCGCCCCCCGGAACCGGAACTGCGACTGACTACACGGGCATCTCCGGCCCCCACGATGGAACACGTCCCCTTCCAAGACGTCGTCCCTCGAGGAGAGCCTTCCCGTGACCACCACACCCGTCGCCGGCCGGGCCACCGAAACCGTGGCCGCACGCGCCACGGACCTGTCGAAGATCTACGGACAGGGCGAGACCCAGGTGGTCGCCCTGGACCGGGTCTCCGTCGACTTCCGGCAGGCCGAGTTCACCGCGATCATGGGCCCCTCCGGCTCGGGCAAGTCCACGCTGATGCACTGCGTGGCGGGCCTCGACACCTTCTCCTCCGGCTCGGTGCGCATCGGCGAGACCGAACTCGGCTCGCTCAAGGACAAGCAGCTCACCAAGCTGCGCCGGGACAAGATCGGCTTCATCTTCCAGGCCTTCAACCTGCTGCCGACCCTGACGGCCCTGGAGAACATCACCCTCCCGATGGACATCGCCGGGCGGAAACCGGACAAGCAGTGGCTCGACCGCGTCATCGAGATGGTCGGCCTCCGGGACCGCCTCGGCCACCGCCCCTCGCAGCTCTCCGGCGGCCAGCAGCAGCGAGTCGCCGTGGCCCGTGCCCTCGCCTCCCGGCCCGACATCATCTTCGGCGACGAGCCCACCGGGAACCTCGACTCCCGCTCCGGCGCCGAGGTGCTGGGCTTCCTGCGCAACTCCGTAAGGGAGTTGGGGCAGACCGTCGTCATGGTCACCCACGACCCGGTCGCCGCCGCCTACGCGGACCGCGTCGTCTTCCTCGCCGACGGCAGGATCGTCGACGAGATGTACCGGCCGACGGCCGAGAACGTCCTGGACTTCCTGAAGCAGTTCGACGCGAAGGGCCGCACCAGCTGATGTTCCGCACCGCCCTGCGCAACGTACTCGCGCACAAGGCCAGGCTGCTGATGACCGTGCTCGCCGTGATGCTCGGCGTCGCGTTCGTCTCGGGCACGCTGGTCTTCACCAACACCATCTCCGACGCGTTCCAGAAGAGTTCGGCCAAGGGCTTCGACCAGGTCGACGTGGCCGTGCGGGCCAAGTACCAGGAGGACGAGGGCAACACGGTCGGCAAGACGCCCGAGCTGACCCAGGCGATGCTGGACAAGAGCGCCAGGGTGCCGGGCGCCGCCGACGCCATCGGTGTCGTGAGCGGCTTCACCGCCATCGCCGACAAGAACGGCAAGCTCATCGGCGGCGGCTTCCGCTCCGAGGGCGGCAACTACTGGGGCGGCAAGGACCCGCGCTACCCGCTCAAGGACGGCAGCGCGCCGCACGGCGCGAACCAGGTCGCCATCGACGCGGACACCGCCAGGCGCGCCGGCTACAAGGTCGGCGACACCGTGCGGATCTCCGTGGACGGCCCGGTCCTCAAGCCCGTCATCAGCGGGATCTTCACCACCGACGACGGCAATGTCGCCGCCGGCGGCAGCCTCGCCCTCTTCGACACCGCCACCGCGCAGAAGCAGTTCGGCAAGGCGGGCACGTACGACGAGATCGATGTGAAGGCCGCCTCCGGGACCGCCCAGACCGCGCTGAAGACCTCCCTCGACGGCGCGCTCGGCACCCGGCTCGTCGAGACCACCACCGGCAAGCAGCTCGCCGACGACCAGGCGCAGCAGATCTCGTCGTCGATGAGCGGGCTCAAGCAGGGTCTGCTGGTCTTCGCCGGCATCGCCCTCTTCGTCGGCACGTTCATCATCGCCAACACCTTCACCATGCTGGTCGCCCAGCGCACCAAGGAGCTGGCGCTGCTGCGCGCGGTCGGCGCCTCCCGCCGCCAGGTCACCCGGTCGGTGCTGATCGAGGCGTTCGTGGTGGGCGCGGCCGCGGGCGTCAGCGGCCTCGTCGCGGGCATCGGCATCGGGGCGGCGCTGCGCTCCCTCATGAACACCCTCGGCGCGACGGTCCCGGACGGACCGCTGGTCATCACGCCGGGCACGGTCGCGAGCGCCCTCGCGGTCGGTGTCGTCATCACCATGCTGGCCGCCTGGCTGCCCGGTCGGCGGGCCGCGAAGATCCCGCCGGTGGCCGCGATGAGCAGCGTGCATGCGAAGGCGACGACCAAGTCGCTGGTGCTGCGCAACACGCTGGGCGCGCTGTTCAGCGCCGCGGGCGTGGCGACGGTACTGGCCGCCACGTCGATGAACGGCAGCGACGGCCAGGCCCCGATGGGGCTCGGCGCGGTCCTGCTGATCATCGGCGTCTTCATCCTCACGCCGCTGCTGTCCCGCCCGCTGATCGGGGCCGCCGCACCGGTGCTGCGCGTCTTCGGCGTCTCCGGCAAGCTGGCCCGGCAGAACTCGGTGCGCAACCCGCGCCGTACGGCCGCCACCGCCTCCGCGCTGATGATCGGCCTCACCCTGATCACCGGCATGACGGTGATGGCGGGGAGCCTGCAGAAGTCCATCGACAAGATGGCGAGTTCGGCGATCCGCGCGGACTACGTGGTCTCCATGGCGAACGGCAACGAGCTCTCGCCCGACGTCGACAAGAAGGTCTCCGCCACGGAAGGCGTCACCGCCACCAGCCCGCTGCGCAACGTCTATTCGCGCATCGACGGCACGGGCGAGTCCCTGACCGGCGTGACCGGATCGGCGATCGGCGAGCTCACCGACCTGAAGCTCGACAGCGGTACCTTCAAGGTCGGCGGCACTCAGGCCGTCGTCGACAAGGAGACCGCCAAGTCCCACGGCTGGAAGGCGGGTTCGTCCTTCACCGCGCACTACGAGGACGGCAGGTCCTCGCGTCTGACGGTCTCCGGCGTCTACGAGGGCAACGAGCTGATCCGGGGCATCCTGCTCGACAGCGCCGTCGTCACCCCGCACGTGAAGGACCCCGGCGACATGCAGGTCCTGGTGAAGACCGCCGACGGCGCGTCCGGCGCGACCAAGGACCGGCTGGAGAAGGCGCTCGGCTCCAACCCGGCCATCAAGGTCCAGGACAAGAAGGACCTCTCCAACAGCATCGCGCAGACCTTCACGCTGATCCTGAACATGGTCTACGGCCTGCTCGCCATGGCGGTGGTCGTCGCGGTCCTCGGGGTCATCAACACCCTGGCCATGTCGGTCTTCGAGCGCTCCCAGGAGATCGGGATGCTTCGCGCGATCGGCCTGGACCGCAAGTCCGTCAAGCGGATGGTCCGTCTGGAGTCCCTGGTGATCTCCCTGTTCGGCGGGGTGCTCGGCATCGGCCTGGGCGTCTTCTTCGGCTGGGCGGCCGGCGAACTGCTCGGCACGAAGATGCCGACGTACGAACTGGTCCTGCCCTGGACCCGGATGGCGGTCTTCCTCCTGCTGGCCGCCACGGTCGGAGTCCTCGCCGCCCTCTGGCCGGCCCGCCGCGCGGCCCGCCTGAACATGCTGTCGGCCATCAAGTCCGACTAGCGGCACGGCAGTCGGGGCCCCGTCCGGCCACCGGACGGGGCCCCTTCGCACCTACGCGCCTCAGACACCCCAGGTCCGGGCGCGCAGCGGCATCCCGGACGCGCCGCCCTCCGGAGTGCGCACCGCCAGCACCTGGTTGACGCCGATGCGGTTGCGCTCGAAGGAGAGCGCGGAGGCGGCCATGTACAGCCGCCAGACGCGGGCCCGGCCCGCCCCGGCCAGCCGCACCGCGCGTGCCCAGTCGGCCTCCAGGTTGTCCACCCAGCGGCGCAGGGTGAGCCCGTAGTGCTCGCGGAGCGCCTCGACGTCCCGCACCTCGAACCCGGCCCGCTCCAGCTGGGTGACGGTGGTCCCGACCGGGGCGAGCTCCCCGTCGGGGAACACGTACGCGTCGATGAACTCGTCCACGTTGTACGACGATTCGTCGCGCTGCGGACGACGGCCGATCTGGTGGTTGAGCAGCCGCCCGCCGGGCCGCAGCAGCCGGTACAGGTCCTGCGCGTACTCCAGGTACCGGTCGGCGCCCACGTGTTCGGCCATGCCGATGGAGGAGATGGCGTCGTAGGGCCCGTCGGCGACGTCCCGGTAGTCCTGCACCCTGATCTCCACCAGGTCGGTCAGACCCCCGTCGGCGGCCCGTTTACGGGCGTACGCGGCCTGTTCCTGGGAAAGGGTGATGCCGACGACGCGCACGCCGTACTCGCGGGCCGCGTGCAGGGCCAACGAGCCCCAGCCGCAGCCGACGTCCAGCAGCCGCTGACCCTCCGTCAGCCCGAGCTTGCGGCAGACGAGATCGAGCTTGTCGCGCTGGGCCTGTTCGAGCGTGGCGTCCGGGGCGGCCCAGTAGGCGCACGAGTAGACCATCGACGGGCCGAGGACGATCTCGTAGAAGTCGTTGCCGACGTCGTAGTGGTGGCTGATGGCGCGTCTGTCGGTGCGCTTGGTGTGCAGATGGGCGCGGGCCCTGCGGACCTCCTCGCGGGGCGGCGCGGGCGGCAGCGGCAGCCCGGCGATCTTCACGAGCCCCCGGGCGGCGGCCCGTACCTTCGGGTCCCGCAGCGCCTGCAGCAGGGTCCTGGCGCCCTCCCCGCGCTCCCAGACGAGCTCCGCCATCAGGTCCAGGGCCTGGTACAGATCGCCCTCGATCTCCAGGTCCCCGGCGACCCAGGCCCGGGCCAGCCCCAGCTCCCCCGGCTTCCACAGCAGCCGGCGCACCGCCCGGCGGTTGCGCACGACCAGCGCCGGTGCGTCCGGCGGCCCCGCCTGCGAACCGTCCCAGGCGCGGATCCGCACCGGCAACGGCACTCCCAGCAACTGCTCGACGAGGCTCTTCAGCCGCAGCGCGGCGTCAGCCATGGCGCACACCTCCGTGACGAGATCCCGGAATGTCCCATACCCACGAAAACATCGTTGAGGTGGCCGCGCAGTCCCCCACGGCTGTTACGGATCAGAAAAAACCCGAAGGGCCTCCCGCACCACGGATGGCGGGAGGCCCTTCGGTTCGTTCAGCGACCGGAAACCGGTCAGGAGGCCTTGGCCTCGGTCTTCTTCGGCTCGGCGGCCGGCACCGGACGGGCGGCCTCGTAGAACTCCTCGCGCGGGTGCTCCATCGCGCCGAGGGAGACGACCTCGCGCTTGAGGAACATGCCGAGGGTCCAGTCGGCGAAGACGCGGACCTTGCGGTTCCAGGTCGGCATCGCGAGGCCGTGGTAGCCACGGTGCATGTACCAGGCGAGACGGCCCTTGAGCTTGATCTTCATCTTGCCCATGACGATCATCGCGACGCCCTTGTGGAGGCCGAGACCGGCCACCGCGCCCTTGTTGGCGTGGCTGTAGTCCTTCTGCGGGAAGCCCCGCATACCGGAGATCACGTTGTCGCCGAGGACCTTGGCCTGGCGCAGCGCGTGCTGGGCGTTCGGCGGGCACCAGGCGTTCTCGTTGCCCGCCTTGCGGCCGACGAGGTCCGGGACCTGGGCGTTGTCGCCGGCGGCCCAGATGTAGTCGGTGCCCTTGACCTGGAGGGTCGGCTCGCAGTCGACGTGACCGCGGGGGCCCAGCGGCAGGCCGTAGCGGGCGAGGGCCGGGTTGGGCTTCACACCGGCGGTCCACACGATGGTGTTGGAGTCGACCTCGAGGCCGTTCTTGAGCACCACGTGGCCGTCGACGCAGGAGTCCATCGAGGTGGAGAGGTAGATCTCCACACCGCGGCTCTCCAGGTGCTCCTTGCCGTAGGCGCCCAGCTTGGGGCCGACCTCGGGCAGGATCTTGTCGGCTGCGTCGACGAGGATGAAGCGCATGTCCTCGCGGGAGACGTTCTTGTAGTACTTGGCCGCGTCGCGGGCCAGGTCCTCGACCTCACCGATGGTCTCGGCACCGGCGAAGCCGCCGCCGATGAAGACGAAGGTGAGCGCCTTGCGGCGGATCTCCTCGTCGGTGGTGGAGTCGGCCTTGTCCAGCTGCTCGAGGACGTGGTTGCGCAGGCCGATGGCCTCCTCGATGCCCTTCATGCCGATGCCCTGCTCGGCGAGGCCGGGGATCGGGAAGGTGCGGGAGACCGCGCCGAGCGCGATCACCAGGTAGTCGAAGGGCAGCTCGTACGCCTCGCCGACCAGCGGGGCGATCGTGGCGACCTTGCGGTCCTGGTCGATGGTGGTGACCCGGCCGGTGAGGACCTCCGCCTTCGGCAGCACGCGTCGCAGCGGGACGACGACGTGGCGCGGGGAGATGTTGCCGGCGGCGGTTTCGGGGAGGAAGGGCTGGTAGGTCATGTACGACCGGGGGTCGACGACCGTGACGGTCGCCTCTCCGTAGCGCATCTTCTTCTGGATGCGCCGAGCTGCGTACAGGCCTACGTACCCACCGCCTACTACGAGGATCCTGGGACGCTCCGTGGTGCTCATGGCATCGAGTATCCACCCGCCCCAGGGGGGTCGCTCGTGCGCCCCTTCACAAGCTCTTGCAGGGGGTGTGTTATCCTGCGCGACCCGCGTGACGTGGATCATGATCGTGCGGGGAACCCCCCGCCCGGTACGACCCGTTGTCAATGCCGCGTGAGCAGCCTCTCCGGCCTGATGACGCTCTCGTGAGCGGCCCGAAACAACCCCCCGGAAGCCCCTTCCCCTACCCCCCTACACGCTCCCATTGAACGTGTTCAAGGGCCTGTTGGACCCCCGGAAGGCCCAAGCGGGGCCTTTTCGTGGTTCGACACGGTGGAATTCCTTGTGAAGAACTTCACGAACTTTCCCGGCGGCGTGTCGCCGAAGGGCCCGCGAGGGCCCCTCGATCATGCTCAGACGCTACCCGACCTGCTCGTCCGAGTGCTACCGATCAGTAACAAACGAGACCTACGCCACCGACCACGCGATGCCGTCGAGGATGTCGTGCTCGCTGACGACGACCTCCCCCGCACCGGTCCGCTCCATGATCGACAGCAGGACGAGGGCCCCGGCGGCGATGACGTCGACCCGGCCCGGATGCATGGACGGTACGGCGGCCCGCTCGGCGTGGGTGGAGTGCAGCAGCCAGTGGGTGATCTCCCGGACGCGTTCGAGGGAGACCCGCGAGTGGTGGATGCGGGCGGAGTCGTACTCGGGCAGTTCCTGGGCGATGGCCGAGACGGTCGTCACCGACCCCGCGAGCCCGACCAGGGTGCGCGCCTCACGCAGCGGGACCGTCTCCTCGGCGAGGTCCAGGGCCCGCTCGATGTCGGCCCGCATGGCGGCGACCTGCTCCTCGGTGGGCGGGTCGGTCACGGCGCCCTCCCGGACCAGGTGCCGCTCGGTCATCCGGACGCAGCCGACGTCCACGGAACGGGCCGCCCGCACGTGCTCCTCACCGACCACGAACTCGGTGGACCCGCCGCCGATGTCCACGACCAGGTACGGCCTGTCGAGGTGGTCGGCGCCGGCCAGCTCCCGGGTCGCCCCGGTGAAGGAGAACTCGGCCTCCTGGTCACCGGAGATGACCTCCGGCTCCACGCCCAGGATGTCGAGGACCCCGCGCACGAACTCGTCCCGGTTCTCGGCGTCCCGGGAGGCGGAGGTGGCCACGAACCGCAGCCGCTCGGCGCCGTGCTCCTTGATGACGGCCGCGTACTCGCGGCAGGCGGCGAAGGTCCGCTCCAGCGCCTCGGGCGCGAGCCGCCCGGTCCGGTCGACGCCCTGCCCGAGCCGCACGATGGTCATGCGCCGGTCCAGATCGACGAGCTCCCCGGTCCGGGGGTCCGCGTCGGCGACGAGCAGCCGGATGGAGTTCGTACCGCAGTCGACGGCGGCGACACGGGTCACTGGGCGTCTCCCTCGCTCGGCTTCACGTCCCGGCCGACGGGCCGGGAGGCGAAGTAGCCCGTGCCGTCCTCGGAGACGTCGGTCTGCCATCCCTCGCCGGCCGGCGGCCCCAAGGGCGTCACGCAGGCGCCCTTGCGCCACCACTCGGGCAGCATCGCCAGTGCCTCGTCGCCGAGCGGGTTCACACCCGGGCCCGCGGCCAGCGAGTGGGCCACCAGGACGTGCAGGCACTTCACCCGGTCCGGCATGCCGCCGGCGCTGGGGAAGCCGGTCAGCTCCTCGATCTCGTCCCGGCGCCGCACGTAGTCCTCGTGCGCGGCACGGTACGCGGCGGCCAGCTCGGGATCCGTCCCCAGCCGCTCCGTCATCTCCTTCATCACCCCGTTCGCCTCCAGCGTGCCGATGGCGGAGTTCGCCTTGGGGCACGTCAGGTAGTACAGGGTGGGGAAGGGGGTGCCGTCGGGAAGGCGGGGCGCCGTCTCCACGACGTCCGGCTGCCCGCACGGGCACCGGTGGGCGATGGCGCGCAGGCCGCGCGGCGGACGCCCGAGCTGCTGCTTGAAGGCCGCGACGTCCGCGTCGGTGGGCTCGGTGCGCGGGGTGGTCGGCGGAGGCGTTTCCACTACGAACTTGTCTCTCTCGTCACGTCACTGGTCGGAGGCGTCGGACTTGTCGACCCCGTACCAGACATTGGCGTACCAGGGCCGGTCGGCGGCCCCGAGGTCGGCGCGGGACTGCTTGGCCGCGTCCGGGTCGATCACGACGTACCCCGTCTCGCCCGGCATCACATAGTGCAGCCGCTGCCGGATCTGCTGCTCGGCGTACGCGTCGTCCTGCCAGCGCGCCTTGAGGTCGCGCAGCTGCTCGACCCGCTGTCGCTCCTGTTGCTGCTGCCGCTCCAGGTCGGAGATCTGGGCGCGCTGGGAGACGTACTGGCGCATCGGATAGGCCAGCGCCACCACCAGCGTGCACACCACGAGCGCGAGCAGGGCCGCGCGGCCGGTGAGGCGGGAGCGGCGGGCCTGGCGCCGGGTCTGGGAGCGGTAGACACGGGCGGCGGTCTGCTCGCCGAGCAGCCGCAGTCTGGTCGCGGTGGAGAACCGGTCCCGGTCCTTCACGGCCATGTTCCCCGCCTCCCGTCACACGTGCGTACGTCCCCGCACACGGTACGGGACCGGTACGGGGACGTACGTACGACTGGCTAAGGCTCAGCCCCGTAAGGATCAGCCGTCGACGGTGCTCAGCCCTTGGCGCTCAGCCCTGCGTGCTCAGCCCTTGAAGCGCGGGAACGCGCTGCGGCCCGCGTACACCGCCGCGTCGTCGAGGATCTCCTCGATGCGCAGCAGCTGGTTGTACTTGGCGACGCGCTCGGAGCGGGCCGGGGCGCCGGTCTTGATCTGGCCGCAGTTGGTGGCGACGGCCAGGTCGGCGATGGTGACGTCCTCGGTCTCGCCGGAACGGTGCGACATCATGCACTTGAAGCCGTTGCGCTGGGCGAGCTCGACGGCGTCCAGGGTCTCGGTCAGCGAGCCGATCTGGTTCACCTTCACGAGCAGGGCGTTCGCGGTGCCCTCCTCGATGCCGCGGGCGAGGCGCTCGGGGTTGGTGACGAACAGGTCGTCGCCGACGATCTGGACCTTGTCGCCGAGCTTGTCGGTGAGCACCTTCCAGCCGGCCCAGTCGTCCTCGAACAGCGGGTCCTCGATGGAGACCAGCGGGTAGGCGGCGACGAGCTCCTCGTAGTACTCGGTCATCTCGGCGGCCGAGCGGGACTTGCCCTCGAACTCGTACTTGCCGTCCTTGTAGAACTCGGACGCGGCGACGTCGAGCGCGAGCGCGATCTGCTCGCCCGGGACGTACCCGGCCTGCTTGATCGCCTCGAGGATGAGGTCGAGGGCGGCGCGGTTGGACTCGAGGTTCGGGGCGAAGCCGCCCTCGTCGCCGAGGCCGGTGGCCAGGCCCTTGCCCTTCAGGACCTTCTTCAGGGTGTGGTAGACCTCGGCACCCCAGCGCAGCGCCTCGGAGAAGGACTCCGCGCCGATCGGGGCGATCATGAACTCCTGGATGTCCACGTTGGAGTCGGCGTGCGAGCCGCCGTTCAGGATGTTCATCATCGGCACCGGCAGCAGGTGCGCGTTCGGACCGCCCAGGTAGCGGAAGAGCGGGAGGTCGCTGGCCTCGGAGGCGGCGTGGGCGACGGCGAGGGAGACGCCGAGGATGGCGTTGGCGCCGAGGGAGCCCTTGTTGTCGGTGGCGTCCAGGTCGAACATCGCCTGGTCGATCAGGCGCTGCTCGGTGGCGTCGTACCCGACCAGCTCCGGGCCGATCTGCTCGATGACGGCGAGGACGGCCTTCTCGACGCCCTTGCCCTGGTAGCGGTTGGGGTCACCGTCGCGGAGCTCGATGGCCTCGAAGGCACCCGTGGAGGCGCCGGACGGGACGGCGGCACGACCCGTGCTGCCGTCGTCGAGGCCGACCTCGACCTCGACCGTGGGGTTGCCTCGGGAGTCCAGGATTTCCCGGGCTACGACGACGTCGATGGACGGCACGAGCATCTCCTTCTTCCATGTGACGCGGCTGTGCAGCGCCGCGGTGGCTCTGCGAGACGAGCCTAACCGCCCAAGGCCGATCGGCCACGCCGCCGACCACCTCTTGGGCAGAACCGAGAGTAAATTGTTTCTGAACGGAACAAAGAGGGTGGGGCGCTCCCGCGTGAAAACGGCGCGAGCACCCGCGCGCGAGCACCCGCGCATGAAAAAGCCCCGCCCCGGTGCGTACGGGGGAACACGCACCGGAGCGGGGAGCCCGTGGGGACGGGGGAGGCCCTCACATGTCCTCCACACTGGGGGACACGGCTGTCAGGGCCCTGTCGTTCAGCTATTACTTCAGGTGCAGCTGCTGACCCGGGTAGATCAGGTTGGCGTCGCTGATGATGTCCTTGTTCAGCTCGAACAGCTTCTTCCAACCGCCCTTGACGCCGTGCTTGGCGGCGATGGAGCTGAGGGTGTCACCCTTGACGACCTTGTACTCGCCGTCGCCCTTCTTGACCTTCTTGCCGGTCGGGGTGGTGACGGTCTTCTGGCTCTTGTGGGTCTTGACGGCCGGACGCTCGGAGGAGCGGGAGGCGGCCTTCGACTCGGTCGAGCGGTTCGTGCTGCCGCTGGAGGCGCTCGCGCCGTTGTAGGCGGCGCCGGACAGGCCCTTGCCGCAGACCGGCCAGGCACCCTTGCCCTGGGAGGCGAGGACCTTCTCGGCGACGGCTATCTGCTGCGCCTTGCTGGCCTGGTTGGCCTGCGGGGCGTAGGCGGTGCCGCCGTACGCGGCCCAGGTGGAGGCGGAGAACTGCAGGCCGCCGTAGTAACCGTTGCCGGTGTTGATGGACCAGTTGCCGCCCGACTCGCACTGGGCGACCGCGTCCCACTCGGAGGCGGTGGCGGCGGAGGCGTTGCCGGCCGCCATCAGCGGAGCGGCGATGGCGACACCGGTGACACCGGCGAGCGCGGCGGCACGGGTGGCCTTGGACGGACGGCGGTGCTTGCCCTTGCTGGAAAACAGCATGGTTGATCCCCTCACCGACGCCTGCGAGGTGAGCTGTCGGGTTCGGGCCGGTTGAGTTGCCCGGACGCGTCCTCGCTTCCGCGAGACGCGGCTCCACCCCAAGCCGCCACCGTCAACTGCCCGGTGGGGCACTTACCTTGGGTCCCCCGCTCCTGCCTACGGCGCTGTCAAGCGACGACTGTTCCCGTACGGCCACTGGCAGGATTCGGCGTTGCGGCCGTCGGGGCTCGGATTGCCGAGCGGTGAAGACCGTAGACACGGAATCGGCGGAATTTCAAAGACGATCAGGGCTTCTGAGACTCATCCCACACTTTCGCCAAACCGGACATTCAGCGCGAAATATGACGTGAACTCCCGTCTTTTTCCGCCCCGTTCGCCCCTTATTCAACCGGAAGGTCGAGCGTCTGACCGGCGGAGACGTGGTTCGGGTCGGTACCGATGGCCTGCTTGTTCGCGCCGTAGAGCGCGCGCCATCCGCCGTCCAGGCCAAGGCTGTCGGCGATGGAGCCGAGGGTGTCGCCGGCGCGCACGGTGTACGTGCCACCCTTGGCGCTCTCGGTCACGGCCTCCTCGGCACTCGCGCCGCGGTGCCGTCCGGTGCCCGTATCGGAGGCGACGGCGCCGGTGTCGACGAGGCTCCAAGAGCCCACCGCCTGCTGCTCATTGTCCGAGTCGTCGCTTTTCGACCGACCTGTCGACGGGCTGTCGGCCGCCCGCGAATCCGAGGGGGACGCGGAAGGCGAGGTCGAGTTGTCCGATTTGCTGGACTTGCCCGCCGAAGCGGAGGGAGAGCCGGTGGAGGCGGAGGGCGACGGCGAGCCGTCCGTCGAGGAGGAGTCACCCGCCGAGTCGCCCGAGGAGTTGGACAGACCCGTGGAGCCGGACCCGTTCGAGGTGTCGGACGAACCGGATGAACCGGACGAACCGCCGGACACACCGGTGTCGATGTCCACCGATGCCGAGTCCTTGGTCAGCCCGGAGGTCAGTCCACAGGTGTGGAAGGCGCCGACGCCCTCGGCATCGAGGATCTTCTCGGCGACGGCTATCTGCTGGTTGCGGCTGGCGAGGTCGGGGCGCTCGGCGTAGTCGAGGCCGCCGTACTTGTCCCAGTCGTCCTGGGTCAGGTTCAGGCCGCCGTAGAAGCCGCCGCTGTTCTCGCTCCAGGAGCCGCCGGTCTCGCAGTTCGCCACCTTGTCCCACGTGGTCCCGTCGGCCGCGTTCGCGCTCGCCGCACCGAGGAGCGGGATGGCGATGGCGGAGCCGGTCACGCCGGCCGCGACGAGCAGGGCCGGAGCCTGGCGGGGGCGACGGTGACGACCGTTCCCGGAGAGCATGTGCAGGGCCTTTCGCGAGACAGCACTGAACACGGCGCGTGAAGCATGGGCCAGGCCCTGGCGCCGCTGTTGATCCGTGAACGTATCGTCAGACGATCACTTGTCACAAGTTAATGCCGCGTAGATCACGTGAAGATCACAGACTTGAGCGCGTGTCATGTTTGTCCGGCGTTTGTCCGGCGGTGTCTCCTCACCCGGCCGGGGTGAACTCCACCGGAAGCGTGCGCAGTCCGCGCATGATGAGCCCGCCGCGCCACCTCAACTCGGCCGGGTCGGCACCGAGTTGCAGATCCGGCAGCCGGGTGAGCAGCGTGGCCAGCGCGGTCTGGCCCTCCAGCCGGGCCAGTGGGGCGCCGAGACAGTAGTGGATGCCGTGACCGTAGCCGAGGTGTTGGTTGTCACGCCGGGCGAGGTCGAGGGTGTCGGGGTCGGCGAACCGCTCCGGGTCCCGGTCCGCGGCGGCCAGGACGACGAGAACCGGGTCGCCGGCCGCGATGTGCTGTCCGCCGATGGTGAGGGGTTCGGTGGCGAACCGCCAGGTCGCCAGCTCCACCGGGCCGTCGTAGCGCAGGAGTTCCTCGACGGCGGTCGCGAGCAGACCCTCTTCGCCGGCCGCGAGGGAGGTCTGGAGGGCTCGCCGCTGCTCGGGGTGGGTGAGCAGGGCGTAGGTGCCGTTGCCGATGAGGTTGACGGTGGTCTCGAACCCGGCGAACAGCAGGATGAACGCCATCGCCGCGGCCTCGTTCTCGGTGAGGTGCTCGCCGTGGTCGGAGGCGCGGATGAGCCCGGAGATGAGGTCCTCGCCGGGAGCGGGGTCGTCCGGGAGGGCCTGGCGCTTCTTGTGGATGAGCTCGGCGAGGTATCCCCGCATCTTCTTCACCGACCTCGCGACCCCGCCCCTCGGTCCGCCTCCGTGCCGGATCATCATGCCCGCCCAGTCCCGGAAGTCGTCCTGGTCCTCGCGCGGGACGCCGAGGAGGTCGCAGATCGCGTAGATGGGGAGCGGGAAGGCGAACTCGTGGATGAGGTCCGCTTCCCCCTTCCCCGCGAACCCGTCGATGAGACGGTCCGTCAACTCCTGCACCCGCGGGGCGAACTCGGCGACCCGGCGCGGGGTGAAGGCCTTGCTGACGAGCCGGCGCAGCCGGGTGTGGTCCGGCGGGTCGATGTTGAGCAGATGCGTCATCAGCTCCGCCTTGCGCTCCCCCGGGATACCCGTCCTGCCCCTGGCGTGGGCGGGTTCGTCGTGGTGCGCGGGGTTCTTGGAGAGCCGGCTGTCGGCGAGCGTCTGCTTGGCGTCGGCGTACCGGGTGACCAGCCAGGCCTCGACTCCGCTGGGCAGCGTGGTCCGGTGGACGGGGGCGTGCTCACGCAGCCACGCGTAGGCGGGGTAGGGGTCGGTGGCGAACTCCCAGCTGAAGAGTTCCGGGACGGTGCTGTCGGGAGCGGGATGGCTGGTCACTCCTCGACGGTATCCGGCCGCGGGTACCCGTCCAGACCTCGGTGCCGGGACGACGGGGGACGGCGACGCTACGACGGCGGCCGCGGTGCCAGGGCCGGTGGCGAAAGTCCCGCCGTCCGCCGGGAGGGCGGGCCCTGCGGCGTCATGGGGGCTGCCTCGTGCGAGGCTGTTCGAGCGTTGGGGAGCGTGCCGGGCGTCGCGGAGTAGGCGGGACCTGCGCACAGGCCCTAGGAGGACACCCCCTCAGCCGCACGCACCGCGTCGCGATAGGTCCGCGCCGCGACCCGCAGCGCCGCTTCCGGGTCCACGCCCTGCGCCTCCGCCCGCGCCGCCAGCGCGAGCAGCTCGTAGCCGATGCCCTCACCCGTCGGCAATGGCACGTCCAGTTCCGCCGTCCGCACGCGGGACGCCAGCTTCGACGCGAGGGCGAGGCCCGGCTGGCCCAGGGGTATCCCGTCCGTCACCGACTCCCGCCGCTTCTCGATCGCCTTGGTGCGCAGCCAGTGCTCCTTGACCTCCTCCGGGGTCGTGGCCGTCTCGTCGCCGAAGACGTGCGGGTGGCGGTGGATGAGCTTGGCGACGATGCCGCCGGCCACGTCGTCGATGGAGAAGGGTGTCTCCGGGTCCTCCTCGGCGATGCGGGAGTGGAAGACGACCTGGAGCAGGACGTCGCCCAGTTCCTCGCGCAGCTCGTCGCGGTCGCCGTCCTCGATCGCCTCGACGAGTTCGTACGCCTCCTCGATGCCGTACTTCGCCAGGCCCTTGTGGGTCTGCTGGGAGGACCAGGGGCATTCGAGACGGATCCGGTCCATGACCTGGACGAGGTCGAGGAGGCGGGCGCCGGGCAGGTCGTAGGAGGCGGGCAGGAGCTCCAGGTCGGGCATGCTCACACGGCCCGAACCGGCGAGCCGCGCGAGGCCGTCCGTGAGGGCCGGCTCGCCCTCGCCCGTGGCGACGACCACGACCGTGCGGCCACCGGAGCAGGCGGCCACCAGCTCCTCGGCCGTCGGGGCCCCCTCGTCGACCGCTATACCGGCCTCCCGCAGATACGGCAGCTGCGGATGCGCGCCGTCCGCGCACAGCACACGGTCGGCCGCGTGCAGGGCCTGCCACGCGGGCCAGGACAACAGGCCGGGTGCCACCCGGTGGCTGGTGGTGAGCAGGACGATGCGGCCGGGGGCGACGGCGGCGTCTTCGGGGCGGCTGGTTGCGTTCACGGTTCGAAGCTAACCCACGTCACCGACCCCACCACGAGTTGTCCACAGGGCGGGAGGCCGGCTGTCCACAGGTGGGCGGCGCGGAGCCTGGTCGTCCACAGGTGGGCGGCGCCGCCGTACCGTTCCTCCGGCTTCGGCTACGCCGACTGCTGGGTCGCCGTGACCTCGCGGACCCACGGCGTCTTCGCGTCCACGCGGCTGCTCTTCTTGACGTCCCAGGTGCCGTAGCGCGGGTTGAGGTCGACGTGGAGTTCCTTGGACGCCTTGGACAGGGCGTCCCAGAAGGCCGGCTTGCTGGTGTCGGTGCCGAGGCTCTGGGCGAGCTTCTGGGCCTCGAGCTGGAGGCGCAGGTTGTCGTCGAGGCGCTCGGGGGCCACCCCGTACTGCTGCAGCCAGGCCGTCTCGAGCGCCTTGGAGCCGCCGACCTGCTGTTCCAGGCCGGCCCGCATCTGCTGGATGTCCTTGGGGGTGACGCTCACGCCCGCGTCCTGGGCGGCGCGCCGCACCACCTGGTCGAGGACCATGCCGTGCAGGGTGTCGCGGGTGAGGCTGCCGGTCTGCGCGACGGCCTGCTTGTACTGCGCCTCGTTCGCCACGGCCGCGCGCTGCGCCTCGCGTACCTCGTTCACCCGGTTCTCGAGCTGCGACACGGTGATGCGCTGACCGCCCACGACGGCCGCCGCGCCGGGATGCGCGTCGCTTCCACAGGCGGTGAGGAGAGGGGCCGCAGCGGCGATCGCGGCGGTGAGCAGGAGCGCGGTGCGACGGCGGCGGTGCAAGGAAGCCTCCCGAGGAGATTGTGCGACGGTGCACAAAGTCTTGCGGTGATCGATGGTAGGCAGTGGGACGGCTGGGGCCAACCCCTCGACCGACCCATTCGACCAACGATTCACCGCGGCTTCGGGCACCGCCGCGCCCGCACGTGCCCGGCGCGGCCCGGCCGGCTCAGCCCGTGATGGCCACCGGGGCGTCCCACGCGTCACGGTCCACGGTGAGCGTGTAGCCGTTGCGCGTCTCCTTGCTGTTGACCAGGTACTGGTGAGCGCGGCTGTGGTCGGTGTACTGGGTCTTGCCGAACGGCCAGTCCGTCGTCGTGGTGTTCTGCTTGTCCCACAGCGCGTACCAGAGGTTGCCCGGCAGGTCGGTCTTGTCGGTGGCGTTGGCGATCGCCTTCGCGCTGGAGCTGGTGAAGCCGTAGTAGCCCGCGCGGTAGACCTTGGCGCGCAGTTCCTTGTCGAAGGCGCGGACATAGGTGAGCACGGCGTTGTTGCACGACGTGTTCGTGATGTCGTACGACTCCATGTCCAGGTAGATCGGGCTGCCGGCCTTCATGCCGAGCGCGGAGGCCTTCGCCACGGCGTCGTCGGCGTCGGTCCTGCCGAGGGAGGCGGCCGTGGCGGCGGTGAGCTTCTCGGGGTTGGAGCCGGACTGGCAGGGCGGCTGGGCGCCCACGTAGATCGGGACGAGCTTCCAGCCCACGCTGCTGACGGACTTGACCCAGGAGGCGGTCAGGTTGGGCTGGGAGCAGCCGCGGTTCTTGCCGCCGACGTAGACCGCGGCGGCGCCGTAGAGGCCGCCCTTCCATGCCTTCATCGCGGCGAGCGAGGGAGCGGCGCAGGTGTCGAAAGCGCGCCCTGTGTACGTCCGCTGCGCGGGCCAGGTGGTGGCGGCCATGGAGGTCTGCGCGGCGACACCGGCCCCGGCCACGACGGCGGTGCCCGCGACGGCCCACGTGATGTACCTGCGCTTCTTGGACTGCCGATGGCCGGCCATGACTACCCCACCCCTGGTTGTGCGTTGCCGCTTTGGCGAAAAACGAACCGAATCTATCCGGCACCGCTCATGCGTTCGGGAAACGTAAGCCCCGTAGGTTTACAGGATTCACTCACGGAACAGCAAAATCATCCGCCCCACTAGCCGCGCACCTGTCCCAGCCACTGCAGCGTGCGGCGGATCTCGGCCGCGAGGGGGTGCGCGGGGCCGCGCAGCCGCTCCACGTCCATGAGCAGGCGCGCGAGCGTGTCGTGCGCGGCGGCGCGGTCGCCGAGGGCGAGCAGGAGGTGGCCGATACGCCGGCGCACGTCATGGGAGAGCTCGGGGTCGCCCGCGGACACGTACTGGTTCTCGTAGTACGGCAGCAGCGCGCGGTACTCGGCGAGCGCCGCCGCCGGTTCGCCGAGCGACTCCAGGCACTGGGCGGCCTCGTAGCGGTAGCGCAGGGACTGCGGGTCGGCCTGGCCGGCCTCGGCGGCGCGTTCGTCGGCGAGCCGGCGCAGTTCGGGCAGCGCGCGCCGGTACTGGCCGTCGTCCATGAGCGTGGCCGCGTACTGCTTGCGCAGGGTGCGGACCACCGGGGAGTGCTCGCCGTGCTGTTCGGCGGCGGCGGGCAGGATCGCGCCGAGGATGTCGACGGCCTGGGTGATGCGGCCCTCCCCCAGCAGCCGCTTGACCTCGTCGACGGCGCGCGCGACGTCGGGTTTCTCCGGGACGGGTGCGACCGGGGCGGGCTGGGGCGCGGGCGTGCGCGCGCGGTCCGGCCAGGGGGCGTGCGGGCGCAGGAAGGGGCGCGTGGGATCCAGCGGCGCCCCTGTGGGCATCCCGCGCGCGGGCAGGAGCAGCGCCAGGTGCTCGTACACCTCCTGCGCGGACGCCGGGCGGTGCTGCGGGTCCTTGGCGAGCAGGCGCAGGACGAGCGCTTCCAGCGCCTCCGGGACCTCGGCGCGCAGACGGCGCACGGGCACCGGGGGCTCGTACAGATGCCGGTGCAGCACGCCGAGCGCCGTGGAGCCGGCGAACGGGACGTCACCGCTGAGCAGTTCGTGCAGCAGCACGCCGAGCGCGTACAGGTCGGTGTACGGCCCGACCGCGCCGCCCATCGCCTGCTCGGGCGCCATGTAGGCGGGCGAGCCGATGGGCGTGCCGGTGTGGGTGAGCCGGGTGGTGTCGGCGTCCATGACGGAGGCCACGCCGAGGTCGAGGACGGTGACGGTGCCGTCCTGCTTGACCATCACGTTGCGCGGCTTGAGGTCGCGGTGGACGATCGGCACGGCGTGCACGGCGCTCAGCACGGCGCACAGTTGCGCGGCGACGGCGACCGCCCACTGCCACGGGTACGGGTCGTGCTCGGCGAGATGGTCGGAGAGGTCCGCGCCGTCGACGTACTGCATGACGAGGAACAGCTCCTCGCCCTCGCTGCCCGCGTCGTGCACGGTGACGAGCCCGGGGTGGTCGACCTGCGCGGTCACCCGGCACTCGCGCACGAACCGCCGGCGCAGCTCGTCCGCCTCCTGCCCGGCCACCTTGTCGGGGCGCAGCAGCTTGACCGCCACGCGCCGGTCGAGCCGCTGGTCGTACGCCGTCCAGACCTGGCCCATGCCGCCCTGACCGATGAGCGTGGACAGTTCGTAACGGCCGGCGACGACGCGTCCCGCCGCCACGCTCACCTTCCGCCCTCAGGATTGCCGGGGTGCTTGCGCAGGTAGTCGCTGAGCTCGTCCAGTTCGGCGCGCACCTGGTCGATCCGGGCGGGCGCGGGGCGCTGCGGCGGGGCGGGGACGGGCGGCTGGGGCACGGGGGCGTGCGGCTGGGGCACGGGGGCGTGCGGCGCGGGCGTGTGGGGCATCGGGGGCGCGCCGTACGGGGGTTGCGGAGTGCTCGGCACGGTCGCCGCGGTGAACGGCGAGGCGGGCTGCGGGTATCCGTAGCCCGGCGCCATCGGCGGCTGCCCGGCGCCCACTTGGTGGAGCCGACTGTGGTGGCGTATGTCCGCGTAGAGGAAGTAGCCGACGCAGGCCACGGCGTTCAGCAGCAGGATGATCATGCCCGTGTTGCCGTTCGGCGTGCTGAAGTCGTCGGTGTGGTCGGTGCTGAGGAAGGCGAAGCTGATGCCGAGGACCACCACGGAGGCGGCGAAGACCCACCAGTCGACGGCCCTGCGGGTCACGATCGCCGCGCGCAGCGTCGCCACCCACGCCAGGAACCCGATGCTGAGGATCGGCACGGCCACGAAGATCACGCGCAGCACGACCAGCACCCCGGTCGAGGGTCGCTTCGGCGGTGGCGGCGCGTAGCCGTGGCCTTGCATGGCTGCTCCTGTAGGCCTGATGGGGACGGACGTGGGTGCCGAGTCCGAGCGTATAGGCCGACAAGGACAACGGGTCCGGCTTGTACCGAACCGTTGTCGTGCCGATCCGATCCCGGTGGTGGCGCGTGACCTCAGCCGGGCGCCACCGTCCCGTCCGTCAGCCCGTCGTACATCCCGCGCACGAGCTGGTCGCCGAGCCGGTTCGCGCGCCTGAGCGCCCGCTCGAACTCGTCGAGCGCGCGGAAACGCGCGCCGTAGCGCCGTTGTTCGTCGAGCGCGAGCCGGGGCAGCTGGAGCCGGCGCACGTCCAGACGCGTGGCCGTGGACGCGTAGCTGCTGGCCTGGCGATTGTTGGCGGTGCCGCGCAGGAACCCGGCGAGGAACCAGGGGTCGAGCGCCGTGGGATCGGGGCGCAGGAGCACGAGGTTGCGCCCCAGTGCGGCGCCCCGCGTCGCGCCGTCGATCACGCGGGCCACCGCGCCCCCGCCGAGCACCGGCACGACCACGTCGCCCGGCTCGGTCAGCACCGCCTCCTCGTCGCTCTCGGGCAGCGACCCGGACGGCCCGGTGCCGGCGAGGACGTCGTGGTCGGTGAGCACGGGCACGCGCGCGTGGCCGCCGTTCCCGCCGGTGCGCAGCATCAGGGCTCCCCCGCGCGCGAGTTCGCCGACGGTGGTGAACAGCCAGCGCGGCGCGGGCTGCGCGGGGTCGGCCGGCGGCGGGGTGAGGTCGGCGGTCAGCCGCAGGGTCTCGCCGAGGCGCTCGCGTACGGCGATGAGCGCCCCGGCGCCCTCGGGCGCGGTCGGCGGCGGGAGGTGGCGGGCCGGGGCGAGGTCGACGTCGTCGTCCAGGAGGTCGATGACGGGGAGGGAGCGGGCGAGACCGGGGCGCTCCTTGAGCGTTCCCGCGCGGTCGAAGGCGCTCCAGGCGCCCATGACCGCCTCGCGCACCGCCCGCCAGTCGGGCCCGCCGCGTCCCTCCGTCGCGAACTGCCCGGTGTCCACGAGGAGTACCTCGGGCTGCGCGGGCGCCCGGTCGGGCCGGCACAGCACCCACAGATGCAGCGGGATGTTGTACGGCGGGGCCGCGCCGACGGGCAGGGCGACCACGGCGCGCAGCGCGCCCCGGCGCAGCAGGTCGGCGCGGATCCGGCGGCCCGAACGGCGGGAGGCCGCGGCCGGCGGCATGAGCAGGACGGCGGTGCCGCCGTCGCGCAGCCGGGCGAGGGCGTGCTGGACCCAGGCCAGCTCGGACTCGTTGCGGGCCGGGAAGCCGTACTCCCAGCGGGGGTCGTAGGCGAGTTCGTCGTGTCCCCAGTTGCGCTCGTTGAACGGGGGGTGGCACAGGACGGCGTCGGCGCGCAGCTGCGGGAAGGCGTCGGCGCGCAGGGAGTCACCGGCTGCGCCGCGCACGCCGGCGCGGGTGTGCAGCGCGAGGCGGAGCGCGGTGAGCGCGGCGAGGTCGGGGGCGCTGTCCTGGGCGTACAGCTCCTGGTCGGGTCGGTTGGCGACGGCACCCAGGAGGGCGCCGGTGCCGCAGGCCGGGTCGAGGAGGGTGCGGGCCGGACCGGCCAGGTCGGCCATGAGACCGGCGAGTTCGGCGGGGGTCGGCGTGTACTGGCGCGGGTTGGCGTCGAGATGCCGGCCGAGCAGGAACTCGAAGGTCTGCCGCGCCCCCAGCTCGGCGGCGAGTTCGGCGGCACCGCGCAGCAGGGGGACGGAGGGGAGGAGCTGGGGGCCGCTGGGGGTGTGAACGGCCGGGAGGGTGTTCACAGGCCTCGGATCGTTCACAGACCTCAGGCTGTTCCCAGGGCTCGGGCCGTTCACGGAGCCCGACCCGTTCGAGAGCCGCCCCGCCAGCACCGGCTCCAGCGCCTCCGGCAGCATCGCGGCCAGCCGTTCGTCCGAGCCGGCGGACGCCTCCAGCCACACCGTCGGCCGGTCGTGGATGAGCAGCAGGGCGCAGCCCGCGTGGATCAGCGCCGCGACCGGTCCGTCCGGATGGCCCGCGAGTTGCTGCCAGACGCGCTCGCGCAATGGCACCTCGGCGAGTTTGCCCTGCTTGCGCAGCCATGCCTCGACCTCGGCCAGGGCGAAGGAGGGGCTGGTCTCGGTGCCGCCGACCGGTTTCGGGAAGTCGGCGTGGCGGCGCCGCCAGTTGCTGACGGCGGCCCGGCCGACGCCGGCCAGCCGGGCGATCCCGGCGGCGGTCACCTCTGTCGCGTTGTCCTGCACCGCCGGCTCCCCTCGTTGCGTGTGACGCCGAGCATATCGACGTACGCAAGATCTACCCCTTCACACCGTGTACGCAATCATTCTCGTGAATCGTGTTGACTCGGTTCACACGCTCTGCTGTTATTGACCCAGCGAACAAGCGATGGCTGACACGCGGCGGTCGCAGGTCCTAGGGGGGGAAGACATCGGCATGGGCACGAAGGGCAAGGTGGCGCTGGGCGCCGTCGTGGGGTTCGTGGTCATCGGCGTCGTGTCGGCGAACGCCGGCGCCAACGGCACCGGCACCCGTCCCGGCGCCCCTTCCGAGAACAAGGCCGCGTTCGCGGGATATGGCGACTTCCGGGTCGGGACCGACATCAAGCCCGGCACCTACCGCACCACCGGTAACGGCGACGGCACCTGCTACTGGGAGCGCGCCAGGGACACGAAGGGCGAGACGGACACGGTTCTGGCCAACGAGCATGTGACCGGCACCAGTTACGTCACCGTCAAGCCCACCGACGGACTCTTCGTATCCAGCGGCTGCAAGGAATGGCAGGCCGTCGACACCACGGCGAAGGGCACGCCCGCCACCGCCATGGCCGGCGACGGCGGCATGTTCAAAGTGGGTGCCGACATCGCGCCGGGCACCTACCGTTCCACGGGCAACGCCGACGACGCCTGCCACTGGGAGCGGGCCAAGGACGCCGACCACTCGCCCGGGTCGGTCATCGCGAGCAACAAGGTGACCGGCACGGCCGTCGTCACCATCAACGCCTCGGACGCCTACTTCAAGACGACCGGCTGCACGGCCTGGTCGAAGACCGGCTGACCGAGCGGGCTCACACCGCCGCCCGAGTCACCGCCGCTCACCTCACCATCCATCACCATCACCGTCGTAACCAAGGAAGTGTCATGCGTCGTACCGCACTTGCCGCCCTCTGCCTCGTCGCGGCGGCCACCACAGGACTCACCGCCTGCCAGTCCGGGCATTCCGGACAGGCCGGTCAGGACAAGGCGGACGGCAAGGCGTCCGCCACCCCCGCGTCGAGCAATCCCAAGGACCCCTTCGCCGGTCTGAGCGCCGCGGAGATCGCGGACCGGGCCATGACGGCCACCACCGGCGCCTCCTCGCTCCGCCTCAAGGGCGACGTCCAGGACGACGAGAGCAGCGGGACGATCAGCCTCGACATGGCGCTGAACAAGAAGACCGAGTGCGCCGGGACGATCGGCATGGGCGGCCAGGGCAAGGCCGACCTGATCAAGACGGGCGACACGGTGTACATGAAGTACGACGAGGCGTTCCTGCGCGCCCAGGGCAAGGGCGAGTCCAAGGCGGACACCGACGCCGCGGTCGCCCTGCTGGCCGGGAAGTGGGCCAAGATGTCCGCCAAGGGCTCCGACGCGAAGGACATCGCGAGCTTCTGCGACCTGGACACGGTGCTCGGCGGCGCCGAGGACGTCAACTCCGGTGGCAACGGCGGCTCTTCGGACGGTACGGCGGACCCGACGGCGACCCGCGCGGGTACGGCGACGGTCGACGGCGCGCAGGCGGTCGTACTGAAGGTGAAGGACGGCAAGGAGAGTTACACCCTGTACGTGGCCACCGAGGGCAAGCCGTACCTGCTCCGTCTGGACAGCACGGCCAAGGACGCCGGCTCCCTCACCTTCAGCGACTACGAGCAGCCGGTTCCGGCGCGAAAGCCGGCCGGAAAGATCGTGGACCTGGACGCCCTCGGCGGCTGACCCGGGTCAGTCCGCGTGGAAACGGGCCGGCGCCTCGGTCGGGTTGCCGCCCGTGGGCAGTTTCTGGCCCGGGCAGGTCTCCAGCACCTTCTCCATGGCGGACTTCTCGGCGGCGGTCACCCACAGCCCGTACTTCTTCTTCACCGCGACCTGTCCGGCGACGTAGGTGCACCGGTAGGACTTGTTGGGCGGGAGCCAGGTCGCCGCGTCGCCGTCGCCCTTGGAGCGGTTGGTGCTCGCGTCGACGGCTATCAGGTTGAGCGGGTCGTTGGCGAGGGCTATGCGCTTGCGGGCGTCCCAGTACTTGGCGCCCTTCTGCCAGGCGTCGGAGAGCGCGACGATGTGGTCGATGTCTACGAGGCTGCGGCCGCGCCGGTAGGTCACCTCTTTGCCGGAGTAGGGGTCCGACGGGAGCAGGCCGTACGACACCTTGCAGCTGCCGCTGGTGAACCTGACCTCCTTGAGGTCCCGTTTGAGGATGTCGTCGCGGGTGTCGCAGTCGTTGGAGTCGGTGTCCGCCCAGGCGGTGCCGAAGCGCTCACGGGCGTAACCGGTCTTCGGCGCCCGCCCCTTCACGGTCAGCGACTCGGCGGCCTGGAGCGCGGCCCCTCCGGCGCCGGTCTCCTGCGGTCCGCTCGAGCCCGTCCGCGTCTCCGCCTTGCACCCGGCAACGGCACACACCAGCACGACGGCGACCGCGGCCCCGCCCCTCAGACGCATCACGATGCGCCCCTCCCCTTGCTCCTCCGGTCGGCCCCCGCAGGGTGCGCCTTCCCTGGTACGGCGCCGCGCACACCGTAGCCGCAGGGCGCGCGGGGGCACTCATGAGGTCCAGACCACCGGGGACTCCGGTGGGCATACCACGCATATGGGTCGTATCGTCGTTGCTGAGTCACCTCCCAAAGGAGCTCTGTATGGGCATCTTCGACAGGTTCAAGAGCAACCGTCAGCTGCAGGACAAGGCCAAGGACATGTCCGACGCCGCCGAACGGAAGGCCAACGAGAGGACCGGCAACAAGTACGAGAGCCAGGTCGACGACGCGCAGCAGCGGATCGAGGGCCAGCTCGGCATGGACCGCGACCGGCCGGACCAGCCGTAGCACTACCGGGCCGTCCGCGAACCACCCTCCCCGCGGACGGCCGGCGCCGCGTCAATCGGACGCGGCGGCAAGCGGGTTGAGCGCCCGCGCACGGGCTGACAGGCTCCCGCCATGGATCTGGGACTTGCGGGGAAGACGGCCTTCATCACCGGGGGAAGCGCCGGTATCGGGCTGGCGATCGGCAGGGCGCTGCGGGAGGAGGGGGCTGAGGTCACCGTCTGCGGACGGGATCCGCAGCGGCTGAAGGAGTCGGGACTGCCCGGCGTCCAGGCGGACGTCGGTGATCCGGAGGCGCTCGCCCGGGCGGTGGACGAGGCGGCCGAGCGGATGGGCGGGCTCGATCTGCTGGTGGCCAACGCCGGCGGGGTGTACGGGGGCGGGCTGCTGGACTCGACGCCCGAGGACTGGCTGCGCACCTACGAGTTGAACGTGCTGCACGCCGCCCACGCCATCCGTAGCGCGGTACCGCACTTCGAGCGGCGCGGCGCCGGCAGCGCGCTGGTCGTCGCGTCGATCACAGGGTGGAAGCCGGGCCCGAAGTCGTCGTACGCCTCCGCGAAGGCGGCGGAGATCCATCTCGCCGCCACGCTCGGCCAGGAACTGGGGCCGCGCAACATCCGGGTGAACGCGCTCAGTCCGGGTTCGGTCATGTTCGAGGGCGGGGGCTGGGCCTGGTTCCGGGACAACCGGCCCGAGCGGTACGAGGCTTTCGCGCGCGAGGACTTCCCGCGCGGCCGGCTGGTGGAGTTGCGGGAGGTGGCCGACGTGGCGTGCTTCCTGCTGTCGGCCCGGGCCGGTGGGATCAACGGCGCCAACATATGCGTGGACGGCGCCCAGGATCACCCGAGCGCCGGCCGGTTCTTTCCGTAGAAGTGCTGCTGGTCCGGGGTTGGTTGGGATCGATGGTTGGTTGGGGTCGCGGTTGCTTGGGGTCCTGGTTGCTTGGGGTCCCGCTTACTTGGGGTCCCGGTCGAACGCCGACGTGGACCAGACGTAGCCGAGGGCCGCGAGGCCGACGCACCAGGCGACCGCGATCCACCCGTTGTTGCCGATGTGCGTGCCGAGGAGGAGTCCGCGCAGGGTCTCGATGGCGGGGGTGAAGGGCTGGTACCGGGCAATGGGCTGGAACCAGCCGGGCATGGAGTGCAACGGGACGAAGGCGCTGGACAGCAGGGGCAGCAGGATCAGCGGCATCGCGTTGTTGCTGGCGGCCTCGGCGTTCGGGCTGACCAGGCCCATGCCGACCGCGATCCAGGTGAGCGCCAGGGCGAAGAGCACGATCAGCCCGAACGCCGCCAGCCACTCCAGGACGCCCGCGCCGGTGGAGCGGAAGCCGATCGCCACGGCGACGGCGCCGACCAGGACCACGCTCATGACCGACTGCAGGACGCTGCCGACGACGTGTCCGACGAGGATCGAGCCGCGGTGGATGGCCATGGTGCGGAAGCGGGCGATGATGCCCTCGCTCATGTCGGTGGACACCGACACCGCGGTGCCGATCACGGTGGAGCCGATCGTCATCAGCAGGATGCCGGGCACGATGTAGGCCAGGTAGGCCGAGCGGCCCGCCCCCGCGCTCATCGCGCCGCCGAAGATGTACACGAACAGCAACAGCAGCATGACCGGAGTGAGCAGCAGGTTCAGGGTGAGCGAGGGGTAGCGCCGGGCGTGCAGGAGGTTGCGGCGCAGCATCGTGGAGGAGTCGCGGACGGCGAGGGAGAGGGAGCTGCTCATCGGGCGGCCTCCGTGGTCTTGTCGGTGCCGGCGTCCGTTCCGGCGCCGCGGGTGTCGGTCAGGGCGAAGAAGACGTCGTCCAGGTCCGGTGTGTGCACGGTCAGTTCGTCCGCCTCGACGTCGGCCGCGTCCAACCAGTCCAGGACGGCTCGCAGTTCGCGCTGGCTGCCGTCGCTGGGGATCTGCAGGGCGAGGGCCTCGTCGTGCCGGGTGGCCTCGCCCAGGGCCGCGGCGGCCGCCCGGTAGGCGGCCGGGTCGTTGAAGCGCAGCCGGATGTGCCCGCCGGGGATGAGCCGCTTCAGTTCCTCCGCAGTGCCCTCGGCGGCGATCCTCCCGTCGTGCAGGACGGCGATGCGGTCGGCGAGTTCGTCGGCCTCGTCGAGGTACTGGGTGGTGAGGAAGACGCTCACCCCGTCGGAGACGAGCTCGCGGATGATCTGCCACATGGTGTGCCGGGAGCGGGGGTCCAGGCCGGTGGTGGGTTCGTCGAGGAAGATGATCCGGGGGCTGCCGACCAGGGTCATGGCGATGTCCAGGCGGCGCTTCATGCCGCCGGAGTAGGTGGAGGCGGGCTTCTTCGCGGCCTCGACCAGGTCGAAGCGCTCCAGCAGGTCGGCGGCCACCCGCCGCCCCTCGCCGCGGGGCAGGTGGTGCAGGTCGGCCATGAGGAGCATGTTCTCCTCGCCGGTGATCAGTCCGTCCACGGCGGAGAACTGTCCCGTCACCCCGATCGCGGCGCGCACCGCCTGCGGGTCAGCGGCCGGGTCGTGGCCGCCGACGCGGATCTCGCCGCCGTCCGCGCCGATCAGCGTGGAGAGGATCTTGACGGCGGTGGTCTTGCCGGCGCCGTTCGGGCCGAGCAGGGAGAAGATCGTCCCCGCGGGTACGGCCAGGTCGACGCCGGCGAGCACGACCTTGTCTCCGTAGGACTTGCGCAGCCCCTTCGCCGCGATGGCCAGGTCGGTCATGAGAAGTGCCCCCTCTTTTTCTGCCGGCTGCGGATTACAGGCTGCGGGCGGTGATGTCGCCGTTGGCGGTGGTGGCGCGGATGTCGAGTCCGGTCGTGCCGTCGTTCATGAGGGCGTTGCTGACGCGGCCCTGGGAGGTGCCGGCGTCCAGGGAGGCGGAGACCCCGCGGGCCGCGGCGACGGAGATGTCGCCGGACCGCGTGCTCAGGACGACCGTGCCGCGGGCGGCCTCGGCGATGCGGATGTCGCCCCGTGCGGTGCTGATCTCGGCCGAGCCGCCGAGGCGGCCGATCTCGACGTCGCCGTCGACGGCGGTGAGGCGGACGCTCGCGGCCTCGTCGAGCTTGATCCGGCGGTAGGCGCCGTCGAAGGCGACGTCGCCGAGGCGGCCGACTCCGCGGAGTTCGGCGCTGCCGGTCCTGGCCTCGACCCGGGAGCCGGCGGGCAGCTGGACGGTCACCTCGACGGATCCGGAGGGGCCGAAGAGCTGGTTCCCGGCCTCCGGGGCCGCGATCCGCAGGACACCGTCGACGTAGGCGACCTCGACCTTCTCCGCCGCCTTCACGTCCCGGCTCCTGGAGGCGTCCACGGGCCGGACCTCGACCGTGGTGTCGGCCCGGTCGGAGGCGATGAACTGGACGCGGCCCGCGGGGAGGTCGAGGACGGCGGAGACGGGGGCGGGGCTGTCGAACTTCTGCATGATGCGCTCCTGTGTGGGTCACTGTTTCTGACACCAGAAACGCTACGTTGCATTCAAAGATACTTCAACGTAGTCATTGCGCACAGGATTCATTTATGCAGCTCAGAGGGCAGAATTCGTTGCACTGGCCGACACCTTAACGCAACAACAACTCCGCCACTCGTTGCAATGAGTGAGCGTTGAACGCTACGACCCCGGAATCGACGCTACGACCCCAGAATCGACGTCAGGAACTCCCCCACCCAGCCGAGCAGTTCGCGCCCGACCAGCGGCTTCCCGCCCACCTTCGCCGTCTTGGGACGCGGTACGAGGACCTGGCGCACCGCCGGCTTGATGACGGACCCGGGGTACAGACGCTTGACGCGCAGCTCCTGCGACTCGCGCAACTCCACCGGCGCGAAGCGGATGTTGTTGCCCTGCAGGACGATCTCGCCGACCTCGCACGCGCGGGCGAGCATGCGCAGCCCGGCCACCAGCAGCAGGTTCTCGACCGGCTCGGGCAACTTGCCGTAGCGGTCGACGAGTTCCTCGCGCACGGACTTGATGTCCTCCTCCGTGTTGGCGGAGGCGATGGCCCGGTAGGCCTGCAGGCGCAGCCGCTCGCCGGGGGCGTAGTCGTGCGGGACGTGGGCGTCGACGGGGAGCTCGATCTTGACCTCCAGCGGCGGCTCCTCCTCCACACCGCCCTCCAGGGAGGCCCGGTAGTCCGCGACCGCCTCGCCGACCATGCGGACGTACAGGTCGAAGCCGACGCCCGCGATGTGGCCGGACTGCTCACCGCCGAGCAGGTTGCCCGCGCCGCGGATCTCCAGGTCCTTCATCGCCACGTACATGCCCGCGCCCATCTCCGTGTGCTGGGCGATGGTCGCCAGGCGCTCGTGGGCGGTCTCCGTCAGCGGCTTCTCCGGCGGGTACAGGAAGTAGGCGTAACCGCGCTCGCGGCCACGGCCGACCCGGCCGCGCAGCTGGTGCAGCTGGGAGAGGCCGAAGTTGTCGCCGCGCTCCACGATCAGGGTGTTCGCGTTGGAGATGTCGATGCCGGACTCGACGATCGTGGTCGACACCAGGACGTCGTACTTCTTCTCCCAGAAGTCGACGACCACCTGCTCCAGCGTCTGCTCGGACATCTGGCCGTGGGCCGTGGCGATCCTCGCCTCGGGGACGATCTCGCGCAGCCGGGAGGCGGCCCGGTCGATCGACTCGACGCGGTTGTGGATGTAGAAGACCTGGCCCTCGCGCAGCAGTTCACGGCGGATGGCGGCGCCGATCTGCTTCTCCTCGTAGGGGCCGACGAAGGTGAGCACCGGGTGGCGCTCCTCCGGCGGGGTGGTGATCGTGGACATCTCGCGGATGCCGGTGACCGCCATCTCCAGGGTGCGCGGGATGGGCGTCGCGGACATGGTGAGCACGTCCACGTTGGCGCGCAGCTTCTTCAGCTGCTCCTTGTGCTCGACGCCGAAGCGCTGCTCCTCGTCCACGATGACCAGGCCCAGGTCCTTGAACTTGGTCTCGGAGGAGAACAGCCGGTGGGTGCCGATGACGACGTCCACCGAGCCCTCCCGCAGGCCCTCCAGCACCGCCTTCGCCTCGGTGTCGGTCTGGAAGCGGCTGAGCGCCCGGACGTTGACCGGGAACTGGGAGTAGCGCTCGCTGAACGTCCCGAAGTGCTGCTGCACCAGCAGGGTCGTCGGGACGAGGACCGCCACCTGCTTGCCGTCCTGGACCGCCTTGAAGGCGGCCCGCACCGCGATCTCGGTCTTGCCGTAGCCCACGTCGCCGCAGACCAGGCGGTCCATCGGGACCGACTTCTCCATGTCCTCCTTGACCTCGGCGATGGTGGTGAGCTGGTCGGGGGTCTCGGCGTAGGGGAAGGCGTCCTCCAGCTCGCGCTGCCAGGGGGTGTCCGAGCCGAAGGCGTGCCCGGGCGCCGCCATCCGCGCGCTGTAGAGCTTGATCAGGTCGGCCGCGATCTCCTTGACCGCCTTCTTGGCACGCGCCTTGGTCTTGGTCCAGTCGGCGCCGCCCAGGCGGTGCAGGGTGGGGGCCTCGCCGCCGACGTACTTGGTGATCTGCTCCAGCTGGTCGGTGGGGATGTAGAGGCGGTCGCCGGGCTGGCCGCGCTTGGCGGGGGCGTACTCGACGACCAGGTACTCGCGGGTGGCGCCCTGCACCGTGCGCTGCACCATCTCGATGT
This sequence comes from Streptomyces sp. NPDC002144, assembly GCF_053593695.1. Classification (NCBI taxonomy): domain Bacteria; kingdom Bacillati; phylum Actinomycetota; class Actinomycetes; order Kitasatosporales; family Streptomycetaceae; genus Streptomyces; species Streptomyces sp. NPDC002144. The sequence continues at coordinate 118,772 of NZ_JBSFDB010000020.1, forward strand.
AGCGGCCCACGCCGTGCTGCTCGTGGACGATGTAGTCGCCCGCCTCCAGGGTGAGCGGGTCGATGGTCTTGCGGCGGCGGGCCGGCATCCGGGCGCCGTCCTTGCCGGCCGCCTTCTGCCCCGAGAGGTCGGTCTCGGTCAGGACGGCCAGCTTCAGCGCCGGGTCCACGAAGCCGTAGTCGATCGAGCCGCACGCCACGTGCACGACGGACGGCGCGATCGTGCCGAGCTCGATGTCGAGGCGCGCGGCGATGCCCTCGCCGCCCAGCACCTCGACCGTGCGGGCCGCCGGGCCGTGGCCCTCGGTGACGAACACCGTGCGCCAGCCGTCGGCGAGCCAGCCCTTGGTGTCGGCGAGTGCCTTGGCGGTGTCGCCCCGGTAGGTCTCGGGGGCGTGCATGCCGAGCTTCAGGGTGTCGGCGTCGAGCTCTTCGTCGGCCGCGAAGGGGGAGACCGACCACCACATCATGTCCAGCTCCCGGGCCCGGTCGCGGACGTCCGCGATGGACCACAGGGAGGCCGCGCCGACGTCGATGGGGGCCTCGCCGCCACCCGCGGTAGCCGCCCAGGACGCCTGCAGGAACTCCTGGGAGGTCGCGACCAGATCGGCGGCACGCGTGCGTACCCGCTCCGGATCGCATACGACGGCCATGGCGCCCTTGGGGAGCACGTCCAGGAGCAGCTCCATGTCGTCGACCAGGACGGGGGCCAGGGACTCCATGCCCTCGACCGCGATGCCCTCGGCGATCTTGTTCAGGAGTTCGCCCAGCTCCGGGTGCTCCTCGGCGAGGGCACGCGCGCGTGCGCGGACGTCCTCGGTGAGCAGCAGCTCGCGGCACGGCGGTGCCCACAGACCGTGCTCGGCGACCTCCAGGGACCGCTGGTCGGCGACCTTGAAGTAGCGGATCTCCTCGACGTCGTCGCCCCAGAACTCGACGCGGAGGGGGTGCTCCTCGGTGGGCGGGAAGACGTCGAGGATGCCGCCTCGTACGGCGAACTCGCCGCGCTTCTCGACGAGTTCCACGCGCGCGTACGCGGCGGCGGCGAGGGCTTCCACGACCTCGTTCAGATCGGCGGTCTGCCCGGTCCTGAGCGCGACCGGCTCCAGGTCGCCGAGCCCCTTGACCTGCGGTTGCAGCACGGACCGTACGGGCGCCACGACCACGGAGACCGGTCCGGTCTCGGGGTCGTCGGGGCGGGGGTGGGCGAGCCGGCGCAGGACGGCCAGCCGGCGCCCCACGGTGTCGCTGCGCGGGCTGAGCCGCTCGTGCGGGAGCGTCTCCCAGGACGGGTACTCCGCCACGCCCTCCGGCGGCAGCAGCGAGCGCAGGGCTGCCGCCAGGTCCTCCGCCTCCCGTCCCGTGGCCGTCACCGCCAGCACCGGGCGGCCGGTCTCGCGGGCCAGCGCGGCGACCGCGAAGGGGCGGGCCGCCTGGGGTCCGACCAGGTCGACGTGCATGCGGTTGCCGTCGGCCCCCGCTCTGATCGCTTCGGCGAGGGCGGGGTCCTTGACGACGGCGTCGAGCAGACCGTGCAGGCTCATTCGGGGCGGCTTTCGTCCGGGGCGGGCAACGCGAATCACCCGACACGCGTGGCGGGCCGGGGGTTCCCAGGGTACGTCGCGCTCCGCGGTCGCGCCGGGGGCTGTGGATACCGCAGTCGGCCTGTGGATACGGCTGGGGATACGAAAGACCCGGCGCCGGGACGTCCCCCCAAGGACTCCCCGGCGCCGGGCTCTCCCCCGCAACCCCCGTGTGCGGTGGTCGTACCCCCGGCTCCCCTACTCGGTGGCGATCGCGTTCAGGACGTTCATCCGGCCCGCCCGGAACGCCGGGATCAGGGCGGCGACCAGGCCCACGACCGCGGAGCCGAGGAAGACCGTGATCAGCGTGGACCAGGGGACCTCCAGAACCTTCAGGCCCTCCAGGGCGAGGAGCTTCTGGGCCGTCGCGCCCCAGCCCATGCCGAGGCCCAGGCCGAGCAGCGCCCCGAAGAGGGCGATGACCACGGACTCCATGCGGATCATCCGGCGCATCTGGCGGCGGGAGAGACCGATGGCCCGCATCAGGCCGATCTCCCGCGTCCGCTCGACCACCGAGAGGGCCAGCGTGTTCACCACACCCAGGATCGCGACGATGATCGCCAGCGCCAGCAGCCCGTAGATCATGTTGAGCAGCTGCCCGATCTGGTCCTTCAGCGCCTGCTTGTAGTCGGTCTGGTCGCGCACCTTGTACTGCGGGTAGTCGTGCAGCGCGGACTTCAGCGACTTGTACGCCGTGTCCTGCTGCCCGTCCTTGGCGGTGGCGAAGACCAGCTGGTCCAGCGGCATCTTCTCGGTCGGCACGTACTTGGCGAGCGTCGCGATGGAGGTGTACTTCGAGCCCGCGTCGATCAATCCGTCGTTGCTGGTGATGGCCCGGACCGTCAGGTCGGCGGTGGCACCGTCCTTGAACGCGATGCGGATCTTCGAGCCCAGGTGGACGTCGTGCGCCTTGGCGAACTTCTCGTGGACCGACATCGAGTCGGGCAGGTAGGCGTCCTTGAGGTTCCCGGCGACGGTCTTGACCCGCAGGTCCGTCGCGTACGTCGGGTCGGCCGCCGTGATGTCGGTGTCCTTGAGCGTCCTGCCGTCCGGGGTGGTGTAGTCGGCCTCGGTCGTCTTGTACTCGGTGACCCGCTTCAGGCCCGGCGTCGACTTCACGGCCCTGACCGCCTGCGGAGTGATCATCTGGCCGCCGTCGGACTGGATGATGAAGTCCGTGCCGACGGTCTTGTCGAGCTGGTCCGTCGCCGAGGCGACCATCGAGGAGCCGACCACCGACAGACAGGCGACCAGCGCGAGCCCGATCATCAGGGCGGCGCCCGTGGCGCCCGTACGGCGCGGGTTGCGCAGCGCGTTGCGCTCGGCCATCCGCCCGACCGGCCCGAAGGCCCGCAGCAGCACGGCGCCCAGGACCCGGACGACACCGCCCGCGAGCAGCGGGCCGATCACCACGAACCCGATCAGGGAGAGCACCACGCCCAGGCCCAGCCAGAGCGAGCCGCCGGTCGCCTTGTCGGCGGAGGCGGCCAGGTAGAGGGCGAAGCCGCCGCCGGCGGTCAGCAGCGTGCCCAGCACGGCCCGTACGGCACCGGCCTTGGCGTCGGCGGGGGCGCCGGCGTCGCGCAGCGCGGCCATCGGGGAGACCTTGCCGGCCCGGCGGGCGGGCAGGTAGGCGGCGAGGACGGTGACGACGACACCGAGGACGAGACCGACGACCGGGGTGGTCCAGGCGACCGTGAGGTCCGCGGTGGACAGGTGCATGCCCATCTGGCCCATGATCTTCATCAGGCCGACCGCGAGTCCGACGCCCGCGCCGACGCCGAGGACCGAGCCGGTCACGCCGAGCAGCAGCGCCTCGGCCAGCACCGACCGGTTGACCTGCTTGCGGCTGGAGCCGATGGCCCGCATCAGGCCGATCTCCCGGGTGCGCTGGGCGACCAGCATGGAGAAGGTGTTGATGATCAGGAAGATGCCGACGAGGAAGGCGATCCCGGCGAAGCCGAGCATCGCGTACTTCATGACGTTCATGAAGCTCTCGACGTCCTTCTGGTTGGCGTCGGCGGTCTCCTTGGCGGTCTGCACCTTGTAGTGGGTGCCGAGCGCCGAGACCACGTTCCGCTTCAGCTGGTCGTCGCTCACGCCGGAGGCGGCGGTGACGTTGACGTTGGTGAAGACACCGGTCTTCCCGACGAGCGTCTGCTGGGCGGTCTTGGTGTCCAGGTAGAAGATCGCCGCGCCGGGGTTGGTGACCTGGAAGGAGGCGATGCCGGAGATCCGCGCCTCGTGCGTGCCGACCGCGCTGATCACGGCCAGCGTGTCACCGAGCTCGAGGTGGTGCTTGTCGGCGGTGTCGGCGTCGACCATCACCTGGTCGGAGCCCTTGGGCGCCGAACCGGAGGTGATCTTCATGGTGCGGGCGTCGTTGCCGTTCCAGCTGCCGACGATGGTCGGGGCGCCGCTGGAGGGCGAGAGGTTGTCCTTCTTGGCGTCGACGACGGTCACCGAGGTCGAGAAGACGGTCCCCTCCGCCGCCTTCACCCCTTGCGCCGACTTCACCTCGCCGACCACGGAGGCCGGCATCACGGGCGGCCTGCCGTTGTCGGAGGTGGTCTCACCGCTGTCCGAGGCGCCCTTCGCGCTCACCGTCACATCGGAGGAGGTGGCCGCGAACAGCTTGTCGAAGGTGGTGTTCATGGTGTCGGTGAACACCAGCGTCCCGCAGACGAAGCCCACCGACAGCAGCACGGCGATCGCCGAGAGGGCCATGCGCCCCTTGTGCGCGAAGAAGTTGCGCATCGAGGTCTTCATGACGGTCATGACGTACGCCCCCGGGCGTCGAAGTCCTTCATGCGGTCCAGGACGGCCTCCGCGGTGGGCTTGTACATCTCGTCGACGATCCGGCCGTCGGCGAGGTACAGCACGCGGTCCGAGTAGGAGGCGGCGACCGGGTCGTGCGTGACGATGACGATGGTCTGCCCGAGCTCGTCCACGGACTGCCGCAGGAAGCCCAGCACTTCGGCACCCGCGCGCGAGTCGAGGTTTCCGGTGGGCTCGTCACCGAAGATGATCTCGGGCCGGGCGGCCAGCGCGCGGGCCACGGCGACGCGCTGCTGCTGTCCGCCGGAGAGCTGGGTGGGCCGGTGCTTGAGCCGGTCCGCGAGGCCGACGGTGTCCACCACGCGCGCGAGCCACTGCCGGTCCGGCTTGCGGCCCGCGATGTCCATCGGCAGCGTGATGTTCTCGATCGCGTTCAGCGTGGGCAGCAGGTTGAACGCCTGGAAGATGAACCCGATCCGGTCCCGCCGCAGCTGGGTGAGCTTCTTGTCCTTCAGCCCGGTGATCTCGGTCTCGTCCAGGTAGATCTGCCCGCTGGTGACGGTGTCGAGCCCGGCGAGGCAGTGCATCAGGGTGGACTTGCCGGACCCCGAGGGGCCCATGATCGCGGTGAACTGGCCGCGGGCGATGTCCACGTCGACATGGTCGAGGGCGACGACGCGGGTCTCCCCGGCCCCGTACGCCTTGACGACCTGCCGCGCCCGCGCGGCGACGGCCGTCCGTCCTCCAGTGCCCCCGTGCCTGGGAATGGTCACGGCCGAAGTCATGGTAAGTCTCCTATGTCGGGCAGCCGATGACACCGGGCTGCCTGCGGATGAGCTGTGCGAATCGGTACGTCGATGAGTCTGGCGTCGAAGAGGGGTCCCGCGCGCTGGTGCTCGGCACCCTCTTGTACGGGGGTAAACCCCACCCCCGCCGGTTCGGTGAACCGCCCCCCGGCCGCTCCCCAGCGGCGTAAAGCCAGGTTAAGGACCGGCCCGGGCCCCTCTCGTCCTCCAGGGGGACGAACCCTCCCCCAGCCGTAGTACGGAGGTGACCCCTAGGGGCCGTCCACCGACAGGTGGAGTCGATCTCGGGGTTCGCTCCACCCACCGGCCCACTCAGGCTCCACCCTCCCGCCGCGTCAGGGTCAAGTGGGAAGCTGTCGGACGGCGGATAGATGCAAGGGGAAAGGAATCACGTGGACCAGGGCGGCACAGAGACACGTGCCGGTGTGGCGCCCGGCCGGCCGGCGGACACGCACAGACGCGGAGCGGTCGTCGCCGCGCTCATGCTCGCGATGGCGCTCGCGGCGCTCGACGCCACCATCGTCTCCACCGCCGTCCCCCAGATCGTGGGCGACCTCGGCGGATTCTCGTACTTCTCCTGGCTCTTCTCCGGCTACCTGCTCGCGGTCACGGTCACGCTCCCGGTGTACGGCAAGCTGTCCGACACCTTCGGCCGCAAACCGGTGCTCGTCGCGGGCGCCGCGGTGTTCCTGCTCGGCTCGCTGCTGTGCGCCGCGGCCTGGAACATGGGCGCGCTGATCGCCTTCCGCATCGTCCAGGGGCTGGGCGGCGGCGCGTTGCAGGGCACGGTGCAGACGCTCGCGGCCGACCTGTACCCGCTGGAGGAACGGCCCAGGATCCAGTCGAAGTTGTCCACGGTCTGGGCGGTGTCGGCGGTGGCCGGCCCCGGAATCGGCGGCCTGCTCGCCGCGTACGCCGGCTGGCGCTGGATCTTCCTGGTCAACCTCCCCATAGGGGCGGTGGCGTTGTGGCTGGTCGTCCGCCATCTGCGCGAGCCGCGCCGGGAGTTGGAGCGCCGTCCGCGCATCGACTGGGCGGGCGCGCTGGCGGTGTTCGCGTGCGGGGGCGTGCTGCTGACGGCGCTGGTGCAGGGCGGGGTGGCCTGGCCGTGGCTGTCGGGGCCCTCGGTGGCGCTGTTCGGTACGGGACTCGCGCTCGCCGGTGCCGTGGTCGTGATCGAACGCCGGGCGGCAGAGCCGGTCATCCCCGGGTGGGTGTGGCGGCGGCGGACGATCGCGGCCGTCAACCTCGCCCTGGGCGCGCTGGGGTTGCTGATGGTGGCGCCGAGCGTGTTCCTGCCGACGTACGCGCAGTCGGTGCTGGGTCTCGCGCCCGTGGCGGCGGGCTTCGTGCTCTCGGTCTGGACGCTGACCTGGCCGGTGTCGGCGGCGCTGAGCCAGCACGTGTACCGGCGGATCGGCTTCCGCAACACGGCGATGCTGGGCATCGGCACGGCGGCGCTGATCCTGTTCGCGTTCCCGTTCCTGCCGTACCCCGGATCGGCCTGGCAACCGACGCTGCTGATGTTGCTGTTGGGCGCGGCGCTGGGGCTGTTCCAACTCCCGCTGATCGTGGGCGTGCAGTCGACGGTGGGCTGGGCGGAACGGGGCACCACGACCGCCTCGGTGCTCTTCTGCCGCCAGACCGGCCAGACGATCGGCGCCTCCGTCTTCGGCGCGGTCGCCAACGGGGTGATCGCCTCCCGCCTGGGCGGCGCCGGCGACCTGGACTCGGTGACCCGGGGCCTGGACTCGGGCACCGTACCGGAGGCGACGCGCCGGGCGATCGCGGACGCGGTGCACGCGGTGTACATCGGCGCGGGCTGCGCGGCCGCAGCGGCCTTCCTCGTCCTGCTGTTCCTGGCCCCACGACGCTTCCCGGTCCTCAAGGAGCAGTGAGAGGACGCGCAGCGCTGCCAAAAATCCGAGTTAACGCGGGTAACGTCACAGGTCAGCGAAGTAAGCGCATACCGACCAGCCAGTTTGTCGAAAGGGCTGTGCGTATCCGAACCGTCGAGTAACGTGCGGGACTCCGCCGCCCCCCACCTCCCTTGCGGTCCGCACCGGACCCGAGCCACGCAAGGAGTACCGGGATGTCCTACGACCCGTCCCCGTCGTACCCGTACCGACCCGCACAACAACCCCAGCAGTACCGGCAGTACGACTCGTCGCCGGCCTACGAGGCCACGTACCCCTGGCAGCCGCCCATCGCGGACCCGCCCGAGCCGCCCCGGCGCCGCCCGCCGCATCCCCCGCTCGGGCACCACAGCGACCTCCGGATCCTGCGCAGCGCCTACCGCTGGCAGCGCCGTACCGCAGCCCTGACCGCGCTCGGCTACTTCACCCTGTTCCTCGTCCTGTCCGCCTTCGCGCCGTCGGTCATGGCCGGCGACGTCACCGACGGGCTGCCGACCGGACTGCTGCTCGCGCTGATCCAGATCCCCGTCACCTGGCTGGCCATCGCGCTGTACGAGCACACCGCGCGCCGTTACGTCGACCCGATCGCCGACCGCATCCGCAAGCAGTCCGCGGTGGACGCCAAGCGGGAGGCGGCCCGATGACCGACGGCTTCAGCGGCAACGCCCAGGCCATGTCCCTCGTCGCCTTCTCCGCGATCGCCACCATCACCCTGCTGCTGTGCGTGATGACCGGCCCCGACCGCGACGACCTCGACGAGTTCTACACCGGCTACGGCTCCCTCTCGCCCATGCGCAACGGCCTCGCCATCGCCGGCGACTACATCTCCGCCGCGAGCGTCCTCGGCACCGGCGGGGTCATCGCCCTGTGCGGTTACGACGGCATCGTGCTCGCCCTCAGCACCGCCCTGTCGCTGATGCTGCTGATGTTCCTGCTGGCCGAACCCCTGCGCAACGCGGGCCGGTTCACCATGGGCGACGCGCTGGCGCGACGGATGCCGGGGCGCGCGGTGCGCATCACGGCGTGCGCGGTGACCATCGCCGCGCTGCTGCCGCTGATGCTGGTCCAGCTCGCCGGCACGGGACAGCTGCTGGCCTTCATCCTCGGCTTCTCCGGCGACTCCCTGAAGACCGGATGCATCATCGGCCTGGGCGCCCTGATGATCAGCTACGCCGCCATCGGCGGGATGAAGGGCACCGCCCTGATCCAGATCCTGAAGATCGTGATGCTGCTCGGGTCGGGCGCGGTCGCGGCCGTACTGATCCTGCGGCGCTTCGACTGGGACCCCGGGGCCCTGTTCCACGCGGCCGCATCGCAGAGCGGGGTCGGCACCGCCTTCCTCCGCTCGGGCGTGGAGTTCGCCGGCAGCCCCAACCCCCGCCTGGACATGATCAGTTCGGAACTGACGGTCGTCATCGGCGGCGCCTGCCTGCCACACGTCACGATGCGCATGTACACCGCCTCCAGCGCCCGGCAGGTGCGCCGCTCGATGTCCTGGGCGGTGTCGATGGTGGTCCTCTTCGTCCTCATCATGACGGTCGTCGGCTTCGGCGCGACGGCGCTGATCGGGCGGGCGGTCATCGCCCAGGCCGACCCGCGCGGCAACACGGCCTATCTGCTGGGCTCCCGCGCGGCGTTCGGCCCCGAGGTGTCCACCGCGGAGACCTTCCTCTTCACGACGATCACGACGGCGATCTTCCTCACCCTGCTCGCCTCCGTCGCCGGCATGATCCTCGCCTGCGCCAACTCCCTCGCCCACGACGTCTTCGCCGCCCGGGTACAGGAGATGTCGGCCCGCCGCGAGATGGGGCTCGCCCGGGTCTCCGCCCTCGCGGTCGGCGTTCCCGCGATCCTGCTGGCCACGCTGGTCCAGCACCACAGCCTGCAGCCCCTGGTGACCCTCTCCTTCTGTCTGGGTGCCTCCGCCATCGCGCCCGCCCTGGTCTACAGCCTCTTCTGGCGCCGCTACACCCGGGCCGGCCTGCTGTGCACCCTGATCGGCGGCAGCCTGGCCGTCCTGCTCCTGATGCCGGGCACCAACCTGGTCTCGGGCTCCCCCGTGGCCGCCTTCCCCGACGCCGACTTCAACTGGTTCCCGTTCACCACGACGGGCCTGGTGACGATCCCCCTGGGCTTCCTGTTCGGCTGGCTGGGCACGGTGCTCTCGGGACGGCGGGCGTCGGAGGAACAGCGGCATCAGTACGAGGCGGTGGAGGGGTGGATTCTGGCGGGGGCGGTGCGCAGGGGCGGGTGAGAAGGGCGGTGCGGAGGAGCGGGGGCGAAGTGGCGCGCGGTGCGTGCCGGGCGCCCTCATACGACACCCGGCGCCGGTCCCGCGCGCGTCACTCCCCCGACGCGGAACCCGTCAACGCCGTGAGGCTGCTGCGTACGTAGTCCATCTGCGCCTGCACGTCCTCCCACCGCTCCGCGTGCTCGCGCAGCAGCCGTTCGGTGTCCCGGGTGATCTGCTCCTCACCGGCCCGCGCCTCCGCGAGGATCTCCGCGGCCCGTACCCGCGCCTCCTCCTGACACCGCATCGCGGCCTCCTCGGCCTCACGGAACTCCCGTTCCGCCTCGGCCAGCGCTTCTTCCGCCCGCGCCACCCGTTCGGCCTCCCGGGCATCGACCGCGGCCACCCGTTCGGCCTCGGCCCGCTCCAGCTCGGCCAACCGCTCGGCGAACTCCTCGGCCTGATCGGCGAGCATCCCGGAGGTGCGCTCGCGCGCTTCCCGAAGCACCGCCAAGGCCTCACCCCGTCCCTCCTTCACCGCGCGCCGGGCGGAGATCCGGATCTCGTCGGCCTCGGCCTGCGCCACGAGCAACCGCTGCCGGGCGCGTTCCTCGGCCTCGGCGCGTACGGCGTCGGCGCGCGCCTGTGCCGCGTCGCGCACGCCGTCCGCGCGCGCCTGCGCCGTCTCCACGAGGCGCTGCGCTTCCTGCCGCGCGCGCTCCCGCACGGCGGCGGCCTCCTCCTCCACGAACTGGAACAGCCGCCGCGCGCCCTCGCCGAGCGTCTCGTACGTCTGCGGCGAGAGGTGCGCCACGGTCTCCCGCAGGTCCTGCGCCTCCTCCTCCATCTCCCTGGCGAGCACGGTGAGCCGGGCGGCCCGCTCCCACGCGGCGTCCCGGTCACCGGAGAGGGCGGCGGTGTACGCGTCGACCTGGTCGGGACGGTAACCGCGCCCCCGTACGGCCCCGAAGCCGTGGGCCGAGACCGATGCGCTGCTCATCCTGGAACCCCTCTCCGCCGAACGGACGCGAAATGATGATTTCGCGCACATCTTGATGTATCGGACGTAAGTGTTCATAACCCGACACTCCGCACAGGGGTCGCGGTCAGAACGCACACAAAAGGGCCGGGCCCGGTCACAGTGACCGGGCCCGGCCCGAGGGGTCCCTTGCTCCCCGAGGGGTCCCTTGCCCCCCTGAGGGGTCTCTTGCGTCAGGGGGACGTCGGCGTCACAGCAAGCCGTCCCACATCTGCTCGAGCAGCACCGACCACCAGCTCTCCGGCGACCCGAGCGCCGCCGGGTCGAGGGAGGCCAGCTGGGCCTGGAAGTCGACGGTCCAGCGGCCCGCCTGCTCCTGGTTGAGACCGAACCGCAGCCGCCACATCCGGCCGAGCAGCGCCAGGCAGCGCTGGAACTCGGGCAGCCCCGTGTTCACGAACTGCGGCGGCACCGGAGCACCGCCGGGCCCGGCCTCCACGGGGACGGCCACGATGTTCGCCGTGCCGTACTGCACGCACAGCGCCTTGCCGAAGTCGCTGCCCATCACGAGGTAGGAGGCCGCGTCCGGCGCCGGCTGCACACCGCGCTCCTGCGCCAGTTCGGCGAGCGTCGGCACCGGCCGGCCCGGCTGGGCCTGCGCCCAGAAGAACGGGCCCATGTCCAGCGGAAGTCCCGCCGTCACCAGCGACTGCGCCACGATCGGCGGCACGCCCTGCCGGGAGACCGCGGCCTGCTCGAACCGGAAAATGCCCGGCCCGAACGCCGCCGCGAGCTCCTGCGCCACGGCCTCCGGCGGAACCGGCGGCGCCGCCTGCACCGGCGGCAACGGCGCGCGCACCGGCGCGGGGCGCGCCGGCCCGTCCGCCACCTGGTGCAACTCCCCCTGATGCGCGAGCAGTTGCCGCATGCCCTGCTGCCGGCTCGCGTGATCGGCGCCGTAGGGCGCGATGCTGGTGATCCGCGCCTGCGGCCACTGCTCCCGGATCATCCGCGCGCAGTACGCACCCGGCAGCTCGCAGGACTCCAACTCCGTGTGCAGTTCCAGCACCTGGTCCGGCGGCACGTTCATCCCGCGCAGCTCGTGGAAGATCTGCCACTCCGGGTGCGGCGTCCCCGGCGCGGACCGCCGGATCACCTGCTGCTCGGAGCCGTCCTGCGCCCGGTACCGAAGAACGGCCTGATACCCGGGACCGACCGTCGGCTGCCCGGCGGGCTGCTGCGGATACCCGTACCCCGACGGCTGCCCCAGCACCGGCATCCCACCGGGCCCCGGCGGCATGGGCGGCTGAGGCGCTCCCGGGCCCAAGGGAGCCCCGGGAGCCACACCGGGGGCGCCCGGAGTACCGAGCGCGCCAGGGGGTTGCGGCGGTGGAGGCACACCGGGACCACCAACGCGCGGTGCACCGGGACCACCGACCGGCGGAGCACCGGGACCACCCACCGGAGGAGCGCCGGGACCACCGACCGGCGGCGCGGCCAACACGGTCTCGGCGTGGTGAACGGCCCCGGGCGCGCCCCCTGCAGAACCGTGCGCGCCGGGGGCGGCGGGGGCGGCGGGGGCGCCAGGAGGTTGAGGAGCGCCCGGCTCACTCGGCATGCCCGGGGCGCCTGGCGGTTGGAATGCGCCGGGCGCGGCGGGTACGCCCGGGGCGCCCGAAGGCTGAGGCGCGCCGAGCGCGCTCGGCATACCCGGGGCGCTCGGGACTCCTGACGCGCCGGGCGCGTTCGGCGTGCCCGGGGCGGCCGGAAACGCCTGCGCGCTGGGTGTGCCCGGGAAGCCTGGGGCGCCCGGAACACCCGGGGCGCCCGGCGATTGCGGCGCGCCCCCGCCCGGGCCCATCCGACCCGGGTCGGCGAGCACCGTGGCGGCGTGGTGGGCGCCGCCCGGCGGAGTACCGCCGGGCGAGTTCGGCGCACCGGGCGGTTGGGGGGCGCCCGGCGGGTTCGGCGCGCCGGGCGGATGCGGTGCGCCCGGGGTCTGCGGTCCGGTAGCCCCCTCAGGGCCGTCAGGACCGAGTGCTGAGACGAGTTGCGTGGGCACGTACCCGCCCGCACCGGGCCCCGGCGGCGGCGGAGATGCGTTGCCCGCCCGCGCCCCCGGTGCCCCCGGGGCGCTCGGCGGGGGCGGCGGAGTCGGCCCCCGACGCGACGGAGGCGCGGCCTTGCTGGTCGCGGCGTCGGCGATGTCCCCGGCGTTCGGCGCAAGCCCCGGTGCACCGGGAGGCTGCGGCATACCGGGCGCTCCACCAGAGCCCTGCGGATACCCGTAGGAGGACGCACCCGGCGGAGGGGGAGGCACGGAACCCGGAGCCGAAGCCCCCGGAGGCGTGCCAGGCACTCCCGCACCGCCCGGTCCCTGCGGATACCCATACGACGACGCACCCGGCGGAGGCGGAGGCATGGCACCCGGCGCGGGCGCTCCCGGCGAAGACGCACCCGGCGCCCCCGCACCACCCGCCCCCTGCGGGTAGCCGTACGCCGATCCACCCGGCCCGAGCGGAGGCGGCGGCGTACCCGGCGCACCAGCACCCGCGGGCGCCACCGGCGCACGACCTGGCCCGCCCGGCGCTCCATGCGTACCGGGCGCCCCCGGCACTCCGGACACGCCCGGCGCACTCTGTCCCGCGGGCGCCCCGGGCACACTTCCCGCGCCCGGCGCCCCCCGGTCGTCCAGCGCCGGCGCCACCGCCGTGGGCGGAATCTGGCTGCCGCCCGCGATCAGTGCCGTCTCGGCGTCGGGCAGGGTCGACGGCGCCGACGGAGGCGCGTCCTCGATGTCGCTCAGCGGCGGCGCGAAGACGGTCGCCGGCAACGGCACGGAACGGTCCTCGCCCGCATCCGCGTTGGTGTCGGTCCCGGCCCAAGGAGTCGCCCCGGCGGGCACGTTCGGCGCACCGGCACCTCCGGGCGCCCCCGAACCGACCCGAGCGCCGGGCGAGTTCAAGTCCCCGGAAGCCCCGACAGGCACCCCCGGCTGCGTCTCGGGAAGCGCCCCGCCCCCCGACGTACCAGAACCAGACGAGCCAACCCCACGCCCATCCCCACCGGCACCGGCACCACCCGGAGCCGCAGCCGCAGCCGCCCCCTCACCCCGCCGCTCCCCGATCCCCAGCTTGTCCGCCGCCTCCTGCAGCCACTCCGGAGGGCTGAGCAGGAACGACGTCTGGTTCAGGTCGACGCGGGCGGAGGAGGCGGCCGACGGCGCCGGTTCGTCCGCGGGGTCCGGGCGGCCGTACTCCTCCTCGTAGCGGCGGATGACCTCACCCACCGGCAGCGAGGGCCACAGCGTGGCCTCACCGCTGTCCCGGGCGATCACCAGCCGCTGCGCACCGCCGTCCGACCGCGGACCCTCCGCACGGTCCTCCGCCCACACCACGAAACCGAGCTCGAACTCCCGTACCCGCACCTCGCGGTGCTGGTACGACGGCACGTCACCGTTGATCCACTCCTCGGCGCGCTCCTGCGCCTGCGCGAACGTCACCATCGCCGGCTCACTCCCCCACCACGGGAACGGACCGCGCGAAACCGCCGTCCACCATCAGATTCGCCACCGTTTCCAACTCCGGCGGGGATCCCGCCAGTCGGGACAGGAACACGTCGAAGTCCTCACCGCACGGCAGCAGCAGACGCTCCACCCGCTCCGCGGGCGACCACGACGGATCGACGTCCCGCACGTCGTCGTACGCGCAGAACCACACAGAACCGATGCGCTCGCCCTTCACCTTCACCGCGAGCAACCCGCCCTGCACGAACCCGACGCCCAGATAGTCCTTGGTCAGATGGTCGCGCAGGCACTTGTTGACGTACACGAGGTCATTGACCGCCGCCTCGTCGCGCACCGTGAAGAACGGCTGGTCGATCAGCAGACCGAGCCCCGCGTCGAGCGCGGTGCCCACCGGCGCGCAGCCGCCCGCCGCCTTCAGGAACGAACGGTACGCACCCGGCAACCGGTACCCGAGGTCCTCCTCGACCCCCTGCACCTGCGCCTCCGTCACCGCCACCCCCGACTTCGGCAGCCCGAAATGCGCGGGACGCGTCTCCTGCAACGGCCGCGTGCCCCGCTTGTCCTGGTCCACCTCCGACGTCGCGATCCCCCCGTGGTGCCGCAGCAGCGCCTTCACCTCGACCGGGATCAGCTCCAGCCGCCGGCTGCCCGCCACGTGATGCCACGTCCAGCCGTGCGGCGTCGCCACCGGCACCACCGTGTCCCACAGGTCATGACCCGAGGCCGCCAGCGCCGCGTTCGCCGACACGTAGTCCGTCAGCCGCAGCTCGTCGACCCCGAAACCCTCCGGCGCCTCCGCGATCTCCGCGGCCGCACGCGCGTAGGGAGAGAAATCGGGGTAACCGCGCTCGTCGACCCGTACCCCTCTCGGGTGACGGGCCGCGCGGACCGGGTCCGGGAAATGCACGACCTGCCCGGCATAGGCCGCGTTCGGCGGCACGGCTTGTCCCCCAGCCTGGCGGCTGGGCGGCGCCCCCAGCCCGAGCCGACCTGTCGTCATGGCGGTTGCCCCCTGCGGCACTCTGGTACGAACCGCGGCGGCCGGCACCCGCCGCCCACCACGCCCCGTATCGACTGTCTCGTCCGTCCCGACTCACGTCGTGACCACACCGCGCCCGCCACCACACGCCCTCACGCATGCCGGCAAGCGCCACCCGCACGAAAGCGGTGCCGACAGCCTATGCGGTACGACCGCACCGGTCACCGGGCCCCGGTCAGCCGCCCTCCGCTTCCGTGACCAGCCGTCACCCCGCCCTCACGGACCGCCCAAACCCGGGCGTGTCGCACCGCCCCAGCTACCGCACCAGCAACGGAGTTTGGCAGTCTGTCTCCTCCGGGGGGATGCACGGAGGGGATGACGATCATGAACGCGACGCAGACGGGACCACACACGGGTACGTCCACCACGCCGCACCGCGGCCTGTCCGGCGACCCCCGCATCGGCTGGAGCGCCACCACCAACGCCTCCGCCCCCGCCCTCCTGCACCGCCGCGACGGCATACTCCCCACCGTCGCCGCCGCCCTCTCCGTCCGCGGCGCCACCCTCACCGGCACCGCAGCCCGCGGCGACCAGCCGCCGCCCCTGCACCCCCTCGTGCAGGACTTCCTCGACACCCTCACCAGCGCCCAGCGCGACCGCTTCACCGGCCGCTGCGCCGAGACCATCCTCATCTCCCGCCACATAGCAGCCGCGGACGCCGCCCGCAGCAAGCGCGCCGCCCGCAAGCCCATGACCAACGGCGAAGCGCGCAAAGCCCTCAAGCAGGCCAAACTCACCACCCGCCGCATCCGCGAGGACGGCGACCCCCTGCACGGCAGCTTCGCGGCACCCTGCCGAGCCTGCACCGCGCTCAGCGCCCACTTCGGCGTCCGCGTCGTCGACCCGGCAGCGGCAGGCGACTGAATCCCCCGACCAACCCGTACGACAACACGGCCCCCAGGGCCGGCCGGTGACGCCGGCGAACTCGACGATCGAAGGGCAGATGCACCCCGACCGCACCTCCAGCACGCGCTTCCCCGTACCCGTCGACGCCGCCCTGCGCGCCGCCGGCTGGCAACCCGGACGCTGGGACATAAAGCAGGCCGAGATCTGGGCCGACGCCCTGCGCGAACACACCTCGCCCGCCGGCCACCGGCACGCCGTCTTCCCCGCCGCCGTCGAGGCCTGGGCCGAGTTCGGCGGCCTGCACATCACCCCCACCGGCCCCGGCCGCCAGATCGCCCCCACCGCGATCCACCTCGACCCCCTGCACGGCCTCCACATGGCCCGCACCCTCGCCGACCTCGGCCGCGCCCTCGACCGCGAGGTCAGCCCCCTCGGCGCCGAGACCGACTCCGCCGCCCTCCTCGCCATCGACACCGAAGGCCGCGTCTACGCCCTCGACCACACCGGCGACTGGTACCTCGGCCCGGACATCGACTCGGCCCTCGCCGCCCTCGTCGCGGGCATCGAACCCGTACGGCTCACCGCGGGCTGACCGACGCGGGGTCTACGCCGCCGGAATCACCGCCGACACCCGGAAACCCCCCGCGTCCGTCGGCCCCGAGACGAACACACCGCCCAGCCCGGTGACCCGCTCCTTCATCCCCACCAGCCCGTTCCCCCCGGAGGGCAACCGCGCCGACGACGCCGACGCGAGCTCCGGCGGCGGCTCGTTCTCCACCTGCATCGCGATCTCCGACACCCGGTGCGCCACCCGCACATACGTCTTCGCACCCGCCGCGTGCTTGTGGACGTTCGTCAACGCCTCCTGCACCACGCGGTACGCCGTCTGCTCGATCTCCGCCGCGTACGAGCGCACATCCCCCTCGACCGACAGAGCCACCACCATCCCGGCCGCCGCCGACTGCCCGACCAGCTCCTCCAGCTCCGACAGCCACGGCCCGTCGCCCTCGTCGACCACCCTCGACGCGGCCACCGCGGCAGCCATCCCGACAGCGGCCAGCGGAACCGGCTGCTGGGCCCGCCGCGAACCCTCCCCGCTCCTGAGCACCCCGAGCATCTCCCGCAACTCGGTCAGCGCCTGCCGCCCCATGTCCCCCACCAGCGCGGCGTTCTTCACGGCCTTCTCCGGGTCCTTGCGGGCCACGGCCTGAAGCGCCGCCGCGTGCACCACCATCAGACTCACCCGGTGCGCGACCACGTCGTGCATCTCCCGCGCGATCCGCGTCCGCTCCTCGCCACGCGCCCACTCCGCACGCTCCTCGGCCCGCTCCGCCAGCAGCTGCAACTCGCGCTCCAGGCTGTCCGCCCGCTCCCGCAGACTCTCCATCAGCCGGCGCCGGGCCCCGACATACAGCCCCAGCAGCAGCGGCGGCGCGGTCATCCCGATCGCCGTCGTGATCGACGCGAACGGCACGAACCAGTCACCCAGGTCCAGACCGCCGTGCGCCATGTCCTGCCGCACCCGCACGAACATCACGATCAGCATGCCCACCAGCGACATGCCGGCCAGCGAGGCGATGATGCGGCGAGGCAACTCCGACGCGGCGAGCGTGTACAGGCCGACGACGCCCATCAGATAGCCCATCTGGGCGGGCGTGATGGCGATCGAGACAAGGACGACGGCTATCGGCCACTGCCGGCGCACGAGCAACGCGGAACCGGCCAGCACGCCGAACACGATCCCCGCGGCCGGCGGGATCCCCGCGTCCCGCGCGAACCGGATCCCTTCGAACGCGCACTCCACCGCGGACGCGACAGCCAGCCCGGCATCCAACGCGGCACTGCGCCACCTGGTCCACCACCACGGCCCTCCCCGGACCGTGGCATGGTCTTCCCCCGTCGTGGTCATGCCTCCAGCCTACGGTCGTTCGTGGCCGGTTTTCCGTCGAGTTTCCATGACTGGCCTACACCACACTCCATGAACGATCAGCCAGACCTGCCGAAGCCGGAGCGCCGGGATCCCTCGGAGGAGTACTGCGGAGTGCCGACCTGTACCGTCGCATGGAAGGTGCCTGGTACGGCATAGTAGGAGGCGCCGCCCGACGGACTGACTGAATGTCCGTTCGGTGAGGTTTGTTCCCCTGTGGTGTAATTGGCAGCACTGTGGCTTTTGGTGCCATATGTCCGGGTTCGAGTCCTGGCGGGGGAGCCAAGCCCGGTTCGGGTCCTGACCGCTGAACGCACGGTCAGGACCCGCTCTCATGTCCCCCATGAAACGCCCCGGTATCCTGCGGATGTCCCCACCATTCCAGAAGCCGAAGGGCAACCCCGTGAGCGCCATTCGCCCGGCAGCCGTCGTCGTTCTCGCAGCGGGTGAGGGCACCCGTATGAAGTCGGCCACACCGAAGGTCCTGCACGAGATCTGTGGCCGCAGCCTGGTGGGCCATGTCCTCGCCGCCGCCCGCGAGTTGGAACCCGAGAACCTGGTCGTCGTGGTCGGGCACGCGAGGGAGAAGGTCGTGGCGCACCTCGCCGAGACCGATCCGGCCGCCCGCACCGCCGTGCAGGAGGAGCAGAACGGCACCGGGCACGCCGTACGGATCGCCCTGGAGGGGCTCGGCGGGGCGGTCGAGGGGACCGTCGTCGTCGTGTGCGGTGACACCCCGCTGCTGACCGGCGAGACGCTGACGCGGCTGGCCGCCACCCATGCCTCCGACGGCAACGCCGTCACCGTGCTGACCGCCGAGGTCCCGGACGCCACCGGCTACGGGCGGATCATCCGGGACGAGGCCACCGGCGCCGTCACCGGGATCGTCGAGCACAAGGACGCCACGGACGTCCAGCGTGGCATCCGGGAGATCAACTCCGGGGTGTTCGCCTTCGACGGGCAGCTGCTCGCCGAGGCGCTGAAGAAGGTGCGGACGGACAACAGCCAGGGTGAGGAGTACCTGACGGACGTGCTCGGGATCCTGCGTGAGGCGGGGCACCGGGTCGGGGCCTCGGTGGCCGGCGACCACCGGGAGATCGCCGGGATCAACAACCGGGTGCAGCTGAGCGAGGCGCGGCGGATCCTCAACGACCGTCTGCTGACGCGGGCGATGCTGGACGGGGTCACGGTGATCGACCCGGCGACGACCTGGGTGGACGTCACGGTGACGTTCGAGCGGGACGCCGTCGTGCGTCCGGGTACGCAGCTGCACGGCTCCACGCACATCGGCGAGGGCGCGGAGGTCGGGCCCAACTGCCGGCTGACGGACACGAGGGTCGGCGCCGGTGCCCGGGTCGACAACGCGGTGGCCGACAGCGCGGAGGTGGGGCCGGAGGCGAAGGTGGGTCCGTACGCCTATCTGCGTCCGGGCACGCGTCTCGGTGCGAAGGGCAAGATCGGTACGTACGTGGAGACGAAGAACTCCTCGATCGGTGAGGGGACGAAGATCCCGCATCTGTCGTACGTGGGGGACGCGACGATCGGTGAGTACACGAACATCGGTGCCGCCAGCGTGTTCGTCAACTACGACGGACAGGAGAAGCACCACACCACGGTGGGGTCGCACTGCCGTACCGGCTCCGACAATATGTTTGTGGCTCCTGTCACGGTCGGGGACGGTGCGTACACCGCTGCCGGGTCCGTGATCACCAAGGACGTTCCGCCCGGTTCGCTGGCCGTGGCCCGTGGTCAGCAGCGGAATATCGAGGGCTGGGTGGCGCGCAAGCGTCCGGGGAGCGCGGCGGCGAGGGCGGCGGAGGCGGCCGCTCGCCGGGAGGAAGGCGAAGGCTGACCGGAAACGGTCGGGTCAGACACGGCGTACCGTGATAAGTGCACATCCGCACCCCACCTGCTGAGACACCTCTGAGGAGACAGTGCTGTGACCGGGATCAAGACGACCGGCGAGAAGAAGATGATGTTCTTCTCCGGCCGCGCCCACCCCGAGCTTGCCGAGGAGGTCGCCCAGCAGCTGGGTGTCGGGGTCGTCCCGACGAAGGCCTTCGACTTCGCCAATGGCGAGATCTACGTCCGTTACCAGGAGTCGGCACGTGGTGCGGACTGCTTCCTGATCCAGAGCCACACGGCTCCGATCAACAAGTGGATCATGGAGCAGTTGATCATGATCGACGCGTTGAAGCGGGCTTCGGCGCGGTCGATCACGGTGATCGTGCCGTTCTACGGCTATGCGCGGCAGGACAAGAAGCACCGTGGCCGTGAGCCGATCTCGGCGCGGCTGATCGCGGATCTGATGAAGACGGCGGGTGCGGACCGGATTCTGACGGTCGATCTGCACACGGACCAGATCCAGGGCTTCTTCGACGGTCCGGTGGACCATCTCTTCGCGCTTCCGCTGCTGGCGGACTACGTGGGCGCGAAGGTCGAGAGGGACAAGCTGACGGTGGTGTCCCCGGACGCCGGCCGGGTGCGGGTGGCGGACCGTTGGTGCGACCGGCTGGGCGCGCCGCTGGCGATCGTGCACAAGCGCCGGGACAAGGACGTGGCGAACCAGGTCACCGTGCACGAGGTGGTCGGTGAGGTGGAGGGCCGCGTGTGTGTGCTGGTGGACGACATGATCGACACCGGTGGGACGATCTGCGCCGCGGCGGACGCGTTGTTCGCGCACGGCGCGGAGGACGTCATCGTGACGGCGACGCACGGGGTGCTGTCGGGTCCGGCGGCGGACCGGCTGAAGAACTCCAAGGTGAGTGAGTTCGTGTTCACGAACACGCTGCCGACGCCGAGCGAGCTGGAGCTGGACAAGATCACGGTGCTGTCGATCGCGCCGACGATCGCGAGCGCGGTGCGTGAGGTGTTCGAGGACGGTTCGGTGACGAGCCTGTTCGACGAGCAGTAGGCCCGTCTTCCTCGGTCCCGTCTCCCTCCGGGCCCGTCTCCCCCGGGAGTGATCGATTTTTCTGCGGCCTCCCTCGCCGAGTAGACTGCCCCAGTTGCTCGGCGAGGGAGGCCGTTCCCGTTTCTTTTCGGGGTTCGGCTGTCCGTTATCGACGCGCTCTTCGTAGCAGGCCGTTCGTGGCCGGGTGACCCCGTCCGTTTCTACCTCTACGAGGAGTGATCATGTCCGAGGTGAAGCTCGTCGCCCAGACGCGCACCGAGTTCGGCAAGGGTGCCGCCCGTCGTATCCGTCGTGACAGCAAGGTTCCCGGTGTGCTGTACGGCCACGGCGTGGACCCGCTGCACCTGACGCTTCCGGGCCACGACCTGCTGCTGGCGCTGCGTACGCCGAACGTCCTGATCTCGCTGGACATCGAGGGCCGGACCGAGCTGGCGATCCCGAAGGCCGTGCAGCGCGACGCGATCAAGGGCTTCCTGGAGCACGTCGACCTGCTGCTGGTCAAGCGCGGCGAGAAGGTCACGGTCGAGGTCCCGGTCCACACCGAGGGCGAGCTGGCCCCGGGCGCCTACCTGCTGGAGCACGTGCTGAACGCGCTGCCGGTCGAGGCCGAGGCCACCCACATCCCCGAGTCCGTCAGCGTCTCGATCGAGGGCCTGGAGGCCGGTGCCTCCATCCTCGCCAAGGACATCACGCTGCCCAACGGCACCACGCTGGCCGTCGAGGAGGACGCGGTCGTGCTGCAGGTCCTGGCCGCGCAGGCGGAGGAGTCGGCGGGCGAGGAGTCCGAGGGCGACGAGGCCGTCGCCGAGGCCTGAGCCTGACGCTCACTTTTCTGTCAGCCGCTGTTCCCTCGGGGGGCAGCGGCTGGCGTGTATCGAGGAGACATGGACGTGACGACCGACGCCAATGGCCCCTGGCTGATCGTGGGCCTCGGGAACCCCGGGCCCGAGTACGCCATGAACCGGCACAACGTGGGGTTCATGGTGGCCGATCTGCTGGCCGAGCGGATCGGGGGGAGGTTCAAGCGGGCCGGGAAGGCTCAGGCGCAGGTCGTGGAGGGGCGGATCGGTCCGGTGGGTCCGGCGAACCGGCGGGTGATCCTCGCCAAGCCGATGTCGTACATGAACCTCTCGGGTGGGCCGGTGAACGCCCTGAAGGACTTCTACAAGGTGCCGGTTGCCAACATCGTGGCCGTGCACGACGAACTGGACATCGACTACGGGACCCTGCGGGTGAAGCTGGGCGGCGGGGACAACGGGCACAACGGGCTGAAGTCGATGACGAAGGCGTTCGGTGCGGACTATCACCGGGTGCGGTTCGGGATCGGCCGGCCGCCGGGGCGGATGCAGGTCGCGGACTTCGTGCTGAAGGACTTCTCCTCGGCGGAGCGCAAGGAGCTGGACTACTTCGTGGACAGGGCGGCGGACGCGGTGGAGTGTCTGGTGGTGGAGGGGCTGGAGCGGGCCCAGAGTTCGTACAACTCCTGAGCAGGAAGCGGCGCGGCTCCTGGGACGGAGCGGCGCAACTCCTGGGCACAGAGCGCGCGACTCCTGGGCACGGAACCGTACAACTCCTGACATGTCCCCCAACGGGTTTGACTGATCGTCGGAGCATGGCCAATGATCCCCGCCATGCCCCCAGCCACCGCCACCCGTCAGGCCTCCGTCACCGCCCTGCGGTTCGGGCGGCTGGCGGCGATGGGCACGGTCGCCGTGCTGATCCTGATCGCCGGGGTGTGGGCGTCGTGGCGGACCGCTCCGTACGTGATGCTGACCAAGGGGCGGGAGCACGGCACGGTCGCGGTGACGACGTGCGGTGAGGACACCTGCACCGGTCCGTACACGCCGGCCGCGCAAGGGGCGCCGGTCCGGCGGCATGTGGTCATCGACAGGTCGGTCGCGGTGAAGAAGGGCCACAGCTACGCGGTCGTCGTGCTGCCAGGGAGCGACGAGGTGGTGCGCTCGGGGCCGGGCGGGGTTCTGTACGCGTGGGTCCCGCTGGGCGGGGCGCTGTTGCTGGCGTCGGTGGTCGTGGCGGGCGGGCTGCGGCGGACGCGGGCGGCGTGGCTGCTGGCGGTGTCGGGGATCGCGCTGCTGACGGCCGCGTTCATGACGGTTTGACGTCCTTCGCCGCCCTCAGCATTTGTGGAGGACCTGAGTGTTGCCTGTTCGTGATTGACCTTCGGTCAGTCGGGGCTGGATGCTGAGCCGCCCCCTCCACATCTTCCCGTCCGCAACTCGAAGATGGACTTGCCCCATGCGTACCCTCACCCGCGCCGGCGCGCTCTGTGCCGTCGCAGCGGCCGCGCTGTTCGCCGCCCCGGTCGCCGCCCACGCCACCCCTGTTGCCGCAGCCCCTGGCGACAACGGCACCGTGAAGATCCACGACGCCAGGACCGGAGAGGAGCTCAAGCGCAACGAGCCGCACGTCTGCACCTTCTACCTGGACGCGTTCGGCTTCGACGGCGTCCAGAAGGTCGACTGGCACATCGAGGCCTGGGCCCCGACCGCGGCCTCCAAGGGCGCGACGGTGAAGACCGGCGACATCACCCTGGACGCCCAGGGTCACGGCCGTACGGAGAACCTGTCGCTGCCCGACGGCCACTACAAGCTGTTCTGGAACTTCGACGGCGAGAAGGGTGCCGCGAAGCACAAGGTGTTCTGGACGGACTGCGAGGACGAGGGTGCGGGCGGCTCGACCCCCACCTCGACCTCGACCCCGTCGTCCTCGGCTTCCGCGTCTGCCTCTGCGTCCCCGTCGGACGGCGCTTCCGCCGCGCCGAGCCCGTCCGCCTCCGAGGCCGGGTCCGTCTCCGCGTCCTCCTCGCCGTCCGCGCAGGGCGGCAGTGACTCGGGCGACCTCGCCGAGACCGGCAACGGCGTCCCGGTCGGTCTGCTCTCCGGTGCCGCCGCGGCGCTGGTGGCGGGCGGCGGTTACCTGGTGGTCCGGCGGCGCCGGGCCTGACGTACCACAACAGAGACGGTGCCCCCGAGTGGACGACTCGGGGGCACCGTCGTGTCCGCGGGAGGTCAGCCGGTGTTGCGCAGACCGGCCGCCACGCCGTTGACCGTGAGGAGCAGGGCGCGGGAGAGCAGCGGGTCGGGGTCCTGGCCCGCGGCGGCCGCGTCGCGCTGGCGCTTGAGCAGGGTCACCTGGAGGTAGGAGATGGGGTCCAGGTAGGCGTCGCGGATGGCGAAGGTCTGCTTCAGCACCGGGGTGGCGTCGAGGAGTTCGCTCTCGCCGGTGATGCGCAGGACCTCGCGGACGGTGAGTTCGTGCTCGGCCTTGATGGTGTCGAAGACGTGCTTGAGCTCGTCGGGGACGAGGGTGTCGACGTAGTGGGCGGCGATCCGCAGGTCGGTCTTGGCGAGCGTCATCTCGACGTTGGAGATGAAGTTGCGGAAGAAGTGCCACTGTTCGTGCATCTCGTCGAGCACTCCCTCCCCTCCCAATGTCGCCGTGAGGCCGGCCTCGCGCAGCGCCTTCAGGCCGGAGCCGACGCCGAACCAGCCGGGGACGATCTGCCGGGACTGGGTCCAGCCGAAGACCCAGGGGATGGCGCGCAGTCCGTCGAGGGAGACGCCGGAGCCGGGACGGCGGGAGGGCCGTGAGCCGAGGTGCAGGTCGGCGAGCTGGTCCACCGGCGTCGACGCGAGGAAGTACGTCGGCAGGTCGGGGTCCTCGACGAGCGCGCGGTAGGCGGCGTGGGCGGCGTCGGAGATGACGTCCATGGCGGCGTCCCAGCGGGCGAGGGCCTCGCCGGACTGGCGGGGTGCGGTGTGCAGGGCGGAGGCCTGCAGCGTGGCCGCGACCGTCAGTTCCAGGTTCTCCCTGGCCAGGGACGGGATGAGGTACTTGTCGGAGATGACCTCGCCCTGCTCGGTCACCTTGATCTCGCCCTCGAGGGTGCCCCAGGGCTGGGCGAGGATCGCGTCGTGCGAGGGGCCGCCGCCGCGGCCGACGGTGCCGCCGCGGCCGTGGAAGAGCCTGAGCCGTACGCCGTAGCGGTGGGCGACGTCGCGCAGTCGGCGCTGGGCACGGTGGATCTCCCACTGGGAGGTGGTGATGCCGCCGAACTTGGAGGAGTCGGAGTAGCCGAGCATGACCTCCTGGACGTCGCCCCTGAGCGCGACCAGGCGCCGGTAGGACGGGTCGGCGAGCATGTCCTCCAGGATGGTGTCGGCGGCCTTGAGTTCGTCGGTGGTCTCCAGCAGCGGCACGATGCCGATCTTCGCCCAGCCGGCGTGCAGGTCGATCAGGCCGGCCTCGCGGGCGAGGACGGCGGCGGCGAAGACGTCGTCGGCGCCCTGGCACATGGAGATGATGTACGACTCGATGACCTCGGGTCCGAAGACGGCCAGGGCCCGCTTGACGGTCTCGAACACGCCGAGGGTCTTGGCGCCGGCCTCGTCGACGGGCGCCGGGGTGGGCGCGAGGGGGCGGCGGGAGCGCAGTTCCTTGGCGAGGAGCTTCGCGCGGTACTCGCGGGGCATGTCGGCGTAGCGCCAGGACTCCTCGCCGAGCCGGTCGAAGAGCTGGCCGAGCGCGTGGTGGTGGGCGTCGGCGTGCTCGCGGACGTCCATGGTGGCCAGCTGCAGTCCGAACGCGGCCAGTGTGCGGATCGTGCGGTCCATGCGGCCGTCGGCGAAGAGGCCGCCGCGGTGTTCGCGCAGCGAGGTCTGGATGAGGGTGAGGTCGGCGAGCAGCTGGGAGGTGCCGAGGTAGTCGCGGCCCTCCTCGTGCGGGGTGCCCTTGGCGAGGCGCTGCTTGGTGTTCTCCAGCTTCTGCCGGATGCAGGTGGCCTTGAGGCGGTAGGGCTCCTCGGCGTTGAGGCGCTTGTAGCGGGGGCTGATCTCGGGGAGGCGGTCGAGGTCGGCCTGGAGGGACTGCAGCAGTTCGTCGGTGGCGCCGGTGTAGCGGATGGAGTTGGAGAGGAAGCCTCTGAGCTCGTCGATCATCTCCAGGGCGTCGTTGATGCCGTGCTCGTGCTGGAGGATGAGGACGTCCCAGGTGACCTGGGGGGTGACGTTGGGGTTGCCGTCGCGGTCGCCGCCGATCCAGGTGCCGAAGGTCAGCGGGCGGGTGTCGTCGGGGATCTTGACGCCGACGCGCTCCAGTTCGGCGCTGAGGTCCTCCAGGACGTCGCCGACGGCGCCGGCGTGCAGTTCATCGAGGTAGTAGATGGCGTTGCGGGCCTCGTCGGCGGGCTCGGGGCGGACGACGCGCAGTTCGTCGGTCTGCCAGACGAGGTCGATGTTCTCGGCCAGCCGGATGTCGTAGCGGCGGCGGTCCGACTCGATGACCGGGGTCTCCAGGAGCGCGGCGATGCGCCGCAGCTTGTTGAGGACCGACCGGCGCGCGGCCTCGGTCGGGTGGGCGGTGAAGACCGGGCGGACGTTGAGGTTGGCGACGGTCTGGCGCAGGTGCTCGGGGTCGGCGTCCTTGAGCCGGTCGGCGGTGCGGGCGAGCAGTCCGCCCTCGGCGGCGCGCCGGGCGCGCAGTTCGCGGCCGCGGTGCACCTGTTCGGTGACGTTGGCCAGGTGGAAGTAGGTGGAGAAGGCGCGCACGAGCTTGGCGGCGGTCTCCAGTTCGGTACCGCGCAGCAGCTCGGCGGCGGCCTCTCCGTCCTCGCGGGTGAGGCGGCGTACCTTCTCGACGAGTTCCAGCAGCTCGGGGCCCTCCTGGCGGACGAGGGTCTCGCCCAGGAGGTCGCCCAGCCGGCGGATGTCGGCACGCAGTTCGCTGCTGGTCGTCGGGTTGAGGTCGTCGGCACTGCTCACAGGTGCGGCTCCTTGCAGTGTTGAAGCTCTTCCGGGAGGGAACCCGGCGCAGGGGCCGCGCGGCGGGCGCCGCATACGGCCCATGCATCCGGGAAGGAATCAGAGCGGACCGCGCTGTCCGACCGACTCCAAGGATAGGTGTCCATGCGGACGCGCAGACTGTCGGGCTCTTGCCGCCGGGCAGCGCACTGCCATACTTACGATGCCGTAGGTTACGGAACCGTAGGGACCGTTGTAACGGTACCCGGGCACGGTTGCGGTAGCCGTCCGGTATCTGTCTCAACCCTCGAACCCCACAGGGGACGCCCATGACCACAAGTTCCGATGTGATCGACGACGCCCCGAAGGCGAACGACACCCCACTCGCCTCGGCCACCCTGGGTGGCGAGAAGAAGCACTCGGTCGAGCAGATCGCTCTGCTGCTCTTCATCGTCGTCCCGTTCCTGGCGCTCGTAGCCGCGGTTCCGCTGGCCTGGGGGTGGGGCGTGAGCTGGCTCGACCTCGGGCTGATGGTCTTCTTCTACTACCTGGGCTGCCACGGCATCACGATCGGTTTCCACCGCTACTTCACCCATGGCTCGTTCAAGGCCAAGCGGCCGCTGCGGATCGCGCTGGCGATCGCCGGCTCGATGGCCGTCGAGGGCCCGATCGTGCGGTGGGTGGCGGACCACCGCAAGCATCACAAGTTCTCGGACGCGGAGGGCGACCCGCACTCTCCGTGGCGTTTCGGCGAGACGCTCCCGGCCCTGATGAAGGGGCTGTGGTGGGCGCACATCGGGTGGATGTTCGACGAGGAGCAGACACCGCAGGACAAGTACGCGCCCGATCTGATCAAGGATCCGGCGATCCGTACGATCTCCCGGCAGTTCATCTACTGGACGATCCTGTCGCTGGCCCTGCCCGCCGTGATCGGCGGTCTGGTGACGATGTCGTGGTGGGGCGCGTTCACCGGCTTCTTCTGGGGGTCACTCGTCCGGGTGGCTCTGCTGCACCACGTGACCTGGTCGATCAACTCGATCTGCCACGCGGTCGGCAAGCGGCCCTTCAAGTCGCGGGACCGCTCGGGCAACGTGTGGTGGCTGGCCGTGCTCTCCTGCGGTGAGTCCTGGCACAACCTGCACCACGCCGACCCGACCTCGGCACGGCACGGTGTGGAGCGCTGGCAGGTGGACTCCTCGGCCCGGATCATCCGCTGGTTCGAGGCGTTCGGCTGGGCGTACGACGTGCGCTGGCCGTCACGCTCGCGTATCGATTCGCGCCGGAAGACCGGGGAAGAGGGCTCCGAGCGCCGGAAGGAGACCGCCGAGGCGGCATGATTGACGCCGTGGCGACCGACTCCAGCAGCACCGAAGGCAACGACAAACCCCGGCGTGCGCGGCGCACTCGGATGACCGGCGCCGAGCGCCGTCAGCAGCTGCTGGAGATCGGCCGCACTCTCTTCGCCGCGAAGGGCTTCGAGGGCACCTCGGTGGAGGAGATCGCGGCGAAGGCCGGGGTGTCCAAGCCGGTGGTGTACGAGCACTTCGGCGGCAAGGAGGGCCTGTACGCGGTGGTGGTGGACCGCGAGATGCGGCGGCTGCTGGACATGGTCACCAGTTCGCTGACGGCCGGTCATCCGCGTGAGCTGTGCGAGCAGGCCGCCTTCGCGCTCCTCGACTACATCGAGGAGTACACGGACGGCTTCCGCATCCTGGTCCGTGACTCCCCCATCCCCCAGTCGACCGGCACCTTCGCGTCCCTGATCTCGGACATCGCCACGCAGGTCGAGGACATCCTGGGCCGGGAGTTCAAGAGCCGCGGCTTCGACCCCAAGCTCGCCCCCCTGTACGCGCAGGCCCTGGTCGGCATGGTCGCGCTGACCGGTCAGTGGTGGCTGGACGTACGCCGTCCGAAGAAGGCGGAGGTCGCGGCCCACCTGGTGAACCTGGCGTGGCACGGGCTGGACGGGCTGGAGCAGAAGCCGCGGCTCATAGGACACCGCAAGAGCTGAGCGCTCCTGTCGCGTGTGTCAGTGCGTGTCAGTGCTTGAAGGCGTCCTTGGCCTTCTCCTTGGCCTGGCGGGCGTCGCCCTTGGACTGCTCCAGACGGCCCTCGGCCTCCATGCTCTCGTTGCCGACGGCCCGGCCGATCGTCTCCTTGACCTTGCCCTTGGCCTGTTCGGTCTTGCCCTTGGCCTTCTGCTCGCCTGCCATGTAAATCACTCCCAGTGACGAGGGATTGCATTCCTCGCGACACCGGGTAACCCTCACGGGGCGGTGCAAACCCCCTCCAGCGGTTGAAGGAACTCCAGCCGGTTGCCCACCGGGTCCTCGGAGTAGAAGCGCCGGTGTCCCGGCAGCTCGCCGTCCCACACCACCCGCGCCCCGCCCGCCTCGAGCCGTGCGGCGTACGCCTCGATGTCCGTGACCCGCAGCCCGGGATGCGCCTTCCTCGCCGGCCTGAAGTCCGCCTCGATCCCGAGGTGCAGCTGGACGGCCCCGGCCCGGAACCAGCATCCTCCCCGCGCCGCGAGCACCGGCGGCTTGGGGATCTCGGTCATGCCGAGGACGTCGGCGTAGTAGGCGCGCAGCAGGTCCTCGCAGCCGGCCGGGGCGGCGAGCTGGACATGGTCGACGGCGGCGAGCATCAGGCCCCCTTGCGGGCCACGGCGAAGATACGGCGGAAGGGGAACGGCGTGCCGTGGGCGGTCGCCGGATACGCCTGACGCAGGGCCGCCCGGTACTCGGCGAGGAACGCGTCCCGGGCGGCCGGGTCGTCGGCGAGGGCGGTCAGCACCGGCCGCAGCCCGGTCCCCTTCACCCAGTCGAGGACGGGGTCCTCGCCGGTCAGCAGATGGACGTACGTCGTCTCCCACACGTCGGCCTCGCAGCCGAGGGAGGTCAGCTTCTCCAGGTAGGTCCGCGGGGCGAGGACGGCGTCGTCGTGGCGGAGGACGTCGGCGAGGCGGTCCTTGAAGCGGGGGGACTGGGCGAGTTCGCGCATCAGCCGGTGGCTGGGTGCGGAGAAGTTGCCGGGGACCTGGAAGGCGAGGGTGCCGCCGGGCCTGAGCCCCGCGATCCAGTCACCGAACCGCTCGACGTGCCCGGGCACCCACTGCAGGGTGGCGTTGCTGACGATCAGGTCGTACGGCTGCGGGGGCGCCCAGGTGCGGACGTCGGCGTACGAGAAGTCCAGGCGCCCCCCGCCGGGCGTGGGCCCCTCGTGCTCGGTGAGGGCGCGGTCGAGCATGTCGGGCGAGTTGTCGTAACCGGTGATGTGCGCGGTGGGCCAGCGGTCGGCGAGCAGGGCGGTGACGTTGCCGGGGCCGCAGCCGAGGTCGGCGACGGCGGGCGCGGCGCTCGGCAGGTCGGGGACGCGGGCGAGGAGGTCGACGAAGGGGCGGGCGCGGTGGCCGGCGTGACGGAGGTACTGGGCCGGATCCCAGGCGGGAGTGCTCATGGCATCCACCTTCCCCGGCAGATTCTCTTGATGTCAAGAGACTTCACATCAAGAGACTTCACATCGACACAACCACTACACTGATCGTCATGGAGGACGAGGTCGATCGGCTGGTCGCGGCGTGGCGTCGGGAGCGCCCGGACCTCGACGTGGAACCGCTCGAGGTGCTCAGCCGGGTGAGCAGACTGGCCCGGCACCTGGACCGGGCCCGTCGGCTGGCCTTCGCCGAGCACGCCCTGGAGCCCTGGGAGTTCGACGTGCTGACCGCGCTGCGGCGCGCGGGCGCCCCCTACCAGCTCTCCCCCGGCCAGCTGCTGACCCAGACCCTGGTCACCTCGGGCACCATGACCAACCGCATCGACCGGCTCGCGAAGAAGGGCCTGGTGGAGCGGCTGCCCGACCCCAGCGACCGGCGCGGAGTGCTGGTGCGCCTCACGGACGAGGGCCGGGACCGCGCGGACCAGGCCCTCGCCGGACTGCTCGACCAGGAGCGGGCGATCCTCGCCGAGCTCTCCCGCGCCCAGCGCGGTGAACTCGCGGGACTGCTACGCCAGCTGACCGCCCCGTTCGACAACATCCCCGGCTAGGTCCACGGGCCCGACGCCGGCCCGGCGGGCGAGGGCGACGGCGGCCAGGGTGCTGTGCACGCCGAGCTTGCCCAGGACGTTCTGCATATGGGTGCGGACGGTGTGCGGGGAGAGGAACAGCCGCTCGGCGACCGCCTTGCGGCCCAGGCCCGCGACCATGCAGCGCAGCACCTCGCGCTCCCTCGGGGTGAGGGACTCCACCAGCCGCTCGCTCTCGGTGCGGTGCTTGCGGGCGGCCGTCAGCTCCCTGAGGACACCGGTGAGCAGGGCGGGCGGCAGATGCGTCTCGTCGCGCAGGACGCCCCGGATGACGTTGAGCAGCCTGGACAGCGAGCAGTCCTTGGCCACCCAGCCGGAGGCACCGGCCTGCAGGGCGAGCGCGGCGCGCCGCGGATCGTCCTTCTCTGCGAGCACGACGATCCGTACGCCCGGCTGCGCGGTGCGCACCCCGGCGACCAGCGAGATGCCGTCGACCAGTCCGTCCTCGTCGTTGTCGTGGACGGGCACGGCGGGCCGTACGCCGGGCAGGTTGCCGCCCAGGTCGGAGTCGACGAGCAGGACGTCGAAACGGCGGCCCTCGGCGGCCGCGCGCTCCAGGCTGCGCAACGCGGCGGGACCGCTGCCGGCGGCGGAGACGTCGACGTCGGGCTCGGCCGCCAGGGCTGCGGCGAGCGACTCGGCGAAGATGCGATGGTCGTCGACGACCAGGACTCGGATGCGAACCACGAAACCCCCTTCCCCAAGCTCCTTGAAGAGCAGGGGACCCCTTTGTCGGGAGACGGTACGGGCGCGGGTACGACGCCCGAAGCGCGATGGCCCGCCGCGGCCGCCGCCGTGCGGAACTGCTACCCCCACTTCGGGCGTCGAACCCGACTGTCTCGCCCCCTGATCGGCACCGGCCCCCACCGGTGCTGTTCATCAGGGTACGGCCGGGGGCCGGGAGGGGAAGGTAATTTGCAGAACTGGCTGTCCGGCACGTTTATCGTGAGCCGCATGTTTCGTCTTGAGACAGAAGTCGACAAGGCCCGGCGCGATCTTCTCCGAATCCGGCTGCGCGACACCAACACGGCGGCCTCCCCCGTGCTGGGCGCCCTGCGCGGAACCCCAGGTGAACGCGAACTTCCGCTCCACGTCTGGGCGTTGGACGACACGGGTGACCTGGCGGGCGGACTCGTCGGCCACACGTGGACGACGTGGCTGCACGTGACCTATCTGTGGGTGGACGAACGCCACCGCGGCATGGGTCTGGGTTCGCAACTGCTCGCGACGGCGGAGGCTCTGGCGCGGGACGAACGCGGGTGCGCATCCGCCCGGCTGGAGACGTGGGACTTCCAGGCGCCGGACTTCTACCGCAAGCAGGGGTACGACGTGGTGTGCGTGATCCCCGACTATCCGCCGGGGATCACGGAGTACACCTTGACGAAGCGGCTCAGCTGACCCTGCGGGCACCTGCCGACGGTACGGCCTCGAACACCCGGGGTGCCGTGTAACCGCCGGAGGCGAAGGCCTCCTCGACCGCCTTGGTGATCGTGTCCACGTCGGCGGCCTCCGCCAGGACGATCGCCGAGCCGCCGAAGCCGCCGCCGGTCATCCGGGCGCCGAGCGCGCCGGCGGCCAGGGCGGTGTCGACGACCAGGTCCAGCTCCGGGCAGGAGATGCGGAAGTCGTCGCGCAGGGAGGCGTGCCCCGCGACCAGGACCGGGCCGATGGCGCGGGTCTCGCCCGAGCGCAGCAGGGCCACGGTCTGTTCCACCCGCTCGTCCTCCGTGACGACGTGGCGGACCAGGCGGACCGCCTCCTCGTCGTCACCGAGCCGCGCGAGGGCCTCGTCGAGGCCGGCGTAGGGGATGTCGCGCAGGGCGTCGACGCCGAGCAGGGCCGCGCCCCGCTCGCAGCCGGCCCGGCGCTTGCCGTACTCGCCCTCGCTGTGGGCGTGCTTGACCTGGGTGTCGACCACCAGCAGACGCATGCCCTCGGCGGCCAGGTCGAAGGGGATCTGCTGCTGGGAGAGGTCCCGGGTGTCGAGGAAGAGGGCGTGGCCCTCCTCGCAGCACGCGGACGCCGTCTGGTCCATGATGCCGGTCGGGGCGCCGACGTAGACGTTCTCCGCGCGCTGGCACAGCCGGGCCAGCTGCCAGCGCTGCAGCCCCAGTTCGTACAGGTCGTTGAGGGCGAGCGCGATCACGACCTCCAGCGCCGCCGACGAGGACAGGCCGGCCCCCGAGGGGACCGTGGAGGCGAGGTGGACGTCGGCGCCGGTCACGGCGTGGCCGGCCTCGCGCAGGGCCCAGACCACGCCCGCCGGGTACGCCGTCCAGTTCCGGTCCGTCTCGGGGGCCAGGTCGTCCAGGCGCAGCTCCGCGACGCCGCCCTCGACGTCCTCGGAGTGCAGGCGCAGGACGCCGTCCGTGCGCCGGGAGACGGCCGCCGTCGCCACGTGCGGCAGCGCGAAGGGCATCACGAAGCCGTCGTTGTAGTCGGTGTGCTCACCGATGAGGTTGACGCGTCCCGGCGCCGACCAGACACCCTCCGGCTCGGCCCCGTACAGCGCGGCGAAGCCTTCCCGGACCTGCTGTGCACCCACTACTGCTCCCTTGCGATGTGCTGAGCGAACTCCCAGGCGTCCGCGACGATGCCCGCGAGGTCCGCGCGGGACGGGTTCCAGCCGAGCTTCTCGCGGGCCGTGGCGGCCGAGGCCACCAGGACCGCCGGGTCGCCGCCCCGGCGCGGGGCCACGACCTCGGGGATCGGGTGCCCGGTGACCCGGCGGACGGTCTCGATCACCTCGCGGACCGAGAAGCCCTCGCCGTTGCCGAGGTTGCAGATCAGGTGCTCGCCGGGGGTGGCGGCCCCGAGGGCGAGCAGATGGGCCTCGGCGAGGTCCGCGACGTGGATGTAGTCGCGCACGCAGGTGCCGTCGGGCGTCGGGTAGTCGTCGCCGTAGACGGAGATGGCCTCGCGCCGGCCCTGGGCGACCTGGAGCACGAGCGGGATCAGGTGGGACTCGGGGTCGTGGCGCTCGCCGCAGGTGCCGTAGGCGCCGGCCACGTTGAAGTAGCGCAGGGAGACCGCGGCCAGGCCGTGGGCGTTCGCCTCGCCGGTGATCATGTGGTCGACGGCGAGCTTGGTGGCGCCGTAGGGGTTGGTCGGCTTGGTGGGCGCGGTCTCGACGATCGGGACCTGCTCGGGCTCGCCGTAGGTGGCCGCGGTGGAGGAGAAGACGAGCTTGCGCACGCCCGCGTCGCGCATCGCGCCGAGCAGCGCCATGGTGCCGCCGACGTTGTTGTCCCAGTACTTCTCGGGCTTCACGACCGACTCGCCGACCTGGGAGGAGGCGGCGAAGTGCAGGACCGCTTCGAAGGAGGAGTCCAGCCACTTCGCGGCGTCACGGATGTCGCCCTCGACGAACGCGGCCCCGGCGGGCACGCCCTCGCGGAAACCGGTCGTCAGGTTGTCGAGGACGACGACCTCGTGTCCGGCCTCCAGCAGGTGCTGGGCCACGACACTGCCGACGTAACCCGCGCCACCCGTCACCAGGTACTTCATCAACTCGCTACCTCTCGCAGTCGCTCGGCCGCGGCCTCCGGCCGGATGTCGTTGATGAACACACTCATGCCGGACTCGGAACCCGCGAGGAACTTCAGCTTGCCGGAGGTTCGGCGGATGGTGAAAAGCTCGAGGTGGAGCGCGAAGTCGTCCCGGTTGACGCCCTCGAACTCCTCCAGCGCGCCGAACGGCGCCTGGTGCCAGGCCGCGATGTACGGCGTCGGCGACTCGCTCTCACCGAAAATCCGGTCGAAGCGCCTCAAGAGTTCCAGATACACCTTGGGGAACTCTGTGCGCGCGTCCTCGTCGAGTCCGAGCAGGTCGGGCACCCGGCGCTTGGGGTAGAGGTGGACCTCGTAGGGCCAGTGCGCCGCGTAAGGCACGAAGGCCACCCAGTGTTCACCCTCGAGGACGACGCGCTCGTCGGCGAGTTCACGCTCGAGAACATGATCGAAGAGGTTCTCCCCGCCCGTCGCCTCCTTGTGCTGGGCGAGTTGGCCCAGCATCAGCGCGGTGCGAGGGGTGGTGAAGGGGTACGCGTAGATCTGGCCGTGCGGATGTCCGAGTGTCACACCGATCTCCGCACCCCGGTTCTCGAAGCAGAACACCTGCTCCACGGAGGGGAGATGCGACAGCTCGGAGGTGCGGTCGGTCCACGCCTCCAGGACCAGGGCGGCCTGTTCCTCGGTGAGGTCCGCGAAGGAGGCGTTGTGGTCGGAGGTGAAGCAGACGACCTCACAGCGCCCGGAGTCGCCGGCCAGGGAGGGGAAACGGTTCTCGAAGACCACGACGTCGTACGAGGAGTCCGGGATCTCGCTCAGCCTGCCGTCCTTGGACGGACACAGGGGGCACTCGTCGGCCGGGGGGTGGTAGGTGCGTCCCTGCCGGTGCGAGGCGATGGCAACGCTGTCGCCGAGCAGCGGGTCACGGCGGATCTCGGAGGTGGTGTGGGTCCGCTCCAGCGGTCGCTTGTCCACCGCGTCGCGGACGTTGTCGTCGCGCAGGTCGTAGTAGATCAACTCGCGACCGTCGGCCAGGCGGGTCGAGGTCTTCTTCACTGCGACTCCCTATTCGAGCCACTCAATCTTCAAACAGAACCAAACACATCGAAACACAAGGCACCACCTGCGTCAACGTCACAATCAAACAAAGGACATCAGCAAAAGTGTTGAATAACCAGGTGCACATCCCCCCATACCTGGCAGCCGAGCTCCGCCTCCCCACGAACGGGCTCGACTACACGATCCTCGCCATCTACTTCGCCGTCGTCCTCGGGATCGGCTTCGCCGCCCGCAGATCGGTGAAGACCAGCCTGGACTTCTTCCTCTCCGGTCGCTCCCTGCCCGCCTGGATCACCGGACTCGCCTTCATCTCCGCCAACCTCGCCGCCACCGAGATCCTCGGCATGGCGGCCAACAGCGCGCAGTACGGCGCGTACACCGTGCACTGGTACTGGATCGGCGCCATTCCCGCCATGGTCTTCCTCGGCCTGGTGATGATGCCCTTCTACTACGGCAGCAAGGTCCGCTCGGTTCCCGAGATGCTGCTGCTGCGCTTCGACAAGGGCGCACACCTGCTCAGTTCGATCCTGTTCGCCTTCGCCGCCATTCTGATCGCCGGTGTGAACCTGTACGCGCTCGCGATCGTCGTGGAGGCGCTGCTGGGCTGGCCGCAGTGGGTGGCGATCGTGGTGGCGGGCGCCTTCGTGCTGGCGTACATCACCCTCGGCGGTCTCTCCTCGGCCATCTACAACGAGGTGCTGCAGTTCTTCGTGATCCTCGCGGCCCTCATCCCGATCGTGGTGCTGGGCCTGAAGAAGGTCGGCGGCTGGGGCGGCCTGACCGACAAGCTGACCGCGACCCACGGCGCGAACTTCACCACCGCCTGGGGCGGCACCGGGATCGGCAGCTCCAACCCGCTGGGCGCCAACTGGCTGACCATCGTGCTCGGCCTCGGCTTCGTGCTGTCCTTCGGCTACTGGACCACCAACTTCGCCGAGGTGCAGCGCGCCCTGTCCGCCAAGAACCTCTCCGCCGGCCAGCGCACCCCGCTGATCGCCGCGTACCCGAAGATCTTCATCGTCTTCCTCGTGATGATCCCCGGCCTGGTCGCCGCCGCGCTGATCCCCGGCTTCGGCACCGCCAAGTCCGGCTACCAGTACAACGACGCCATCCCCTACCTGATGTCGCAGCTGCTGCCCAACGGCGTCCTCGGCATCGCGGTGACCGGTCTGCTGGCCGCCTTCATGGCCGGCATGGCGGCCAACGTGTCCTCCTTCAACACGGTGTTCACCAACGACATCTGGGGCCGGTACGTGGTACGGGGCCGCGAGGACGAGTACTACGTCCGCTTCGGCCGCCTGATCACGGTGATCGGCGTCTGCGCCTCCGTCGGCACGGCGTTCCTGGCCTCGTCGTTCTCCAACATCATGAGCTACCTGCAGACGCTGTTCTCCTTCTTCAACGTGCCGATGTTCGTCGTCTTCATCGTCGGCATGTTCTGGAAGCGCGCGTCCACGAAGTCCGGCTTCTGGGGGCTGCTCGCCGGCACCGTGGCCGCGATGGTGAACTACTTCGTGATCTACAAGAAGGGCATCATCGACATCCCCTCCGACCAGGGCGCCAACTTCGTCTCCGCGATCGTCGGCTTCGTCGCCGGCGCGGTGGTGATGGTCGTCGTGTCCCTGTTCACCAAGCCCAAGCCCGCCGAGGAGCTCCAGGGCCTGGTCTACGGCACCACCTCCCCCGGCATGACCGAGCCGCCAGCCCCCGGCGACGAGGCCTGGTACCGCAGGCCCGCCCTGCTGGGCTGGGGCGCGATCGTCATCGCGGCCGCCTGCTACATCCCGTTCTCGTTCTGACCGCGGGAGGATTGAGAGACCATGTCCGAGTTTTCCAGCCCCTCCGACCGCCCCGAGCGCCACGCGTACTCCGAGCAGGACGTCCAGCGCGAGGTCACCGAGCTGCAGCAGAAGTCGGCGACCGCCGCCCGCATCTTCGACCTGCGGCGCATCATCGGTGGCCTGTTCGTCGTCTACGGCGTCATCGTCACCATCGCCGGCATCGCCGACGACCAGTCCGCCATAGACAAGGCACAGGGCGTCAACATCAACCTGTGGACCGGGATCGGGATGCTGCTGCTGGGCATCTTCTTCCTGGCCTGGCTGAAGCTGCGCCCGACCCCGCCGACGGTCCCCGAGGTCACGCCCGAGGACCTGCCGGACAAGCCCGCCGCATGACGAGCACGGGGTCGGAGGCTACAGCGCCTCCGGCCCCGTCCCGCTCTCCGTCGGTGCCGCGTGCTGCGGCAGGGGTCCCGCCCGGTCCAGCAGGCCCGTGCGCGCGGCCAGGGCCGCCGCCTCCAGGCGGGAGCCGACGCCCAGTTTCATCAGGACCCGCTGGACATGGGTGCGCGCGGTGGACGGGGCGATGCCCATGCCGGCCGCGATCAGCCGGGTGTCCTCGCCGTCGGCGACCCGGACCAGGACCTCGACCTCCCTCGGGGTGAGCATCTGCAGCAGCCGCTGGCCCTCGTCGTCGGGCTGCGCGGCGGGATTGAGCAGCTCGCTGAACGCGCCCTGGAGCAGCTGGGGCGCGACCGCCGCCTCACCGGCCCGGGCCTTCATGATGGCCCGCTCGACCCCCTCGATGCGCTCGTCGTGGCGTACGTAGCCGGAGGCGCCCGCGGCGAAGGCCGCCGCGATGCCACGGGGGCTGGGCACCGGGCCCAGCACCAGGACCGCCACCTGCGGGCGCTCCCGTTTGATCCGCACCACCGGGTCGAAGATGCCCGGCTCGGCCGGTGTCGCCGTCCCCAGCAGACACACCTCCGGCGCACGGGTGATCACCAGCTCCGCCGCGCCGGCGGCGGGCGCCGCGGCGGCGAGCACCCGGTGCCCTCGCAGCTTCAGCGCCGAGGCCAGCGCCTCGGCGAGCAGTCGGTGGTCGTCGACCACCATGAGCCGCACTCCCATCGAGCAACCCCCCAGTCCCCCCAATGGATCTCCATGGATGCCCCACTATGGATGCCCACTGGTCCGCGCGGCCAGGAGCCCCCTCCCGGCTCCCCCGCTCTTCATGCCCCCGGAAGCTACACGCTTGTTCGACGTTGCGCTCCCCCTACCGGTGAGAAGTGCCCCGGATAGACGGAATATCTTGCATATCGTCGGGATCGCGGTGTTCAGCCTCCGGTACCGAACGCGAGCGCCAGATACTGCCTGCCACTCGTACCCGACGCCTTGTCCGCGAAGACACCGGACATGTACAGGTGGCCCTGGGAGTACAGGATCTCCGAGTAGTCCGGCGACATGCTCGTCTCCGCGTCCCGCACCGCCTGCGTGGACGGGTTCTCCAGCAGCTTCGTCTCCTTGAACGTGCCCCCGTCGATGCTGACGACCTGACCGCCCTTGTCGTACGGCGGGCGCTTGTAGGCGATCACGTTGTCGCCGTCCATGCGCAGCGGGGTGATGGTGTAGCCGTCGCCGGCGTCGGCGCGCTGGCCGGTCTGCTTGCCGGTGGTGAGGTCGAAGACGACGATCTCGTTGGTCCGGCTGTACTCGCCGGTGCCGTCGTGCTCCTCGGTGGGGATGTACAGCTTGCCGCCGCCGACCGCGAGACCCGTGCAGTACTCGATCTTCGAGATGCCGTCGCAGCGGGCCGCGTACTGCTTGCCCGGTGCGGAGATCCTCGTGATGAGCTTGCCGGTCCTGTCGTCGATGGAGAAGAAGTCCGAGATGCCGCTGCCGTCGCCCGCGCTGTCGCCGACGTCGGCCGCCACGACCAGGGGGTTCGTCGACACGATCGCCGCGTACTCGATGCCCTGGCTCATCTTGTACTCGGAGATCACCTTCCCGCTCTTGGGGTCGATGGTCTGGATGTGCAGCTGCCGCTGGCCGTACGAGCCACACTTGCGGACCGCGACCAGCTTCTTGCCGCCGCCGTACCCGGCGTCGTAGCAGGTGTCGGTGGCCTTCGGGGCCCACAGGGACGTGCCGCTGCCGATGTCGAAGGCGGCGCCGCCGCTGGTGCCGCCCGCGGCGACCGTCGTCCCGCTGACCGTGACGTTGTCGAAGTTGATCGGCTGGTCACCGGCGTCGACCGTCTTCGTCCACAGCTTCCTGCCCGCGTCGAGGTCGATCGCCGCGACCTGGCTGCAGCCCGCCGTGCTGCTCTTGGGCGGCATCCTGGGCTGGAAGACGACGGCGGCCCTGTCGTCGTCCGTCGTGAACCTGCTCGTCGTGCAGACCGGGCCGGGCAGCTTGATCGTCCACAGCTTGGTGCCCTTGTCGCGGTCGTAGCCGTTGATCTCGGCGACGCCGCTCTTGACGTACGCCTTGTCGGTCAGCCACGAGCCGGAGACGACGGTGGTGTCGTCGACCTTGGGCATAGGGATCTGGTACAGCACGTGCGAGGTGGTGTCGGCGGGCACCTTCTCGTCGCCCTTGGTGGAGGTGCCGCCGGTGTCGCTCTTGCCGTCGCTCCCGCCGGTAGCGCCGCCGGTGGAGTTCGCGGTGTCGTCCTTCTTGCCGTCGTTCTTGCCGGAATGGGCGTACCAGATGCCACCGGTGACGATCAGCGCGATGGCGACGACCGCGGAGACGATGATGGCCACCTGCGCGTTGATCTTCCGCCCGCCGCCCGGCTGCCCGGACTGCGCCTGCAGGGGCACCGTCTGCTGCGGATAGCCGTAACCGGGCTGCTGGGCATAGGGGTTGGGCTGCTGACCGTACGGCGGGGCGGGCTGGGCGTAGGGGTTCGGCTGCTGGCCCGGGTAGCCGTACGGCTGCTGCGGGGGCTGTCCCTGGGGCGGCTGCCCGTACGGGGGCTGGGGGGCCTGCGGGTAGCCGTAGCCGGGCGGCTGCGCGGGCGGGGTGTGCGGGGGCTGCGGGGCCTGGGGGTGGCCCTGGCCCGGCTGGGCGGGCGGCTGCGGCGCCTGTTGCGGGGCGCCGAAACCGGGCTGCTGCGGGGGCTCGTTGGGCGGTGGGGGCGGCGGCTGGGTCATGGTGGGTACCTCGTGAGCGGCGGTGGGGACGACGGACGGCAGTGGCCGGGACGGGGAAGCGCTACTTGCCGAAGGCGAGCATCAGCTTCTCCTTCGCGTCGTCGTTGCCGGTCAGCCGGGTGGTCGAGAGATAGAAGCGACCGTCGACCCAGTCGAAGTCCTTGGAGAAGAAGCCGTTCTCGATCTGGGCCGTGGACGCCGGGTTCTGCAGCAGCTTCACCGGCTTGTGGTCCGAACCTGCGGTCGGGATCGACACGACCTCGCCGCCCGCGTCGTACGACGGCTGCACATACGCCAGCAGCCTGCCGCCCTCGACCTTCATCGGCAGCATCGACTCGTCCGCCGGGGACTTCACCCGCCACTTCGCCTTGCCGGTGGCGAGGTTGATCGCGACGACCTCGTTCGCCCCGCCGCTCGCCTCCGTCGGCAGATACAGCGTGGTCGCGTCGGAGGCGACACCCTTGCAGCCCTGCAGATCACGGGAGAGGATCGCCCAGCCGCACTGCGGCGCGAAGTCCTCGTCGAAGCCGACCTGCGAGCGGAAGGTGCCGTTCGCGTTGAAGGCGGAGATGTTCCACGCCTTCTTGTCCTCGTTCGTGCTGTACACGACGAGCGGGTCGACGGAGTACATCCGCGCGACCGTCCAGCCCTTGTCGAACTTCCGCGTCCACCGGACCTTTCCGGTCCTCGGGTCGAGCTCCTGCATCTCGTCGTGCTCGTCGGACCCGCCGGCGCCGCAGGAGGCGACGGAGATCAGCCTGCCGCCGCCCGCGAAGGCGGTCGGGAAGCAGGCGCTGCCGTACTTGGTCTTGTCGAACAGCTTCTTGCCGCTGTCGATGTCGAACGCGACGCCGGACTGCGAGCGGCCCACCATCACCGTCCGGCCGGTGACGGACATGCTGATGCTGATGCTGCTGTCGAACAGCGCGCCGTCGGCGAGCGTTGTGCTCCAGCCCTTGGCGCCGGTGTTCAGATCCAACTGCTGGAGCTTGTTGCACTTGGCGCGGTCGCTGGTGCCGCTCTCGTAGGCGACCACGATCTTGTCGTCCGCCGACTTCTCGGGGGTGACCGCGCAGATCTTCTGCGGGAAACCGACGGTCCCCCAGGCCGGCGTGCCGTCACCGACCTTGAAGGCGAACACCTGCTTGTACGCGGCCTTCACCGCGGCCTTGCCGGTGATCCACATGCCGGGCGCGTCGGCGCCCGCGCCGGGCGCGTCCGGTGCCGACTTGTACCAGAGGACCTTCGCCTCACCGGCCTGGCGGCCCTCGTTGAGGTTCTCCGGGTCGGCGCCGCCGTCGCCGCTGCCGTCGCCCTGGTCGACCGGGGTGTCGGAGGCGGACGGCTTGGGATCGTCGCTCTTGTGCGCGACCGGCTTCTTGTCGTCCGAGCCGCCGCTGGTCACCGCGTAGACGGTGCCGCCGATGACGGCCAGCGCGGCGACGGCCGCCACGATCACGACGCCGGTCCTGCCCTTGAAGCGGCCCCCGGAGCCCGGGGGCGCGGTGCCGGGGGCACCCGGGTACTGGGGCTGAGGCGGGTAGCCGTAACCGGGCTGCTGTCCGTACGGCCCGGGCTGCTGCGGCTGCCCGTACGGGCCGGGCTGTCCGTAGGGACCGGGCTGCGCGTACGGGCCCGGCTGGGCATAGGGGCCCGACTGCTGGGCGTACGGGCCCTGTTGCTGGGGTGGCTGCGGGGGCCGCGGTGTCTGGGGGTGGCCGTAACCGGGCTGGGGCGGACTCTGGGGTGGCGGTGGCGTCTGCGGCGGACCCTGCGGAGGCGGTGGCGCTCCGAAGGCGCCCTGCGGGGGCTGAGGCTGCTGCTGCGGTTGGTGCGGCGGCTGGTCCTGCGGTGCTCCGAAGCCGCCCTGCGGCGGCTGACTGGGCGGCTGAGCCATCAGCGCCTCTCCCCCGTTCGATCACTGATTTCCGGCCACGCCCTGACGTACGCGGTGACCCGGCGTCGTGCTCAGAAAACTCTCAGGCGGCCCTTTCTATCACCCGCCACCGACAACGCACGGGGCCGGTTCATCCCCTGTTCCCAAGGGACGACCGGCCCGTGATACCCCTGTTACGCGCGGAGGGCCTGGGGGCGTATCCCCCCAGAAAAGCACAGCACTCAGCCTTCACGCGTCGT
The DNA here is from genome assembly GCF_053593695.1 of Streptomyces sp. NPDC002144. Lineage (NCBI taxonomy): Bacteria > Bacillati > Actinomycetota > Actinomycetes > Kitasatosporales > Streptomycetaceae > Streptomyces > Streptomyces sp. NPDC002144. The sequence goes on from NZ_JBSFDB010000020.1 coordinate 160,802, forward strand.
CGGCGAGTTCCAGCCAGCGCAGCTCCAGCTCCTCGCGCTGACCTCCCAACTCCCGTAGCTCGGCGTCCAGTTCGGCAACCTTCGCGAAGTCGGTGGCGTTCTCGGCGATCTGGGCGTGCAGCTTGGTCTCCCGCTCGGAGATCTTGTCCAACTGCCGCTCGATCTTCTGCAGTTCCTTCTTGGCGGCGCGCTGGTCGGCGGCGCTCCGCTCGGGCGCCGGCTTCTCCGCGGCGGGCGTCGCGGCCGCCGCGACAGCCTCCTCCATCCGCCGCCGGCGCTCCAGGTACTCGTCGATGCCGCGCGGCAGCATCCGCAGGGTGGCGTCGCCGAGGAGGGCGAACACACGGTCCGTGGTGCGCTCGACGAAGAACCGGTCGTGGGAGATGACGATCATCGAGCCGGGCCAGCCGTCGAGGAGGTCCTCGAGCTGGGTGAGGGTCTCGATGTCGAGGTCGTTGGTGGGCTCGTCGAGGAAGAGGACGTTGGGCTCGTCCATCAGCAGCCGCAGCAGCTGCAGCCGTCGGCGCTCACCGCCGGAGAGGTCGCCGACCGGCGTCCACTGCTTCTCCTTGTTGAAGCCGAACGTCTCGCACAGCTGACCGGCGGTCATCTCCCGGCCCTTGCCGAGGTCGACGCGCTCGCGCACCTGCTGGACGGCTTCCAGGACTCGGGTGTTCGGGTTCAGCTCCGCGACCTCCTGGGAGAGGTAGGCGAGCTTGACGGTCCTGCCGACGGTGACGCGGCCACCGGCGGGCTGCGTCTCGCCCTCGCTGCGGGCCGCGTCCGCCATCGCCCGCAGCAGGGAGGTCTTGCCGGCGCCGTTGACACCGACCAGGCCGATGCGGTCGCCGGGGCCGAGCTGCCAGGTCACGTGCTTCAGCAACACCTTGGGGCCGGCCTGCACGGTGACGTCCTCGAGGTCGAAGACCGTCTTGCCGAGCCGCGAGGACGCGAACTTCATCAGCTCGCTGCTGTCCCGGGGCGGCGGCACGTCCTTGATGAGCTCGTTGGCGGCCTCGACGCGGAAGCGCGGCTTGGACGTCCGCGCGGGCGCCCCGCGGCGCAGCCAGGCCAGCTCCTTGCGGACCAGGTTCTGCCGCTTGGCCTCCTCGGTGGCGGCGATGCGCTCGCGCTCGGCACGCGCGAAGACGTAGTCCGAGTAGCCGCCCTCGTACTCGTAGACGTCGCCCTTCTGCACGTCCCACATGCGCGTGCAGACCTGGTCGAGGAACCAGCGGTCGTGCGTGACGCAGACCAGCGCGGAGCGGCGCTCGCGCAGATGCTTCGCCAGCCAGGCGATGCCCTCGACGTCCAGGTGGTTGGTGGGCTCGTCGAGGACGACCAGGTCCTGCTCCTCGATGAGCAGCTTGGCCAGCGCGATACGGCGCCGCTCGCCGCCGGACAGGGGCGCGATGACGGTGTCGAGCCCCTGCGGGAACCCGGGGAGGTCGAGGCCGCCGAACAGCCCGGTGAGCACGTCCCGGACCTTGGCGTTGCCCGCCCACTCGTGGTCGGCCATGTCCCGGATGACCTCGTGCCGCACGGTGGCGGTGGGGTCCAGGGAGTCGTGCTGCGTGAGCACGCCCAGGCGCAGCCCGCCGGAATGCGTCACGCGCCCGGTGTCGGCCTCCTCCAGCTTGGCCAGCATCCGGATCAGCGTCGTCTTGCCGTCACCGTTGCGGCCGACCACCCCGATCCGGTCGCCTTCGGAGACGCCGAGGGAGACGCCGTCGAGGAGGGCACGAGTGCCGTACACCTTGCTGACGTTCTCGACATTGACCAGATTGACGGCCATTTCTCTCCTGCCCAGGGGGATCGATCAGCCTCCCAGCCTAGTGCGCGCCGATCGGTGACCGATCCCGAGCGGGGTGGCCTGTGGAAAACCTCGGGGCTGTGGCGAACCTCGGGGTGTGGAAAACCCCCCTGGGTTACCGGGACGCGGCCGTGCGGACTTCGTCCAGGAGGTCGTACATCGTCCGGCCGGGGCAGTCGGTCTGGAGCCAGTCGCGGTGGCCGCTGACCGTGGTGACGTCATTGGTGACGCCGTTGACCGGGTTGGTGTAGGTGATCCTCGCCTGCGGGTCGAGGCCCTTGAAGCGGGCGATCACCTTGATCAGCCGGGTCAGCGAGGCCTTGGCGGCGTCCGTGGGGCCTTGGTCGACGAGGGTGCCGATGAGGGCGATGCCGAGGTTGCCGGAGTTGAAGCCCGCGGTGTGGAAGGCGGTGACGACGTCGCCGTCGGGGTCGAAGGCCGGGATGCCGTCGTCGCCGGAGTAACGGCCCTCGTAGACGTTGCCGGCCTCGTCGATCAGGAAGTGGTAGCCGATGTCGCCCCAGTCCAGGGTGACCGCGTGGTACTCGTAGATCGCGCGGACGGTCGCCGCCGGGTCCGGGTCGTCGTTCGGGGTGTCCGTGTGGTGCACCGTGATCGACTGCAACGCGTAGTACTTCTCCGGCGAGTTGACCTGGCCGTCCTTGTACCGCTTGGACTCGTCGGCGCCCCAGGCCGGCCGCGACAGATACCGCACGCCACGCACGCGCGTGGGCTCGCTCGGCACCTCGACGCTGCGGTCCGGGCCGCGCAGGGTGTCGATCGCCAGCGAGCGCACCTGGGTCGTCCCGTCCGGCGCCTCGACGTCGTACGTCTTGGCGTTGCCGGCCGCCACCAGGGCCGTACCGCCGCCGTCCACGGTCGCGCAGCCGCCGCCGAGCGTCCGGAAGGAGGCGTCACCCGGGAAGCGGATGCCCGCGCCGTCGGCCCCGCTCCAGCGGACGCCGACGTAGGTGGCGGCGAAGGTCGTGGTGGCCGTACCGGGGCCGGTCGCGGCGGCGGTACGGGTGGCCGGGAACGTCTCCGGCTCGGTCGCGGATCCCGCGTTCCCGGAGTCGGTGGTACCAGCGGCGCCGGAGTCGGTGGCCGCGAACACCACCGGCGTCAGCGCGGCCCCGCCGGCCACGGCCGTGGCACCGGCGATGACACCACGACGGGAGAGGGAACGCTTCCTGCGGTGCGAGGAGGTGGGCGGCGCAGGGGGCGTGGAGGGCGTGAAGGGCACAGGGGGCGTGGGGGGCTGCGGCACGAACTCGGTCCTTCGGTCGACCAGGCGCTTGAAGTATCAACGGACCCTAGCCGCCCCATCCGTCACCCACGTACCGCGGTCGCAGTACATCCCTGTGGAGATCGGGCGAAGATCGCCGGTCGGGTACGCCGTGGTCGTCGCAGCCCGACCACGGCGGCGCGGACTGCCGTCAGCCCTTGACCACGGTCGCTCCCGGCGCCGGGCCCGTGGCCGCGCGGACCGTGGCGCAGGTGCCCGAACTCCGCAGTGCCTCCGCCACCTTGGCCGCCGACTCGGGGTCGCGGGCGAGGAACGCGGTCGTCGGGCCCGAGCCGGAGACCAGCGCGGCAAGCGCGCCTGCCGTGCGGCCCGCCGCGAGGGTGTCGGCGAGTTCGGGGAAGAGGGAGATCGCCGCGGGCTGAAGGTCGTTGGAGACGGCGGCGGCGAGCGCGTCCGGGTCGCCCTTGGCGAGGGCGTCGAGCAGCGGCTGCGAGGCCACCGGCTCCGGGATGTCGCGGCCCTCCGCCAGGCGGTCGAACTCCCGGAACACGGCCGGCGTCGACAGCCCCCTCCCGGCCATCGCGAACACCCAGTGGAAGCTCCCGCCGACCTCCAGCGCCGTCAGCCGCTCACCCCGCCCGGTACCCAGCGCCGCCCCGCCCACCAGGCTGAACGGCACGTCGCTGCCCAACTCGGCGCAGATGGAGAGCAGTTCGGCACGCGAGGCACCGGTCCGCCACAACGCGTCGCAGGCCAGCAGCGCGCCGGCGCCGTCCGCGCTGCCGCCCGCCATGCCGCCGGCGACCGGGATGTCCTTGGCGATGTGGATGTGCACGGCCGGCTCGATGCCGCGCCGCTCCGCCAGCGCGAGGGCCGCCCGGGCCGCCAGGTTCGTACGGTCCAGGGGCACCTGGTCGGCGTCCGGCCCCTCGCAGGTGACCCGCAGTTCCTCGGCGGGCGTCACGGTCACCTCGTCGTAGAGCCCGACCGCCAGGAAGACATTGGCCAGGTCGTGGAATCCGTCGGCGCGCGCGGCACCCACCGCGAGCTGGACGTTGACCTTGGCGGGAACGCGAACGGTGACGCTCACTGGAGACCGGACTCCTCGGTGTCGGCGCTGTCGGCGGGGCGGGCTTGCCGGTTCTCCGCGATGCGTGCGAACTCCTCGACCGTGAGGGATTCTCCGCGTGCCTGCGGGGACACACCGGCGGCGACCAGGGCCGCCTCCGCCGCCGCGGCCGAACCGGCCCACCCGGCGAGCGCCGCGCGCAGCGTCTTGCGCCGCTGGGCGAACGCCGCGTCCACGACGGCGAAGACCTCCCTCTTCGAGGCCGTGGTCTTCACCGGCTCGGTCCTGCGCCTCAGCGCCACCAGCCCGCTGTCGACGTTCGGCGCGGGCCAGAACACATTCCGCCCGATCGCACCGGCCCGCTTGACCTCGGCGTACCAGTTGGCCTTCACGGACGGGACGCCGTACACCTTCGACCCGGGCGCGGCGGCGAGCCGGTCGGCGACCTCCGACTGCACCATGACGAGGGTGCGCTCGATGCCCGGGAAGGTGTCGAGCATGTGCAGCAGCACGGGAACGGCGACGTTGTACGGCAGGTTCGCGACCAGCGCGGTCGGGGCGGGGCCCGGCAGTTCGGTCACGTGCATCGCGTCGGAGTGCACCAGCGCGAATCGTCCGGCGCGCTCCGGCATGCGCGCCGCGATGGTCGCGGGCAGCGCGGACGCCAGTACGTCGTCGATCTCGACGGCGGTGACACGGTCGGCGACCTCCAGCAGCGCGAGGGTGAGCGAGCCGAGCCCGGGACCGACCTCCACCACCACGTCGTCCGGCCGGACCTCCGCGGTGCGCACGATACGGCGCACGGTGTTCGCGTCGATCACGAAGTTCTGCCCGCGCTGCTTGGTGGGGCGCACCCCGAGGGCGGCCGCGAGTTCACGGACGTCGGCGGGCCCGAGGAGGGCGTCTGAGGAGGGAGTACTGCTCACGGCGACAAGAGTACGGGGAGCGACCGCGGCCTTCGCGCCCCCGTGGCCGCGGGCAGGCCCTCACCCGTGCAGCCGCGCCCCGCAGTGCGGCCATGGGGTGGCCCCCCGGCGCACATACAGTTTCTTCGCCCGGAACGTCTGCTCCGCCGCCGGCGCGTCCTGCGGCCGCCCGCTCCCCCCGAGGCTGTGCCAGGTCCGGGCGTCGAACTGGTACAGCCCTCCGTACGTTCCCGACGGATCCACCGCGTTCGGGCGCCCGCCCGACTCACAGGCGGCGAGCCCGTGCCAGTTCAGCCCGTCGGCCCCGGAGACGGAGGCCGGCAACGGCTTCGTGCCCACCTTCACGATCTGCTTCCGCGGCCGCCGCACCACCTCGGAGCCGTCCTTGCGGGGTTTCTGCCTGACCCCGTTGACCGTCCGCAGCGAGTACGTGATCCGCCGCAGCCCCGGCTGCCCCACCTGCTCGACGACCTGCGTGCCCTTGAACAGCGAGGGGTCGTCCTTGCGCTCCGTACGGAACGGGATCGTCTCCTCCCGCACCTCCCGGCTGCCGGTCACCCGCAGCACGGTCACCGTCTGCCCGTCGCGCGGGAAGCTGTCCCCCGGCACGGACGTGGTGTCCTCGCCGTGCAGTCTGACACCGGCCTGCTCGATGACCTCGCGCACGGTCGCCGCGTTCGTCCGCACCATCCGCGCACGCCCGTCGGCCATGACGGTCACCGCGCGCTCGGTGCGCACGTCGAGCGCGAGCCCGGCGCGTCCGATGGGCTGGGAGCGCGCGGTGGACAGGTACGCCCCCTCCGCGCGCACCCCCAGTTGGGCGAGCGCCTCCTCGACCGTGTGCGCCGTCGTCCACACCTCGTGCCGCTGCCCGTCGATCGTGATCCGGACCGGGCGCCCGTAGTGCACGGCGACCTCGTCGCCGCTGGCGAGCGCCGTGCCGGGGGCGGGCGCCACCACGTCGTGCGCCCCCACCTCGACGCCCTCCTCCGCGAGCAGTTCGTCCACGTCGTCGGCGAAGGTGTGGAGGGTGCGCGGCTTGCCGTCGACGCTCAGCTCGATCGCCTTGTCCTTGGCGACGAAGGCGGTGGTACCGCCGGCGAGGAAGACGACGACCAGCGCCTGCGGCAGCAGACGGCGGACGGTCCCGTCCGAGCGCTCCGCGGAGCGCGCCCTGCGCCGACGCTCACCCCGACCCCCCGAGCCTTCCCTCTCCTCCTGGCGCTGGAGCGCCGGGAGGGTGGCGTCGTGGGCGCCGTAGGCCTCGTGCGTCCCGTGGGCCCTGTGGGCCCCCTGCGCCTCGTGCGCGGGACGGTAGGTGTCCGGGTACGGCACCGGCGCCGTGTACACCCCGTACGCCAGCGTCTCGGCGGCGTGCAGGTCCGTGTGGGGCTCCGTGGGAAGTGGCTCGTACGTCTGGTGCTGCGAGTTGCTCATGCCGACACGCTCCAGGGGCCGGAGGGGTCCGGAAAAGGGCCCCCAGAACCTAGCGGAGGGACCGTCACTCTCCAAAGCGGCGCGGCTACCCAGAGTTGTGTTCGGGTGGGTCGGGTGCGGGTCAGTACCCGAAGGCGCGTGCGGTGTTGGCGGCGAGTGCCGACGCCAGCGCGTCCTCGTCGACGCCGCGCACGGCGGCCATCGCACGCACCGTGACCGGAATGAGGTACGGCGCGTTGGGCCGTCCGCGGTACGGCGCCGGCGTCAGGAAGGGCGCGTCCGTCTCCACCAGGAGCAGCTCGGCCGGGGCCACCGCGACCGCGTCCCGCAGGTTCTGGGCGTTCTTGAAGGTGACGTTGCCGGCGAAGGACATGAAGTACCCGGCGCTCGCGCACACCTCGGCCATCTCGGCGTCGCCGGAGTAGCAGTGGAAGACGGTGCGCTCGGGGGCGCCCTCCTCCTTCAGCACGCGCAGCACGTCCGCATGGGCGTCGCGGTCGTGGATGACGAGCGCCTTGCCGTGCCGCTTGGCGATCTCGATGTGGGCGCGGAAGGAGTGCTCCTGCGCCTCCTTGCCCTCGGGCCCGGTGCGGAAGTAGTCGAGGCCGGTCTCGCCGACGCCCTTGACCTGGGGGAGCGCAGCCAGGCGGTCGATCTCGGCGAGCGCCTCGTCGAGCGCCCGCGCGCCTCCCGCCTCGCGCGCGCCCTGCCGGGACCAGCCGTCGGGGTCCCCGTGCACGATGCGCGGCGCCTCGTTGGGATGCAGGGCGACCGTCGCGTGGACGGCGTCGTACGCCGCCGCGGTCTCGGCGGCCCACCGCGAGCCGCGGATGTCGCAGCCGACCTGCACGACCGTCGTCACGCCCACCGCGGCGGCCTTGGCAAGTCCCTCCTCCACCGTGCCGGACTGCATGTCGAGGTGGGTGTGGGAGTCGGCGACGGGCACCCGGAGGGGCTCCGGGAGCGGCGGCGCCGCGTTCTTGTCGCCGCGGGAGGTGGAGCCGCGCGAGGTGGAGCCGCGGGAGGTGGAGGAAGGCATGCCCCGATCCTACGAAAGGGGGCATGCCCGCCCGGCTCGGGGAGCGGTCAGCCCGCCTTGCGGTGGAAGGGGTGCAGGAGGTCCGACAGGTGCCAGTGGTGGTCGCGCTGCCCGGCCTCCGCGCCCTCCGCGCCCTCGGCCGCCGTCTCGGGCGCCGTCTCGGGAGCCTCGACCGGCCCGGCCTGCGGCGCGCGGTGCTGATGGCGGTGCGCCGCCTCGTGCACCGACGAGACCTGGCCCGGCCGCATGATCCGTACCACGTGGCCGTCGCAGTTGAGGCAGGTCGGCTTGGACAGCGGAGAGGGCACGACCTGTCCGCCCGCCACATACATCACGAACTCGTGGCCCTCGGCGTCCGTGTGGTGCTCTATCTCGTACGACTGCTCCCAGCCGTGCCCGCAGCGCATGCAGGCGAAGGAATACGACTCGTGCACGACTGCGCTCGCCGCGCCACGGAGGCCGGTCTGCCCCGCGATCTCACTCATGCCAGCTCCTCTTGTCCGCTGGACAAAGGGACGGGTGCGTCCCTTCGACCAGTGGACGCTTCCGCCGGCGTGAATGCACCAGGCCTGTCGACTGTTGGAGTCGATTTGGACTTTCCTTGCCAAAGCGGCCCCGCCCACCCCCTGGGGCTTTGCTTTCCACGACAGTCCTTTGCCTGGCTGTGGGGCGCGTGCTCAGCGGAGATGCGCCCTGCTCAGAGGGGGTGTGGCGCAGTTCACGAGCACCTCAGGAACCACTCGCCGAAGCGGCGTTCTTCGCGGCCACAACCGCGTCGAACACCTCCCTCTTGGGCAACCCCGCCTCCACCGCGACGGCCGCGATCGCCTCCTTGCGGCGCTCACCGGCCTCCTCGCGCAGGCGCACGCGGCGCACGAGCTCCTCGGCGCTCACGTCCTGCGCGCCCCGCTCGGGCGCCCCCTCCACCACGACGGTGATCTCCCCGCGCACCCCCTGCGCCGCCCACTCCGCCAGCTCCCCCAGCAGACCGCGCCTGACCTCCTCGTACGTCTTCGTCAGCTCCCGGCACACCGCCGCGCGCCGCTCGGTCCCGAACACCTCGGCCATGGCGGCGAGGGTGTCGTCGAGCCGGTGCGGGGCCTCGAAGTAGACGAGCGTGCGCCGCTCCTCGGCGACCTCGCGCAGCCGCCCGAGCCGTTCGCCCGCCTTGCGCGGCAGGAAGCCCTCGAAGCAGAACCGGTCCACGGGCAGCCCCGACAGCGCGAGCGCGGTGAGCACGGCGGACGGGCCGGGCACGGCGGTGACCCGGACGTCCCGTTCGACGGCGGCGGCGACCAGCCGGTAGCCGGGGTCCGACACCGACGGCATGCCGGCGTCGGTCACGAGCAGCACGCGCGCGCCGCCGACGAGTTCCTCGACCAGTTCGGGCGTCCGGGCGGACTCGTTGCCCTCGAAGTACGACACCACGCGCCCCTTGGGCGTCACGCCCAGCGCCTGTGTCAGACGCCTGAGGCGCCGGGTGTCCTCGGCGGCCACCACGTCCGCCCCGGCCAGTTCCTCCGCCAGCCGGGGAGGCGCGTCCGCGATGTCGCCGATGGGGGTGCCCGCAAGGACAAGGGTTCCAGTCACGCCCCCATCCTCCCAGGACCGGCCGGAAGGGAACGCGTTCGATCCCTTACCTGCCATGCACGGGACTCACACAGAACGGTTCCCTACGATGGCGCGGTGACCAGTACCGCGTCCTCCCCGGACACCCGGCAAGGCCAGAGCCCGCAGGACCAGCGGCCGTCGTGGCAGCAGCGGCTGCGCCGTTTCGGCTATGCCGCGCCGCCCAGAAGCGATGTCCGCGAGCGCCTGGTGCCGCCGTACGTCCAGCCCAGTCCGCGGCTGTGGCAGGTCCTCGGGGTGCCGCCGATGCTCGCCGGGCGGATCGCGCGCTGGTCGGGCTGGGGCGGTCCGCTGCTGGTCACGCTGGTGGCGGGAGTGCTGCGGTTCTGGAACCTGGGCAGTCCGAAGGCGGTGATATTCGACGAGACGTACTACGCCAAGGACTCCTGGGCGCTCGTCCACCGCGGCTTCGAGGTCAACTGGGACAAGAACGCCAACGACCTGATCCTGTCCTCGCACGGGCACGTCACCATCCCGGCGGACGCCGCGTACGTGGTGCACCCCCCGGTCGGCAAGTACGTGATCGGTCTGGGCGAGCTGATGTTCGGGTTCAACCCGTTCGGCTGGCGGTTCATGACCGCGCTGCTCGGCACGCTGTCGGTGCTGATGCTGTGCCGGATCGGCCGCCGCATCTTCCGCTCGACCTTCCTCGGCTGCCTCGCCGGCGGTCTGATGGCCGTGGACGGCCTGCACTACGTCATGAGCCGCACCTCGCTCCTCGACGGCGTGCTGATGTTCTTCGTGCTGGCGGCGTTCGGCTGCCTGGTGATCGACCGGGACAAGGCACGGGAGAAACTCGCGGCGGCGCTCCAGCCGGACGCCGACGGCCATGTCCGCCCGGACGCGCACATCGCCGAGACCACGTGGCTGGGGCTGCGCCCCTGGCGCTGGGCGGCGGCCCTGCTGATGGGACTCGCCATCGGCACCAAGTGGAACGCGATGTACATCCTGGCCGCGTTCATCCTGCTCACCGTCCTGTGGGACGTCGGCTCCCGCAAGGTGGCGGGATCCCGGCACCGCCTGTCCCGGATGTTCGTCGCCGAGTCGCTCATCTCGTGGACGGTGATGTCCACGGTCGCCGTCGTGACCTACGTCGCCTCCTGGACCGCCTGGATCCTCTCCCCCGCCAACGGCTCCGGCGGCTACTTCCGCAACTGGGCCGCCACCGACGGCAAGGGCGGCCACTGGACCTTCCTGCCGGACTGGCTGCGCAGCCTGTGGCACTACGAGCACGAGGTCTACGAGTTCCACGTCAACCTGCACTCGCCGCACACGTACATGTCCAACCCCTGGAGCTGGATCGTCGACGGCCGCCCGGTGTCGTTCTTCTACGAGTCCCCCTCGCCCGGCCAGGACGGCTGCCCCGCCGACGCCGGCCAGAAGTGCGCCCGTGAGGTCCTCGCGATCGGCACGCCGCTGCTGTGGTGGGTGGCCGCGTTCGCGCTGCTGTACGTGCTGTGGCGCTGGTTCTTCCGCCGCGACTGGCGGGCGGGCGCCATCGCCTGCGGGGTCGCGGCGGGCTGGCTGCCGTGGTTCATGTACCAGGACCGGACGATCTTCTTCTTCTACGCCGTCGTGTTCGTGCCGTTCCTGTGCCTGGCGGTGGCGATGCTGCTGGGCGCGATCGTCGGCCCACCCGGCTCCACCGACACCCGACGGGTGGCGGGCGCGACGGGCGCGGGCGTCCTGGTCCTGCTGATCACGTGGAACTTCATCTACTTCTGGCCGCTGTACACCGGAACGGCGATCCCGATCGACGACTGGCGTTCACGTATGTGGCTCGATACCTGGGTATAGCGGACCTTCCGCCTCCCTGGCCGGACAACATACGGAAACCTCCCTCACAGCTCCCCCTCCTGCCCCATACAGTGCGAGAACCGCAACGGGGAAACGGGGAGGGACCTTTCATGCCCAAGGGGGTCAAGGCCGCGGTCATAGGCGGCGTGTTCGCGGTGATGGTCGGCGGCGCGGGATACGCCGGCTACAACATCGTGTCCGCGCTGAACGACGACGGGGGCTCGGGGGCGGCGAGCGTGAAGACGGGACCGCCGAGCGCCGACGAGATCAAGGAGGCGTCGGCCAAGTTCTTCGCGGCCTGGCAGAAGGGACAGGCGGCGCAGGCGGCGATGTACACGAACAACCAGACGACGGCCGAGCCGCTGCTCGCGGCCTACGGCGAGACCGCGCACATCGAGAACGTGAACATCACGCCCGGCGCGGCGACCGGCGCGACGGTGCCGTTCACGGTGAAGGCGACGGTGTCGTACGAGAACAAGTCCAAGCCGCTGACGTACAAGAGCGAGCTGACGGTGGTGCGCGGGAAGACCACCGGGCGGGCGCTGGTGGACTGGCAGCCGTCGGTCCTCCATCCGCAGATGAAGGCGGGCGACACCCTGGTCACCGGCCCCTCGGCGAGCCCCGAGATCGAGGCGGTGGACCGCAACGGCACCGTGCTGACCAAGGAGAGGTACCCCTCGCTCGGGGTGATCCTCGACACGCTGCGCCAGCGTTACGGCGACAAGGCGGGTGGCACGCCCGGGATCGAACTGGCGATCCACCACCAGGCCGAGGGCGTGGCCGACACCTCGCTGCTGACCCTCGCCAAGGGCAGGGCGGGCGAGCTGCGGACCACGATCAGCGCGAGCGCGCAGGCGGCGGCCGAGAAGGCGGTGAAGAAGTTCGCCCAGTCGTCGGTGGTGGCCGTCAAGCCCAGCACCGGTGAGGTGCTGGCGGTGGCCAACAACCGCAAGGACCAGTTCAACGCGGCCTTCGAGGGCGAGGTCGCGCCGGGCTCCACCATGAAGATCATCACGGCCGCGATGCTCATCGACAACGGCGTGACCTCGATGAACGGCCCGGCACCCTGCCCGCCCTCCGCCACCTGGCAGAGCCAGACCTTCACCAACCTCAAGGGGCTTCAGCCCAACGAGAACGCCACGCTCGCCAACAGCTTCATGCGCTCCTGCAACACGGCCTTCATCAAGCTCATCGACGAGAAGCCGCTCACCGACTCCTCGCTCACGCAGGAGGCCCAGGACCGGTTCGGGCTCGGGCAGAACAACTGGAAGACGGGCATCGTCTCCTTCGACGGCAAGATCCCCACGGTCAGCGGCCCGGACCGGGCGGCGAACGCGATCGGCCAGGGGCAGGTGCAGATGAGCCCGTTGAACATGGCCTCGGTCACGGCGACCGCCGTCACGGGCACCTTCCGCCAGCCCTACCTGGTCTCCCCCAAGCTCGACGACCGCGAACTCGCCACCGCCAAGGGTCTGTCCGCGAGTACGTCGTCCCAGCTCAAGCAGATGATGCGGCTCACCGCGACGCAGGGGACGGCCGCCCAGGCGATGGCCGGGCTCGGCGGTGACATCGGCGCGAAGACCGGTTCCGCCGAGGTCGACGGACAGACCGTGTCGAACAGTTGGTTCACCGGTTTCCGCAACGACGTCGCCGCGGCGGCCATGACCGAGGAGGGCGGCCACGGCGGGACGGCGGCCGGTCCGATTGTCGCAGCTGTGCTACGGAGTGCCGGCTGATGTCACCCGCGCAGGACGGGACTCTAGGCTGTTGTCGTCGTTGGGATGGATGAGGGCAACGGGGACCCTGGGAATTCTCGGAGGAACGGGAACGTGGGCAACAGAAGGCGCGTCGCCGAGCGGCGGAAGACCGGGCCCGCCGTCGTCGGCGGGATGATCGCCGTGGTCGTCGGCGGCGCCGCCTTCGGCGTCTACGCGCTGTGGGGCGGCGGGGCCGCGGCCGACGACCGGGCGGGCTCGTCGTCCTCGGGCGCCGACCACAAGGCCGTCAAGACCGGCCCGCTGTCCGCGGCCGAGGTCCAGACGACCGCCACGAAGTTCCTCACCTCCTGGCAGCAGGGGAAGGCCGCGCAGGCCGCCGCCGTCACGAACGACGCCACCGCGGCCGGCTCGCTGCTGACCGGGTACACCAAGGACGCCCACATCACGGGTGTCACGCTCACCCCCGGCACGCGCGTCGGCGACAAGGTGCCCTTCTCCGTGAAGGGCACGGTGTCGTACAAGGGCACCAGCAAGCCGCTCGCCTACCAGAGCGCGCTGACGGTCGTACGGAACAAGGCGGACGGCAAGCCGCTGGTCGACTGGCACGCCGCGGTCGTCCACCCCGACCTCGAGGACGGCGACAAGCTGGTCACCGGCGAGTCCGGGACCCCGCCCGTCAAGGCGTACGACCGTGACGGCGGCGAGCTGACGACCGCCAAGTACCCGTCCCTTGGGCCCGTCCTGGACGGCCTGCGCGAGAAGTACGGCAAGATCGCCGGCGGCAAGGCGGGCGTCGAGCTGGACGTGCTGCGGGGTACGGCGTCCAAGAAGGCCAAGCTGTCCGACAAGACGCTGCTGACGCTGACCAAGGGCACGCCGGGTTCGGTGAAGACGACGCTCAGCCCGACGTTCCAGGCCGCGGCCGAGCAGCAGGTGACCAAGCAGGCGAAGTCGTCGGTGGTGGTGATGCGCCCGTCGACGGGTGAGATCCTCGCCGTCGCGAACGCCTCCCACGGCTTCAACGTGGCCTTCCAGGGCTCGCTGGCACCCGGCTCCACGATGAAGATCGTGACCTCGACGATGCTGTTCGAGAAGAACCTGATCACCCCGGATGCCTCGCATCCCTGCCCCAAGACCTACAAGCTCGCCGGGTGGACCTTCCACAACGACGACGACTCCGAGATCAAGCAGGGCTCCTTCAAGCTGGCCTTCGGCGCCTCCTGCAACAACGCCTTCATCAACTTCGCCCCGAAGCTGACCAACAGCTCCCTGACGGAGGAGGCCCAGCAGGTCTACGGCCTCGGCATGAACAACTGGGCCATCGGCGTCCCGACCTTCGACGGCTCCATCCCGGTCCAGAGCGGGGCGCAGATGGGCGCCTCGCTGATCGGGCAGGGCGGGGTGCGGATGAACCCGCTGAACATGGCCTCGGTGGCGGCCACGGTCGAGTCGGGCGTCTTCCGCCAGCCGTACCTGGTCTCCCCGAGCGTCGACCACCGCACCCTGGCGAAGGCCTCGCGCACGATGTCCGCGCAGACGCAGGCCGAGCTGAAGGAGGTCATGCAGTACACGGCGGCGTACGGCACGGCCGCCAAGGCGATGGCGGGTCTCGGCCCGAACTACGGCGCCAAGACGGGCTCCGCGGAGGTCGACGGCCAGAAGAAGCCGAACGGCTGGTTCACGGCGTACCGCGGCGACCTCGTCGCGGCGGGTGTGGTCCAGGCGGGCGGCCACGGCGGCGACACGGCGGGACCGATGGTGGCGGCGCTGCTGAGGATGGGCGGCTGAACGGCCGCGGTCAGCTTGTGACCGGCGCCGTCGCCAGGTAGGTGCGGCGCAGGAACCTCATCAGGGTCTTGGTCTCGAACTGCACGACCGAGACGCCCTGGGCTGAGTGCAGTTCCACTACGGCCTGCACCCGCCCGCACGGCCAGACGCGGACCTCGCCGCTGCCGGCCGGGGCCCGCAGACCCTGTTCGAGGAGGGAGCGCGAGAACGTCCACTCGTGCGTCCCGGGAAGCCTGACCCGTACCGAGCGCGGGTCGGAGTCGGGGTCGTAGCGCAGGACGACGGGAATCGTCTCGTCCTCCGGTATCGCGGCGTCCGTGACGATGTGGGCTCGTGCGTACTGTTCGACTACGGACATCGTGACGGCCCTCTCACGCTGCGTTACCTGTGTGGAAGCTGTGCGTCCACCCCCTCTCCAATGTCCCATATTTTCCCAAACACGCCCCTTGACGTCGGGCATCTCACAGCACGGTCACCGCGCGATCCACGACTTCATGGTTCTTGCAAAGAGTTCGCAATAACCCTCTATGATCGAACGGTGCATGTACCTGACGGATTCATCGACGCCCCCACCTCCGCCGCGACCGGCGTGGTCGCCGCCGCCGCGGTCGCGGTGAGCCTGCGCGGTGCGCGCCGGGAACTGGACGAGCGCACGGCACCGCTGGCCGGACTGGTCGCCGCGTTCATCTTCGCCGTACAGATGCTGAACTTCCCCGTCGCCGCGGGGACCAGCGGCCATCTGCTGGGAGGTGCGCTGGCCGCGATCCTCGTGGGGCCCTTCACCGGGGTGCTGTGCGTGTCCGTGGTGCTGCTCATGCAGGGCATCCTCTTCGCGGACGGCGGACTGACCGCGCTCGGTGTGAACATCACCGACATGGCGATCGTCACGACCGTCGTCTCGTACGCCGTCTTCGGCGTCCTGGTGAAGGGGCTCCCGCGCGGGCGGCGCTCGGTCACGGTCGCGTCCTTCGTCGCCGCGCTGGTCTCCGTGCCTGCCGCCGCGGTCGCCTTCACGCTGATCTACGCCGTCGGCGGCACCACCGACGTCTCCCTCGGCAAGGTCGCCACCGCGATGATCGGCGTGCACGTGCTGATCGGCCTCGGCGAGGCGGTCATCACGGCGCTCACGGTGGGCGCGGTGATCGCCGTGCGCCCGGATCTCGTGCACGGCGCGCGCGGCCTGCGCCAGCGACTCAAGCTGCGGGTGGACGGCGCGCTGGTCGACGTGCCCGCGCCCGATGGGGCGCGCACGGCGCCCCTCGCGGCGCGCACCTCCCGCCGCGCGCTGTGGATCACCGGCCTTGCCACCTCCCTCGTCCTCGCCGGCGTCGTCAGCTTCTACGCCTCCTCCAACCCCGACGGCCTGGAGAAGGTCGCCCATGACAAGGGCCTGGACAGCAGGACCGAGAAGCACGCGTCGGCGGACTCCCCTCTTGCCGACTACGGGGTGAAGGACGTCGAGAACGCCCGCCTGTCCGGGGGGCTGGCGGGCGTGATCGGCGTGGGCATGACCGTGGTCGCGGGGAGCGCGGTGTTCTGGGTCGTGCGCCGACGGCGTACGCCGGACGTCTCACCGACGAGCACGAGCGCCGTCTGACATGGGCGCGGGACACGCACACCGGCTCTACCGGCACGGGCACTCCCCCGTGCACGCCCTGCCGCCCCACACCAAGCTGGCCGCCGCCTTCGGGTTCGTGGTGGTCGTCGTGTCGACCCCGCGCGAGGCGATGTGGGCGTTCGGCGTGTACGCCGTCCTGCTGGGCGTCGTCGCGAACCACGCGCGCGTGCCGGCCGGGTTCCTGCTGAAGCGGCTGCTGATCGAGGTGCCGTTCGTGGCCTTCGCGGTGCTGATGCCGTTCGTGGCTGAGGGCGAACGGGTGGATGTCCTCGGGCTGTCCCTGAGCGTGAACGGCCTGTGGGGCGCGTGGAACGTGCTCGCCAAGGGCACGCTGGGCGTCGCCGCGTCCGTGCTCCTGGCGTCCACCACCGAACTGCGCGAACTCCTCCTCGGCCTGCAGCGGCTGAAGCTCCCGCCGCTGCTGGTCCAGATCGCGTCCTTCATGATCCGTTACGGCGACGTCATCACGGACGAGATGCGGCGGATGCGGATCGCACGGGAGTCGCGGGGGTTCGAGGCGCGGGGCGTGCGGCACTGGGGGGTGCTCGCGAAGAGCGCGGGCGCCCTGTTCATCCGCTCCTACGAGCGCGGGGAGCGCGTCCATCTGGCCATGATCAGCCGCGGGTACGCCGGTGCGATGCCGGTCATCGACGAGGTGACCGCGTCCCGCGCGCAGTGGTCGTACGCCCTCGCGCTGCCTTTCGCCGCCCTTGTCGTCTGCCTGCTGGGATGGACCCTGTGACCACTGCTCCCGCCTCCCTGGAGGTCTCCGGCCTCGCCTTCGCCTACCCCGACGGCCACCAGGCCCTGTTCGGCGTGGACTTCACCGTCGCGCGCGGCGAACGGGTCGCGCTGCTCGGCCCGAACGGCGCCGGCAAGACCACCCTCGTCCTGCACCTCAACGGCATCCTGACCGGCGGCGCGGGCACGGTGACGGTCGCCGGGCTGCCCGTGGGCAAGCGGCACATGGCGAAGATCCGGCGCCGGGTCGGCATCGTCTTCCAGGACCCGGACGACCAGCTCTTCATGCCGACGGTCCGCGAGGACGTGGCCTTCGGGCCCGCGGCGGCCGGGGTCAAGGGCACGGAACTCGAGGCACGCGTGCGTGCGGCGCTGATAAAGGTCGGCATGGAGGACTTCGCGGACCGGCCCCCGCACCACCTCTCCTTCGGGCAGCGCCGCCGGGTCGCGGTGGCGACCGTCCTCGCCATGGAACCGGAGATCCTCGTCCTGGACGAGCCCTCCTCCAACCTCGACCCCGCCTCCCGCCGCGAACTGGCCGACATCCTGCGCGCGTTGGACGTCACCGTCCTCATGGTCACGCACGACCTGCCGTACGCCCTGGAGCTGTGCCCGCGCTCCCTGATCCTCAGCGACGGCGTCATCGCCGCGGACGGCCCCACCGGCGAACTCCTCTCCGACGACACCCTCATGCGCGCCCACCGCCTGGAACTGCCCTTCGGCTTCGACCCGCGGTCCGTGACAATGGGCGCGTGACGAACCAGGACGAGGACGAACTAGCCGTCGGGTCGCTGCTCCTCGACGACCAGCTGTGCTTCGCGCTGTACGCCGCCCAGCGCGCCGTGACGGCCGCGTACCGCCCGGTGCTGGAGGAACTCGGCCTCACCTATCCGCAGTATCTCGTCCTGCTCGTGCTGTGGGAGCGCGGCGAGACGACGGTGAAGGAGCTCGCCGCCGCGCTGCGCCTCGACTACGGCACGGTGTCGCCGTTGCTCAAGCGGCTGGAGAGCGCCGGGGTCGTGCGCCGGGAGCGCGCGGCCCATGACGAGCGCTCGGTGCTCGTCGCGTGCACGGGGCGTGGAGAGGAGCTGAGGGAGCGCGCGGCGCGCGTCCCCGGCGCACTCCTCACGGCCACCGGTCTGGACACCGCGGGGGTCGCGAAGTTGCGCGAGGAGTTGTGGCGGCTCGCCCGCACCGTCACCCCCTGACCTCGGGTTACCCCCGGTCGCTACCCCCCGGTAACCCACCTCCGACCTACCGGCCAGTACCTTGTGCACGATGTACTCGCGCGCACTTGATGTGGGGGGCCAGCCATGAGTGACGACACCGCCGTCGACACAGCCGTCGACGCAGCCGTCGACACCCGTCCGACAAAGATCATGTACGTCGCCGAGGCGACCGCGCACGGCGGCCGGGACGGCTATGTCACCAGTCAGGACGGCCAGATCGAGCTGAAGGTCGCGATGCCGCCGCAGCTCGGCGGGGACGGCAACGGCACCAACCCCGAGCAGCTCTTCGCGGCCGGCTACAGCTCCTGCTTCCACAACGCGCTGATCCTCGTCGGCAACCGCGAAGGCTACGACCTGACCGGTTCGACCGTCGCCGCGAAGGTCGGCATCGGCCCGAACAAGCACCGCGGCTACGGCCTCGCGGTCGCCCTCAGCGTCTCGCTGCCCGTCCTGGACCCGGACATCGCCGCGAAGCTGGTGGACGCGGCGCACGAGGTGTGCCCGTACTCGAACGCGACACGCGGCAACATCGACGTAACGATCCTGTTGGGGTAGCGACACCCGGGAATCGCAGGCTGTGCGGGGGTGTTGACCCCACAGTCGCAGGCGATCCGGAGGAGAGTGCGGGCGTGGACGTGAACGGCGCGGTCGCCGAGGGCTTCGAGCCGGTCCGGGAAACCTTCGTCCGGAACTTCGAGGTGCTCGGGGACCGGGGCGCGGCGGTGGCCGTGTACCGGAACGGGCACAAGGTCGTCGACCTGTGGGGCGGCACCAAGGACGTCGACGGCGCCGAACCGTGGGAGCACGGCACCGCGCAGATCGTGCGCTCGGCGACCAAGGGCGTCGCCGCCGCCGTACTCCTGCTGCTGCACCAGCGCGGAGAGCTGGACCTGGACGCGCCCGTCGGAGAGTACTGGCCGGAGTTCAAGGCGGCCGGGAAGGAGCGCACCCGTGTGTGGCACCTTCTGGCGCACCGGGCCGGCGTTCCCGTGCTGGATCACCCGCTGACGCCCGCCCAGGCCGCGGACCCGGTGCTCGGCGCGGAGGCGGTCGCGGCGCAGGCGCCGGTGTGGGAGCCGGGGGCGGAGCACGGCTATCACGCGCAGACGTACAGCTGGCTGACCGGTGAGCTGGTGCGGCGGATCACCGGCCGGGAGATCGGCGAGTGGATCGCCGCCGAGATCGCGGGCCCGGTCGGCGCGGACCTCTGGCTCGGCCTGCCGGACGGTCAGAAGGCCAGGGTGGGCCGCGTGGGCGAGGCCGAGCCCCCGGCGGAGGCGGCCGGTGTGCTGCGCACGCGCCCCAAACGGGCCGTCGCCGACGCCTACGCCGACCCCGGCTCCCTCACCCGCCGCGCCTTCGCCGCCATCACCCCGCTCCCCGACGAGAACGACCCCGCCTACCGTGCCGCCGCCCTCCCCGCCTCCAACGGCATCGCGACGGCGGAAGGGCTGGCTCGTTTCTACGCGTCGCTGACCGGCGAAGTGGACGGCGGCACACGGCTGTTCACCCCGGAGACGACGGAACTCGCCCGCGCCGGGCGCAGCGCCGGGCCCGACCGTGTGCTGGTCGTGAACACCCGCTTCGGCCTCGGCTACATGCTGCACGGCGCCGCGTCCCCGCTCCTGACCCCCTCCTCCTTCGGTCATCCCGGCCGCGGCGGCGCCCTCGGCTTCGCCGACCCGGAGACCGGCATCGCCTTCGGCTATGTGACCAACGGCTTCAGGAAGAGCGTGACGGCCGATCCCAGGGCGCAGGCGCTGGTACGGGCGCTACGGGACGTCGTAACGGCATAGGGGCCAGGAAGCTCACGGCCGACGCGCCGTCACACAGCGCCCCTCACACGTGGATCGGATGCGACGTCCGCCCCGAAGCCGAGTCGATCTCCCCGTGAGCCTTGGTCAGCAGTTGCATCGCGATCTCGTTCAACGCCCGCGCACCGGCGATCTCCTCACCCACCCTCGGTTGGTGGGAGTCGGTGTGGTGGCGGGTCGCGTGTCCGTGGGCCCGTACCTCGCTCCCGTCCGGCAGCCGGACCAGCGCGACCGCCTCGGTGTGCAGATCGTCCTCCCGGAACTCCAGCTCGACATGCCATCCCACAGTGGTGTGCATCATGACGATCACCTCCGGAACACCTGCTTCCAGAGTGCTCCTCGCAGGCCCCGAACGCACCACACTCCGCCATTCCCCGACAGCATCGCTCCCCCGCTAACCGGCCCGCAGCATCAACCCGATCCCCGCCACCAGCAGCACCGCCGCCGCCATCCGGGGCGCGCCGAAGCGCTCCTTGAAGAACACCGCGCCGATGGCGGCGCCGACGATGATCGACGACTCGCGCAGGGCCGCGATCGGGGCCAGTTCCGCCTTCGTCTGGGCCCACAGGACCAGCCCGTACGCGAGCACGGACAGCGCGGCGCCGAGGAGGCCGACCGCGGCGAACGGCCGTAGGACGGTGGTGAACTGATCCCGCCAGCGGTACAGGGCGTACGCGGGGATCGCCACGCCCTCCACCGCCATCAGCCAGGCGATGTAGCCGAGGGAGGAGCCGGAGGCGCGTACGCCGAGGCCGTCGACGACCGTGTATCCGGCGATGGTCAGACCGGTCGCGAGGGCCGCGCCGATCGCCGCCCAGTTGGGCCGGCTGCCGCGCAGGCCCCACAGGGCGACCCCGGTCAGGCCCGCGCTGGACAGGGCGATGCCGGCCGCGGCCCAGCCGTCGGGCACCTCGTGCGCGAAGAGGGCGGCGAGCAGCGTGACCACCAGGGGCGCGGTGCCGCGGGCGATCGGGTACGCCTGTCCGAAGTCACCGAGGCGGAAGGACTTCATCAGCAGCATGTAGTAGGCGAGGTGGATGACCGCCGAGACGGCCAGGTAGGGCCAGGCGCCCCCCGCCGGGACCGGGACGAACGGCATCATCGCCAGCCCGATCAGCGATCCGCCGCCCGCGATGAGGGTGAAGCCGACCAGCTTGTCGGTGATGCGGTGGGCGATCGCGTTCCAGCTGGCGTGCGTGACCGCGGCGGCCAGGACGGCCGAGGCGACCAGCGGCGTCACGAGGTGCGCTCGCGCACGTCCACGAGGGTGGCGCCGGCGTGGGCCACGAGGTCCTTGGGTTCCATCGGGAAGACGCTGTACGGCGTCCCGGCCGCCGCCCACACCACGTCGTGCGCGAGCAGTGAACGGTCCGCCAGTACCCGCGTCCTGGTCAGGTGCCCGAAGGGCGGCACACCGCCGATCGCGTACCCGGTGGTCTCCCGCACGACCTCCGCCTTGGCCCGCATCACCTTCCCGGCGCCGAGTTCCGCGCGCACCAGCTCGACGTCGACCCGGGAGGCCCCGTCCATCAGGACCAGCACCGGCACCCCGTCCGCCGCGAAGATCAGCGACTTGCAGATCTGGCTCAGCTCGCACCCGATGGCCTCGGCGGCCTCCGCCGCGGTGCGGGTCGCCTCCGGGAAACGGCGGACGCGGGCATTGAGGTCGTCGAGGCCGAGTTCCTTGAGAGCCGCGGCGAAACGTGGATGGGCTGCCGATTCCAAAGCCGTCATGAACGGCACGCTAGCGGTCCGTGTATGCGGCAGGCGACCGGGTTATCCGAGCGGACCGAACGTCACGGCCTTCGTCTCGGTCACCGCCGCCGTCCGCCCCGGCGCCCCCTGCCAGCGCCAGTACAGGTTCGTGTGGGCGATGACCTGGTCCGGCGGCGGTGCGCCCCACTCGCGCTGGTCGTTGGCGGTGTGCGCGTCGGCGACGAGGGTGACGTCGTAGCCCCGGACGAACGCCCCGTGGATCGTAGAGCGTATGCACGCGTCCGTCTCCGCGCCCGTGACCACGAGGTGGCCGACCCCCGCCTCGGCGAGGACCCGCTCGAGGTCGGTGGCCTCGAAGGAGTCTCCGTAGTTCTTGTGCACGAGGGGCTCGGAGTCGCGGCGCGGCAGCTCGGGCACGTACTGCCAGTCGTCGCTGCCCTTCTCGAGCCCTTCGTCGGAGTGCTGGACCCAGACGACCGGGACGTCCTCGGCGCGGGCCTTGTCGACGAGCGCGGCGATGTTGGCGACGACGGTGTCCCGCTCGTGCGCGGACGCCACGACGCCCTGCTGGACGTCGATCACCAGCAGGGCGGTGTTGGGCCGTTCCTGAAATGTGGTCATGGGGGTCACGCTAGACGGGGCCACTGACAATCGCCCCCCATCAGGCCCCGGGAGCACGCGCCCACGCCTCAAGCCCACGGAGCGTCCGCGGCCGCCGTCTCCCCCACCGCTGCCTCCCCCACCGCCTGCGCCCGCGCCGCCCGACCCCGCGCCACCCGCCCCCGGCGTCCCGCGACCAGGCCGCCCGCCGCGCCCAAGGAGACCAGGCCCATCATCGCGGCGGCGAGGACGCCCTTGACGCCGTCCATCGTGAAGTACAGCACCGCGGCCGTACCGCCGTTGAAGAGGAACAGGAACCACAGCGTGCCGGGGCGGCCCAGGAACGCCTTGACGCGCGGCTTCTTCGCGATCCGCGAGCCCGCCAGCAGGGCGACGACCGCCCCGGCCCCGCTCACGGCGTTCTTGGCGGTGCCGTCGAACACCGCCCCGGCCGCCGTGCTCGCGACGAGGCCGGCCACGAACAACCCCCACAGCAGGGCGTCGGCGACGGCCTTGCGGACGGTGGCGGTGAAGGAAGGGGTGACGGACGTGCTGACGGACGTGGTGACGGACGTCGTGGACCGGGCGTGCCGCATGGGAGGGGCCTTTCGGGAGGGGGTCCGCCGGCGGAACCGCCGACGTGATCCACGATCCCGTCCGGCGCCCCGCACAACGAGGGAGCGGCCTCCCGAACCCGGGGTGTAGCGCACTACACCCCGCAGCTCAGGAGGCCGCCGCCGACTCCGGGAAGGCTCAGGCCCGTACCAGCTCCCGCTCCTCGTCCGGGTCGATGTCCTTCGTCCCGTCCAGGGTCTTCAGACCCTCGCCCTCGACGTCCACGTTGGGCAGCGCCCGGTCCAGCCACTTCGGCAGCCACCAGGCCCTGCGGCCGAGCAGCGCCAGCACCGCCGGGACGATCGCCATGCGGACGACGAACGCGTCGAAGAAGACCGCGATCGCGAGGCCGAAGCCGATCATCTTGATCATGGACTCGCTGGAGCTGATGAACCCTCCGAAGACGGCCATCATGATGACCGCGGCGGCCGCCACCACCCGGGCGCTGTGCCGGAACCCGGTGACCACGGCCTGGCCGGGCGTCTCGCCGTGGACGTACGCCTCCCGCATCCGGGTCACGAGGAACACCTCGTAGTCCATCGCGAGACCGAAGACCACGCCCACCATGAAGATCGGCATCATCGACATGATCGGGCCGGTCTGGTCGACCCCGAGGAGCCCGCCGAGCCAGCCCCACTGGAAGACCGCGACCACGGCGCCGAGCGCGGCGAGCACGCTGAGCAGGAAGCCGAGGGCCGCCTTCAGCGGGACCAGGATCGAGCGGAAGACCACGATCAGCAGCAGGAAGGCGAGCCCCACCACCAGGCCCAGATACGGGATCAGGGCGTCGTTGAGCTTCTGCGAGAAGTCGATGTTCATCGCGGTGGTGCCGGTGACCAGCACCTTCGCGTCCGTGTCGGCCTTGATGCCCACGCCCTTGTCACGGATGGCGTGGACGAGGTCCTCGGTCTGGACCGAGGACGGCTTGGACTTGGGGACGACGGTGATCATCGCGGTGTCGCCGGCGTCGTTGAAGTGCGCCGGAGTCACCGCGGCGACGTCCCCGAGGCCCTTGATCGCGTCGGTCACCCGGGAGGCCGCCGCCTTGGGGTCTGCGCTGTCCTTGGCGTCGGTGACGATCAGCAGAGGCCCGTTGAAGCCCGGCCCGAAGCCCTCCGACAGCAGGTCGTAGGCGCGGCGCTGGGTGGTGGACGTCGGCTGGGAGCCGTCGTCGGGCAGGCCCAGTTCGAGCTGGGTGGCGGGTACGGCGACGGCGCCGAGGCCGACCACGCCGAGCAGCAGGACGGCGGCGGGACGGCGGACGACGAAGCTCGCCCAGCGCTCGCCGAGACCGGGCCTGCCGGGCGCGTCGGAGGCCTTCTTGCGCCGCTTCTCGCCCGCCGCCCGTACCCGCCGGCCCGCGTAGCCGAGCAGCGCCGGGATCATGGTGAGGGCGATGAGGACGGCAACCACGACCGTGCCCGCCGCCGCGAGGCCCATCTTGGTCAGCATCGGGACACCGACGACCGACAGGCCCGCCAGCGCGATCACGACGGTGAGGCCCGCGAAGACCACCGCCGAGCCGGAGGTGCCCACGGCGCGGCCGACCGCCTCCTCGCGGTCGCGGCCCTCGGCCAGCTCGCCGCGGTAGCGGGAGACGATGAACAGGGCGTAGTCGATGCCGACCGCCAGGCCGATCATCAGCGCCAGCGTGGAGGTGGTGTCGCCGAGGTCGAGGGTCTTGGCGAGCGCGGTGATGGTGGAGACGCCGATGCCGACGCCGATGATCGCCGTCAGCAGCGGCAGTCCGGCCGCGACGAGCGAGCCCAGGGTGATGACGAGGACGATCGCGGCGATGACGAGGCCGACGACCTCGCCGGCCGCCCCCGCCTCGGCCCCGGACTGCAGCGCGTCACCGCCGACCTCGACACTCAGCCCGGCGTCCCGCGCCTGCTGGGCGGTGTCCTCCAGGGCGGTGCGGGAGGCGTCCTTGAGCTCCATGCCGGATTTGTCGTACCGCACGGAGGCGTAGGCGACCGTGCCGTCCTTGCTGACGGCGTGCTGCTTGAACGGGTCGTCGACCGAGGTGACCTCGGAGCCGTCGGCCAGCTCCTTCACCGTCTTCTCGACGGTCGCCTTGTTGCCGGCGTCGGTCATCTTCTCGCCGGCCGGCGCCTTGAAGACGACCCGCGCGGTGGCGCCGTCGGAGCTCGTGCCGGGGAAGCGCTGGTCCAGCAGGTCGAAGGCCTTCTGCGCTTCGGTGCCGGGGATCGAGAAGGAGGTGGAGCCGGCGGAGGGGGCACTGGCCGCAGCGACCCCCGCCAGGGTCAGCAGGGCCACCCAGAACAGGGCGACGAAATGCCGTCGCCTGAAGGCGAACCGGCCGAGTCGATAGAGGAACGTGGCCACGGAGGCGTACTCCCGGTCAGGTCGTGGGGTCTTTCAGGGCAGGGGTGATCACCCGCGGGGAGGCAGGGGTGATCGTCCCGACGACGTGAGCGGTGACGTCAGGTGCTGGGGAGAGGGTGGGGAGGGTGGAGAGAGGTCAGGCGCCTAGGGCGGGGAGCACCACGGCGTC
>NZ_JBSFDB010000021.1:0-184728 GCF_053593695.1 Streptomyces sp. NPDC002144
CCTTGCCGTTAATTCGGGGCAGCTGCTGTCTGAGAAGCAGAAAGCTCAACCCGCGAGGGAAGAATCTCCCGGCTTCAGCTGGGGGAGAAGTCAAGTGATCCTCTCGGCGGCCCGTGAGGGGGGCTCGGAGTGGGGTTCGGGGGAGCTCGTCGGCGCCGGGACCGCCGGGCTCCCGGTCGCTCGGGCCCGGAGTCTGGCCGCGGTCACCCGGGCGAGTCCGTCGGCGGCGACGACGGCACGGCGGTGGCCCGTCACGACGGCACGGCGGTGCAGCGAGCGGTAGCCGTCCTGGGCGACCGCGTCCAGGATCGCGCCGTACAGCACGAACGCGGCGCGGATGCACGGCCGGGAGACGGGGTCGAGCATGGCCAGGCCGGGGGCCGCCTCGCGGTAGAGCGCGCGGGTCAGCTGCTCGAAGTCCCTGAGCGCCGCGGTGATCCGGCGGTCGGGCCGTCCGGTGTCGCGGCTCCAGCGCAGCAGGTGCCGGTCCACGTCGTGTGCGGCCAGCAGATCGACGGGCAGGTAGACGCGTCCGCGGTCGAGGTCCTCGCCCACGTCGCGCAGGAAGTTGGTCAGTTGGAAGGCCACGCCGAGGGCGGCCGCGTGCGGTGCCGCCTCCTGACGCGGTACCACCGTGCCGAGCACCGGCAGCATCTGCAGGCCGATCACCTCCGCGGAGCCGTAGGTGTAGGTGCGCAGGTCGGCGTAGGTGGCGTAGTCCGTGACGTCGAGGTCGGCGCGCATGGCCGTCATGAAGTCGCTGAAGTGCTGGTGGTCGATGGCGTAGCGGTGGGCGGTGTCGGCCAGGGCGCGCACCACCGGCTGGGTGCTGTCGCCGTGGCGCAGCCCCTGTTCCAGCTCCCGCTGGAGGCGCAGGAGGGCGTTCGCGCGCTGGGCGGTGGTCGTGGTGCCGAGGGTGTCGACGATGTCGTCGGCCCAGCGGGCGAAGCCGTACAGGGCGTGCACGGCGGGTCTGCGGGCCACCGGCAGGAGGCGTGTGGCGAGGAAGTACGTCTTGCCGTGCCGGGCGTTGAGCCGCCTGCACTGTGTGTACGCCTGCCGCAGGCGCGCGTCGACGACGCCGGCGGCGTCGAGTTCACGGTCGGTCATGCGGGCCTCCGTTCCCGGGAGTTCGGTGCGGCGGGGCGGGTGCGGGCAGCGGTGGCCGGGGGCTTGCCGGCGCCCGTGATGCGGGCCGCGGCGAGCTTGCCCGACAGCAGGACGGTCGGGACGCCGACGCCGGGGGTGGTGCCGCAGCCGGCGAGGACGGCGTTGGCCGTTCCGCGCACCAGGTTGCGGGGCCGGAAGGGCCCGGTCTGGGCGAAGGTGTGGGCGGCGGAGAAGGGCGAGCCCGCCGCGTGGCCCTGGGCCTGCCAGTCGGCCGGGGTGATCAGGCACTGCTCCTGCACGGCGGAGGCGATGCCGTCCAGGCCGCGCCGCTCCAGTTCGCTCAGCAGGCGGGCGCGGTAGCCGGGTGCCAGGTCGCCCCAGTCGGCGGCGCTGGGGCCCAGGGCGGTGTTGGGGCAGGGGGCCAGGATGTAGTGCAGGTGACGTCCGGGCGGGGCGAGCGAGGGGTCGGTGGTGGTCGGTCGGGTGATGAGCAGGGAGGGATCGCTCATCAGGCGGCCCGTTTCGGTGAGTTCGGTGAACGTGCGGCGCCACTCCCTGCCGAAGGAGATGGTGTGGTGGCCCAGCCAGGGCCAGGTGCGGTCGGTGCCGGCGTGCAGGATCACGGCGGAGGGCGAGAACCGCAGCGCGGCCGGCCGCCTGGGGGCGCGGCCGAGCAGCCGGTAGGCGACGGGCAGGTCGGGGGTGAGGACCACGGCGTCGCAGGCGATGCGGTCGGTGTCGGTGACGACGGCCGTGACGCGGTCGCCGGAGCGTTCCAGACGGGTGACGGTCTCTTCGAAGCGCAGCTCGGCTCCCGCCTGGGCGGCGGCGTCCGCCATGGCCCGGGGCAGGGCGTGCATGCCGCCGCGCGGGAAGTGGACGCCCGCGACCGTGTCCATGTAGGCGATGACGGCGTAGGCCGCCAGGGCGCGTTCGGGTGCCACCCCCGCGTACAGGGACTGGAAGGAGAAGACCCGGCGCAGTCGCTCGTCGTGCAGGAAGCGTCCGATGCGCGCGTCCAGGCGTCCGAAGCCGCCGAGGGCGGCCAGACGCGCGAGGTCGGGATGCAGCAGTTGCAGCGGTGAGTCGAAGTTGGCGTCGATGAAGCGGCGCATCTGCACCCGGTAGAGCTTCTCCAGCCAGATCCGCAGCCGTCGGTATCCCGCTGCCTCACGGGCGCCCGCGAAGCGTTCGATCTCCGCCTCCATCGCCTCGGCGCCGGTGTGGACGTCCAGGGTGCTGCCGCCGGCGAACCGGGCACGGTAGGCGGGGTGCAGGGGGACGAGGTCGACGCGTGCGCGCAGACTGTCGCCGACCGCGGCGAACGCCTCGTCGGCGAGATGAGGCATCGTCAGCACGGTCGGGCCGGTGTCGATGTGGTAGCCGCCGCGCACCAGCCGCCCGGCGCGGCCGCCCGGTGACGCGTCCCGTTCGACGACGGTGACCCGGCGTCCGGCGCCGAGCAGATGCAGGGCGGCCGCCAGCCCGGACAGCCCCGCGCCGACGACCACGACGTGATCGGTGCGGCCGGGAACGGTACGCGTCATCGCTCGTCCCTCGGGTCCTGGGCGGTGAGGATCGGGGAGCCGGTGACCGTGCCGGACGTCAGGACGTCCACCACGCTCGTGGCCGGCACTCCGGCGGCGGACCGCAGCAGCCCCTGCAGGTGGTCGAGGGCCCGGGGTTCGAGCACCGCGCCGTCGAGGTGGCGCAGACCCTGGGCCACCAGACGGTGGATCTTGACCTCCACGGTGTCCTTGGCGCCGGTGGCCGCGAACACCTCGCGCACGGCGGCCACTTCGGCGTCGGAGGCGTCCCTGAGGCCGAGCGTGCCGCGCAGCACGGCCTGTGCGCGTTCGTCACCCGAGGCCTCCGCCCGCGCCTGGGCGACGGCGGCGAGGTAGGTGGGCTTGCCACTGCGGATGTCGCCGCCCGCGGGCTTGCCGGTGTCGCGCGGGTCGGCGAAGGCGTCGAGCAGATCGTCCCGCAGCTGGAAGGCCAGGCCGACGCAGCGGCCGGCCGAGCACAGCGCCCGGGTCGCTGCGGGTCCGGCGTCGGCGAGCGCGGCCCCCAGTGCGAGGGGGCGCTCCACGGAGTACAGGGCGCTCTTGAGGCGGGCGGCGCGGATCGCGCGGAGCAGGGAGCGTGCCGAGGTGGCCTCGCCGTGGACGTCCAGGTACTGCCCGGCCACCATCTCGGTGCGCATGGCGCTCCACAGTTCGCGTACCCGGCGGGCGGTCTCGCGGGGCAGTTCCGTGTCCGCCACCACGTCGTCCGCCCAGGCGAGGGCCAGGTCACCGGCCAGGATCGCGGCCGCTTCGCCGAGGCGCCCGGCCTCGGGGTACTGGGCGGCGACATCGATGTGCAGAGCCGGCCGTCCGCGGCGGGTCGGCGCCTCGTCCATCACGTCGTCGTGGACCAGGGCGCAGGTCTGGACGAGTTCGAGGGCCGCTCCGACGCGCAAAGCGGCCCGTGCGCGCGGGGGTTCGCTTCCGCCGCACGCGCGCAGGGCCCACCACACGAAGCGGGACCGGGTGAGTTTGCCGCCGTTCTCCGCGAAGCGGGCGACCCGGGCGGCCAGGTCCTCGCCGAACAGCGGATCGACGGCCTCGGCCGCCGCCAGCCGACGGGCGAGCAGGTCGCCGAGCACCGCGCGCACCGCGCCCGTCACGTCGGCGTCGACGGCGTGCGGGTCGGGGCCGTAGGGCGAGGGCGCCGGGCCCTCGCCCCGGTCGCCCAGCCCGGGGGCCGGTGCGCCGGCTGTGCGCTGCGCGGGCGCGGGGGAGCCCTCCTCGCAGCTCGGGTGCTCGCGTGGACGCCCGTTCGCACGGTGGTCCTGCGTCACGGTGGGGCTCATTCCGGTTCCCCTCATCGAGATCCTCGCGATCGGAGTTCGCGTCGTGGTCACCGGTTCGGCGGGAGCGGCCCGATCGGATGCGGTGGGGCTCGGAAACACCGGCAGGGGGCTTCCCCGGCCCGTTCGCCGGCGACCATTTCGATGCAAAGACGATGCGAGTTGTTCGCCTTGCATCGCTTCTGCACCGTGGAAGGGCCGCAGTAGCTCACGGCGACCAAAAGGCCCAGCGGAGGAGTAGCCATGACGACTGCCCAGCAAACCAGCGCGGACATCGGCGAGGCTCCCGCTCCCCGCCTGCCCACGCCCGGGTCGCTCCCCGGTCCGGACATCGATGAGGCCGATCTCGCCGATGGGTTCCTGGCTGGTGACGAGGCGTGTCTGGAAGCCGCGCACCGCCGCTGGGGCCCTTTGGTGTACGCCCTCGCCAGGCGCTCGCTGGGGGACGCGAAGGAGGCGGAGGACGTCACCCAACTGGTCTTCTTCGCCGCGTGGCGGGGGCGCTCGGGGTTCGCGCCCGGACGCGGCACGCTGCCCGGCTGGCTCATGGGCATCACCCGCAGGAAGATCGCCGACGCGCTCTCGGCCAGGACCCGGCGCACCGAACTGGTCGCCGCCGCGGGCGCCAGGCTGCTTCTGGTCGCCCCCGACGAGGCCGTGAGTCCGGAGGGCGCCATCGACCGGGTCCTGCTCGCCGACGAACTCTCACGGCTGCCCGCCCCGCAGCGACGGGTGCTCAATCTCGCCTTCTACGACGACCTGACCCAGACCCAGATCGCCGAGGTCACCGGATGGCCGCTGGGCACCGTCAAGAGCCACGCCCGCCGAGGGCTGCACCGCCTCGCGCGCCGACTCGGCACGGACGAACGCGTCGACTGCGCGGCGTGACAACGCTGCGCGACCGATGCGGCTGCTCCGAACGGACAACGGCAGGGTGGCGACCCGCACCCGAACGGGTACTGCACAGGGCATGTGTCCTCAAGACACGGCAGAAGACATGGCAGCACCGCAGGGGGAGTGAACCGATCGTGCCGGAGGCGGACATCGCCATCATCGGAGCCGGGGCCGCGGGCCTGTCCCTCGCTCACCGCCTCTCCTGCCCCCCGCCGAGGCCCGGCCGCCTGTCGGTCGTGCTGGTGGACGCCCCGCCCGGGCCACTGCGTCCGCCCCGGCGTACCTGGTGCTTCTGGGAGGCGGGCCGCGGACGCTTCGACGCGGCCGTCACCTGGTCGTGGCACCGCCTCCGCGTCCGCCACCCCTCCGGCGAGTCCGTCCAGCACGACATCGCACCGCTGACGTACAAGATGATCCGCTCGGACGACTTCGAGCGGCTCGTCGAACGCGACCTCGCCCGCAGCGCACAGGTGCAACGGCTGGAAGCCACGGTCGAGAGCATCGAAGACCTCCCGCAGGGCGCGCGTGTCAACACCCGCACGCCCGAAGGACACGCCGACTCCCTCCGCGCCCGCTGGGTGTTCGACTCGCGGCCGCTGGGCAGCCTTCCCGCCGCCCGCACTACCCTGCTGCAGCATTTCCACGGCTGGTTCGTGCGCACCGACCGGCCGGTCTTCGATCCGGCCCGCGTGGAGTTCATGGATTTCCGCACGGCGCAGCCCGCACGAGGCCTGTCCTTCGGCTACGTCCTGCCCACCGGTCCCCGCGCGGCCCTGGTGGAGTACACCGAGTTCTCGTCCGCGGTCCTGGCGCCGGACGTGTACGACAAGGCGCTGCGCCACTACACCGGCAGCGTGCTGGGCCTGGGCGACCTGGAGATCATCGGGACCGAGACGGGTGTCATCCCGATGACCGACGCCCGGTTCGCGCGCCGTACCGGGGCATGCGTCTTCCGTATCGGCGCGGCCGGCGGAGCCACCCGGCCCTCCACCGGCTACACCTTCTCCGGTGTGCAGCGCCAGACCGCGGCCGTAGCGGCCGCACTGCGCCAGGGCCGCGACCCCGTGCCGCCCCAACCCCACACCGCGCGGGCCCGCGGTATGGACGCCGTGCTGCTGCACGCCCTCGACAGCGGGCTGGTGGACGGCGCCGCCTTCTTCTCCCGGCTGTTCGCCCGAGTGCCCATGGCGCGCCTGCTGCGCTTCCTCGACGGGGAGACCCGCTGGCACGAAGACCTCGCCATCGGCCTGCGCACCCCCGTCCTGCCCATGCTTCGTGCGGCCCTGGAAGTGCCCGGGCTGCCCCGACGCCCTTTCCCCCGCTGACCCGCCCTGTGCCGCCACGGACTCGGCCGGCCCGCATCCCCCAACGTCCCGACGACCCGCCCCAGGAGGCAGCGTGACCGTGCTGCGTGACGCGGAGCTGGCCGCCGCATTCGACCATGCGGCGCACCGCTACGACCTGCTGGTGGCCGCCAACCCCGGCTACCACGCCCACCTGCGCCGCTCCGCGCGACGGCTGGGCCTGCCCGCTCCCGGCGCGGGACTGCGCGTCCTGGACCTCGGCTGCGGGACCGGCGCCTCCACGGCAGCGCTCCGGCACGTGCTGCCCGAGGCCGAGATCATCGCCGTCGACGCCTCGCCGGGCATGCTGGAGCGCGCCAGGGCCAAGGCATGGGACCCGCGCGTGAGGTTCGTGCGCGCCGCTGCGGAGGGCCTGACCGAGGCGGGCGTGGAGGGGCCGTTCGACGCGGTCTTCGCCGCCTACCTCTTCCGTAACGTGGCGGACCCGGACGCCGTGCTGGCCACCGTCCACCGTCTGCTCGCCCCGCACGGCCGGCTCGCCGTCCACGAGTACACCCTCAGCGGGCGCCCGGTCGACCGTGCCGTGTGGACGGCCGTGTGCCGGGCAATGGTGCTCCCCGTCGCCGCGGCGCTGGGCGACGGTGACCTCTACCGCCATCTCTGGCGCAGCGTCGTCGACTTCGACACCGTCGAGGAGTTCACGGACCGGGTGCGGGCCGGCGGATTCGACCGGGTGCGGGCCCTGCCCCTGCCCGGCTGGCAGACCGGCATCGCCCACACCGTCGTGGCCCGCCGCGCGGAGCCGCTCGCGTGGAGCCCACGGTGACCGGCACGGCGGCGCGCGGCCGCCGCCCCGGACGGGACCGGCAGGCCGTCCTCCTGCCCCCGCCGCCCGGAGCACCCGCGGTGAGCGGCACACCGCGCAGTACCGCGGTCGTGGGCGGCGGCATCGCCGGTCTCGCCGCCGCCACGGCGCTGGCCGAACGCGGCGTCGACGTCACGCTCCACGAACGCGAGGCCCACCTGGGCGGCCGGGTCGGCGGCTGGACGACCCGGCTGCGCGACGGTTCCACCGTGACCATGAGCCGTGGCTTCCACGCCTTCTTCCGCCAGTACTACAACCTGCGCGGCCTGCTGCGCCGCACCGACCCCCACCTCTCACGCCTCACCGGCCTGCCCGACTACCCGCTGCGGCACAGCGAGGGGCTGTACGACAGCTTCCGCAGGATTCCGCGCACCCCACCGCTCAGCGCGCTCGGCTTCGTGGCGCTCAGTCCGTCCTTCCGCTCCCGCGACCTGCTCCGCATGAATCCCGCCGCCGCGCTGCCCCTGCTCGACGTGCGTGTCCCTGAGGTGTACGCCCGCTACGACGACGTCAGCGCCCACGACTTCCTCGACACCCTGCGTTTTCCGCAGGCCGCCCGGCACCTGGCGTTCGAGGTCTTCTCCCGGAGCTTCTTCGCCGACCCACGGCACCTGTCGGCGGCCGAGATGGTGCTGATGTTCCACATCTACTTCCTCGGCTCCGCCGAGGGCCTGCTCTTCGATGTCCCGCGCGAGCCCTTCCCTGCGGGACTGTGGGACCCCCTCGGTGCCTACCTGGGGCGGCACGGCACCACCATCCGCACCTGCACCGAGGTCGAGACCGTCTCACGCACCCCCAAGGGCGCCTTCAGCGTCGTCGCCGACGGCCGGGAGACCGAGTACGACGCCGTCGTCCTGGCCCTCGACACCGCCGGACTGCGCTCGCTGGTCGCCCGCTCGACCGACCTGGGGGACGCAGAATGGCGGGAACGCGTCGCCCGGCTGCGCACCGCTCCGCCCTTCCTCGTCTCCCGGCTCTGGCTGGACCGTCCCGTCGCCCCCGACCGACCGGGCTTTCTGGGCACGGCCGGATACGGCTCCCTGGACAACGTCAGCGTGCTGGAGCGCTGGGAGGGCGAGGCGGCCCGTTGGGCCGTGCGCAGCGGGGGCTCCGTCGTCGAACTCCACGGGTACGCCCTGCCCGAACACGCGGACCAGGCCGTGGAGGTCAAACACCTGATCGAGCAGCTCGCGCACGTCTACCCGGAGACGCGGGACGCGCGGGTGCTCGACGCACGGCACGAGTGGCGCCAGGACTGCCCCCTGTTCCCCGTCGGCGGGTACGGCGACCGACCCGGGGTCAGGACGCCGGACCCCGGACTGGTGCTCGCGGGTGACCTCGTCCGCACCGACCTGCCCGTCGCCCTGATGGAACGGGCGGCCACCAGCGGCTTCCTCGCCGCCAACGTCCTGCTGCGGGACTGGGGAGTACGGGGGCACCCGCTGTGGACCGTGCCCAACCACGGCCGTCTCCGTCTGCGCCGTGCCGAGTACCCGAAAGGGGTATCCCGGGTGGGGCGGCCGGGGTGAGCTGTCGCCGGACGAGTGACCGGCCCGCGCACCCTTCGGACGTCACCACTCGTCGGCGCGCGGCGGGGCCCACTGCGGTGCGGCGGGTGCGATGCCGTACGTCTCCTGCCGGGCCCGCGCGGTCACGGCGGGACCGCCGAGGAGCGTGCCGTCGGGCCGGGGCGCGGGCGCGTCGGCCCGCGGGGGTGACGGCGACCGGTTCCACTCGCCGTCGCCCAGCACCAGCAGCGGGTCGAACATGACGACCACACCGGCCAGCAGCAGGAAGACCGCCGGTCCCAGCAGCATGGGCAGCAGCAGGGACGTGGGCGAGTCGCCCGCGAAGGTGCCGGAGCCGTGCACATGGACGCTGACCGCGGCCATCGCGGTGTAGTGCATGCCGGACACGGCCACGCCCATCACCAGGCTGGCGCCGAGGCTCGCCAGGAAACCGCGGATGGAGACCGCCGCCCACAGTGCGGCGGTCGCGGCGACGATCGCGATCAGCACCGACAGGCCGACGGTGACGGTGTCGTACACGATGTCCCCGTTGACCTGCATGGCGGCCATGCCGAGGTAGTGCATCGCGGCGACGCCCAGGCCGGTGATCACACCCGCGACGCCCAACGTCACGCGGCCGGCCCCCAGGTAGCCGACGATGAACACGCCGATGCCGACCACGACGATCGCCACGGCCAGACTCAGCAGTGTCAGACCCGTGTCGTAGCGGATCCCGGTCTGTGCGACCTGGAAGCCGAGCATCGCGATGAAGTGCATCGTCCAGATCCCGCAGCCGATGGACGCGGCGCCCAGCGCCAGCCAACCCGGCTTCCAGGACTGCTGGTTGAGCAGGGAGCGGACGATGCACCGCAGTCCGAGCGCCCCTCCCAGGCAGGCCGTCAGATAGGCCGCCACCGGGGTCACCGCGCCGTAGCGGAACCCGTCGATCGTGCCTTGCATACGCCAACTCCCCCCAGAGTCACCGCGGTTGTGGAGCAAGGTCTACGGGCAAGCACCGCACGGAATCAAGGGCTTACCGCCGGTAATTGAATAATTCTCAAATACCGACGATCGACTTCGGTCATCCATGGGCGAGTTCTCGCCATGATCGACCGTTCGGGGTCAGCCCTGCTGCACGGGCACCACCACGAGTTCGGCGATGTTGACGTGCGCCGGCGCGGCGACGGAGAAGGCGATCGCCTCGGCCACGTCCTCGGCGGCCAGCGGTCGCAGATCGCTGCGCATCCGGTCCAGCGTCGTCCGCATGTCGTCGTCCCGCATGTCCGCGCCGAGTTCCGTGACGGTCACACCCGGTTCGACGGTGCGCACGCGCACTCCGCGGGGGCCCAGTTCGGCGCGCAGATTGCGGGTGAGGTGGGCGATCGCGGCCTTGGTGGCGCAGTACACCGACCAGTTGGGGTAGAGGGAGTGGCCCGCCACCGAGCCGACATGGACCAGATCCGCGGGACGCCCCTCGGCCGCGGCGCTGAGCAGACCGCCGGTGAAGACCCGCGCGGTGTGCAGCACACCGCGCAGGTTGACGTCGAGCATGCGGTCCCATTCGTCGGTCCGGGCCGCCTCGAAGGGAGCGCCGAGCATCGCCCCGGCGTTGGCCACGACGAGATCCACCCGGCCGAGACCTGAGCCGACGGCCTCGGCGACGCCGTCAAGTGCCTCCACATCGGTGAGGTCGACGGCGAACGGGAGGACGGTGCCGGACGCCGTCGCCCTGAGCTCCTCGGCCAGTTCCTCGAGCCGGTCCTCGCGGCGGCCCAGCAGGGCGACATCGGCACCCCCGGCCGCCAGCCGGCGGGCGGTGGCGGCGCCGATGCCGCTGGAGGCGCCGGTGACGACGGCGACCCGACCGGTCAGAGGCGGGGCGAGGCGGTGGGTGTCGTAGGCCACGAGCGTGGTGTCCCCGTGGGGAGATGAAGAAGTCATGCCGCTGAGCCTGGTGCCGACCGGATCGGCGAACCAGGCCGCCGCTCTCCGCCGAGCGCCGATCGTAGGAGTACTGCGGCCACCATCCGGTCTCCCCTCCCGGGGTGCGCGTGCCTAGGGTTGTGGCCATGGACAGCGCGAACCCGCTCGGCGAGTACCTGCGCGCCCGGCGCGCCCTGGTGAGCCCCGAGGACAGTGGCCTGCCGGTCACGGGCCGGCGCCGGGTCGCAGGGCTGCGCCGGGAAGAGGTCGCGCTGCTGGCCGGTGTCAGCTCGGACTACTACGTACGCCTGGAGCAGGGCCGTGAACGGCACCCCTCCGCCCAGGTGGTCGACGCCCTGGCCCAGGCCCTGCGCCTGGACGCGGAGGCTGCCGACCACCTGCACGGCCTGGCCCGCCCGGCCCCGAAACGGCCCACGTCACGCGCACGGGCCGAGCGGGTCAGCCCGGTCCTGCTGCGGATGATGTACGACTGGCACCGCACCCCGGCCGTGGTCCTGGACCGCTGCCTGACGGTGGTCGCCCACAACGCCCTCGGCAAGGCCCTCTTCGCCGGCCACACCTACAGCGAGGATCTGGTGCGGCTGGTCTTCCTGGATCCGGACGCGCGCACCTTCTATCCGGACTGGGAGCGGGTCGCCGTCAACACCGTGGGCGGACTGCGCTCTTCGGCGGGCACGGGCCACGACGACCCCCGCCTGATCCGCACGGTCGGCGAACTCTCCCTGAAGAGCCCCGAGTTCCGGCACCTGTGGGCCCGCCACGACATTCGCCAGAAGAGTCACGAGACCAAACGCTTCCAGCATCCCCTCGTGGGTGAACTGACCTTGGACTACGAGTCCTTGACCGTCAACAGCGCTCCCGGCCAGCAACTGGTCGTCTACCAGGCCGCCCCCGGCAGCACCTCGGAACAGGCCCTCGCTCTCCTGGGAAGCCTCACGGCCGACCAGCCCGACCGTGACCGGGCAGCATCCGAGAACTGAACCGGGCCGTATCCGGGAACTGAAAGGCCGCCCCGACCTACCGCTCGCGGCGCAACGTCGCCGACAGGTGATGCCGCAACGGCTGGCCGACCGCCGCCAGGTCGTGGACGAACGCGAGGGTGTCCTCGTCGGTGAGGGTGTAGCGGCGGCGGGTGGCGTCGACCTGTTTGGCCGTGGGGGTCAGGGCCACGCTGTCGGTGGCGAGGTCGACCACACCGTCGGCCGCCCCGCCCACCGCGATCTCGGCGATCCCGGTCGGCTGGGTGATCAGCGCCTCCACCCGGCCCTCCGGCTGCAGCCGCCACCACCCGCTCTCGCGCGCCGCCGGTCGCACGGGCGCACCGTCCCCGTCGATCAGCCACGCCCGGGCCTCGTACCGCAGGAAGGGCCGACCGTCGTGGCTGAAGGTGACCTCCTGCGCGTACGAGAAGTCGGCATCGAGCGTCGGATACTCGCCCTGGCCGCGCCCGCGCCACACCCCCAGCAGGCCGAGCACCGGTTGCAGCAGTTCATGCGGCGGGGGAGACGTGTCCGGTCGTCGGCTCTCGGGATACGGGTACTCCGCTACGACGTCGAACACGGCTGCGCTCCTCGGGTTGTGCCGGTGCCGGGGCAGAGCCTAGGGCCGCCGCCCCCTGCGTCAGGCGTCGAAACGGCTGCGAGCCGCCTCGATGTGGCCGAAGTACCGGTGAGTCCAGTCGCACATGCTGTCGACCGTCGCCCGCAATCCCTGGCCGGCGTCGGTCAGGGTGTACTCGACCCGCGGCGGGACGGTGGGGTGCACCGTCCGCTCCACCAGGCCGTTGCGCTCCAGCATCCGCAGGTTCTGGGTGAGCATCTTGTGGCTGACGCCCTCGATCTCGTTGCGCAGTTCGGTGAAGCGGAGGGTGCCCTCGCCGAGCGCCTCGATGATCAGGAACGCCCACTTGTTGGCCACGTCGGAGAAGATCTCCCGCGCCAACGAGTCCGCCCGCCGCAGATCCGCCGCGTCGACCGAGCCACCGACCTGCTTGGTTCCCATCGGATCTCCCAGTGACTGAGCACCACTTTCCCGAAGGAACAGATATTACTCTCCTGTGGTTCCTCAGTAACCACAGGAGACCGAGGTCATCGGGCGGTCAACCGCCCTGCCGCGGTGGGGATTTCCCGAGGGGGGAAAGGCCTGGCAGCACGATGGTTCATGGAGGGGCGTGTTGCGAAGGTCGAGGTGTCCGAGCACCGCAGCGCCGCATCCGAAGGAATCTCCATGCGCAGCTCTCGTCTCGTCGCCGCTTGTCTGGTCGGCCTCGTCGTCCCCGGTCTTGCCGTGACGGCCGTCGTCCCCGCTTCGGCCGTGTCCGCCTCGCACGCCGCGCCGGCATCGGCAGGGTCGTCGAAGCCTGGGAAGGGGGTGACGCTCACGCTTCCCGCGCCGCGCGCCCGTTATGCCACCGGAGAGTCGTCCTTCCGGCTCGTCGACGGCCAACGCGCGGACCCGTGGGTGGCCGGCCGGCCTTACCGGGAGCTGATGATCAGCGTGTTCTACCCGGCGGTGCACACGGGTGGGCGGCCCTTCACGAAGCAGTTCCCGCCGGCCGTGGCCGCGGCGACCGGTGCCGCGGTCGAGGAGGGCGACATGCTGCCGGCCGGTCTGGTGGAGTGGGCCGCCACGAGGACGCACTCGGTCGCGGACGCCGCCATGGCACCGGGCCGTTTCCCGGTCGTCCTGTATTCGCCCGGTGCCGGGGACCCGAGGGGCTGGAACGTGTCCCTGGTCGAGGACCTCGCCTCGCGCGGTTACGTGGTGGTCACCGTCGATCACACGGGGGAGGCCCCGGCGGTGCAGTTCCCGGACGGCCATGTGGTGGGCAACGGGCCGATGACGGCGGCCTGGGACCAGGCGTTCCGCAACGGCACCACCCTGGCGTTCTTCACGAAGCTGATGGACACGCGCATCGCCGACACCGAGCTGGTGCTGGACCGGCTGACGAGTCTGCCGAAGCGGCTGAGCCACGGCATGGACCTGAACCGGATCGGCATGTTCGGGCACTCCGCCGGCGGGTTCACGGCGGCGAACACGATGTACGGCGATCGGCGGATCAAGGCCGGCGTCGATCTGGACGGCACGCTGGAGTACACCTCCAAGCCCGACGGAACCAACCTCAGCGAGGTCGCCCTGCACGGACTGGACCGGCCGTTTCTGCTGATGGGCAGCAGCTCGGCCGATGGGAGCGATGTACGCCGCGAGCCGTCGTGGGCGTCGTTCTGGCGGCACCAGCGCGGCTGGAAGGCCGACGTGACGCTGGACGACTCCGTGCACGCCTCGTTCACGGACGCCGAGGCGCTGCTGCCGCAGCTGGCGGGCAGGGTCCCGGCGGCGACGCTGGACGCGGCGGTCGGGACGGTCGACGCACATCGAGCGGTGGCGGCCAACCGGGCGCTGGTGGCCTCGTTCTTCGACCGGTTCCTCAAGGGCCGTGACGACCATCTGCTCGACGGCGGTCCGTCGCCGTACCCGATCACCTTCGTGCGGTAGCGGTAGGGCGTGGCACAGCGAAAGAACAGGTGAAGCACAGTTCTGCCGGGGGCGGGGGCCTCGCCCCCACCCCTCACCGAGGGATAACCCTTGACGCGCTCCTTACCTGCTGACATGTCTACGACAAGTCTGTCATTCTCCCTCTCAACTACCGCACGGTAGCCGCACGTCGCCGCCGCGCGTGCCCGGTCCCGCACAGCTCGGCTCGTCCCGGACAGCAGACCCGGCTGCCCGGTCTCTCACCGGTCGCCCCACGCGGCCGCAGCAGTAGGAGAACGAGTGAGACGCATCCCTCGCAAGCGGACCGCGGTAGGAGCCCTGCTCTCCACCGCCGCCTTCCTCGCCGTCGGCGTGCAGTCGGTCCCCGCGAACGCCGAGCCGGCATCCGCCCGCCCCAGCCCCCTGCGCACCGGGGGAGTCGAGGCGAAGCTGAGCCCGGCGCAGCACACCGCCCTGATCAGGGCCGCGCAGCAGAACACCACCGCGACCGCCCGCACCCTCGGCCTCGGCGCCAAGGAGAAGCTGGTCGTCAAGGACGTCGTCAAGGACAACGACGGTACGCTGCACACCCGTTACGAGCGCACCTACGCCGGTCTGCCGGTCCTCGGCGGCGACCTCGTCGTGCACACCCCGCCCGCCTCCCTCGCGGCCGGCACGGTGAGTACGACGTTCAACAACAAGCACACCATCAAGGTCGCCACCACCACGGCCGCCGTCACCAAGTCGGCCGCCGAGGCGAAGGCCCTCGCCGGCGCCAAGGCCCTCGACGCCGAGCAGACCAAGGCCGACAGCGCGCGCAAGGTCATCTGGGCGGGCACCGGCACCCCGAGGCTCGCGTGGGAGACCGTCATCGGCGGCTTCCAGGACGACGGCACGCCCAGCAAGCTGCACGTCATCACCGACGCCACGACCGGCAAGGAACTCCACCGCTACCAGGCGGTCGAGACGGGCACCGGCAACACCCAGTACAGCGGCACCGTCACGCTCAACACGACGCTGTCCGGGTCGACGTACCAGCTGTACGACACCACCCGCGGCGGTCACAAGACGTACAACCTCAGCAACGGAACCTCGGGCACCGGCACCCTGATGACCGACTCCGACGACGTCTGGGGCACCGGATCCGGCTCCAACACCCAGACCGCCGGCGCCGACGCCGCCTACGGCGCCCAGGAGACCTGGGACTTCTACAAGAACACCTTCGGCCGCAGCGGCATCAAGAACGACGGCGTCGCCGCCTACTCCCGCGTCCACTACAGCAGCAACTACGTCAACGCCTTCTGGGACGACGACTGCTTCTGCATGACCTACGGCGACGGCTCCGGCGGCACCCACGCCCTGACCTCGCTCGACGTCGCCGGTCACGAGATGAGCCACGGCGTCACGTCGAACACCGCGGGTCTGGACTACAGCGGTGAGTCGGGCGGGTTGAACGAGGCGACCTCCGACATCTTCGGCACGGGTGTGGAGTTCTACGCCAACAACTCCTCCGACCTCGGTGACTACCTCATCGGCGAGAAGATCGACATCAACGGCGACGGCACGCCGCTGCGTTACATGGACAAGCCCAGCAAGGACGGCTCGTCGGCCGACAGTTGGTACTCGGGCGTCGGCAACCTCGACGTCCACTACTCCTCGGGCCCCGCGAACCACATGTTCTACCTGCTGTCCGAGGGCAGCGGCAGCAAGACCATCAACGGCGTCACCTACAACAGCCCCACCTCCGACGGCGTCGCCGTCGCCGGCATCGGCCGCGCAGCGGCCCTGCAGATCTGGTACAAGGCGCTGACGACGTACATGACGTCCAGCACCAATTACGCCGGGGCCCGCACCGCCGCCCTCAACGCCGCCGCCGCGCTGTACGGCACCGGCTCCACCCAGTACGCCGGCGTCGGCAACGCCTTCGCGGGCATCAACGTCGGCAGCCACATCACGGTGCCGACCAGCGGCGTCACGGTCACCAACCCGGGCAGCCAGTCCTCGACCGTCGGCACCGCGGTGAGCCTGCAGATCTCCGCCACCAGCACCAACAGCGGCTCCCTGAGCTACGCCGCGAGCGGACTGCCGAGCGGTCTGTCGATCAACAGCTCCACCGGCGTCATCTCCGGCACCCCGACGACGGCCGGCACCTACAGCACCACCGTCACGGTGACCGACTCGACCGGGGCCACCGGCACCGCCTCCTTCACCTGGACGGTCAGCTCCAGCGGTGGCGGCGGCAGTTGCACCTCGGCCCAGCTCCTGGGCAACCAGGGCTTCGAGTCGGGCAACACCACCTGGACCGCCTCCAGCGGAGTGATCACCAACTCCAGCAGTGAGAGCGCCCACGGCGGCTCGTACTACGCCTGGCTCGACGGGTACGGCTCCAGCCACACCGACACGCTCTCCCAGTCGGTGACCATCCCGAGCGGCTGCAAGGCGACGTTCACCTTCTATCTGCACATCGACACGTCGGAGACCTCCAGCAGCACCGCGTACGACAAGCTGACGGTCAC
Source organism: Streptomyces sp. NPDC002144 (assembly GCF_053593695.1). Lineage (NCBI taxonomy): Bacteria > Bacillati > Actinomycetota > Actinomycetes > Kitasatosporales > Streptomycetaceae > Streptomyces > Streptomyces sp. NPDC002144. The sequence goes on from NZ_JBSFDB010000021.1 coordinate 16,470, forward strand.
CGCCGGTTCGACCACCCTGGCGACGTACTCGAACCTCAACGCCGCCTCCGGCTACACCCAGAAGTCCTTCGACCTGTCGTCCCTCGCGGGCTCGACCGTCACCCTGAAGTTCAGCGGGGTCGAGGACTCCTCGCTCCAGACCAGCTTCGTCGTCGACGACACCGCCCTGACGACCGGCTGAGCCCTCGCACGGCCATGGGCCTCACCCCGCGTGGGGTGAGGCCCGTTCGCGTCAGTTGAAAGGATCGAGGGTCAGGTACGCCTGCTGCGGGTTGCCGTCCTGGACGAGCGACTCGTGGTTGCCGACGTCGTCGAAGGCGAACGCGTAGGCCTTGCCGTCGGCCATCTGCGCGTGGATCGCGCGGGCGTACTGGTTGGTCACCGCGTCCTGGTAGAAGTTCGCCGCGGAGCTGTCCGGCTGGTTGGGGTTGACCAGCAGGGTGGAGCGGTTGAAGCCCGCGCACAGGGTGCGTGAAATGGGGCCGCGCACCTGGTCGTTGGGGGCGTCGAGCAGCTTGTGGCAGCCGAAGACGCTGTCGGCGTCCGGCTTCTGGAAGCTGGTGACGACCGCGCCCGAACCGTTGGTGAAGTTCATGACGTTGCCCGAGACCCGGCCGAAGTACTTGGCGTTGGGCTGGTCGGCGAACGGTGTGACGGTCAGGGTCGTCGAAGCGTACTTCTGCCACACGCGGTTGATGTAGTCGTCCATCACGGAGGCCGGCAGCGCACCGGACTCCAGCCCGTGCCCCGGTGCCAGCGCCCGCAGCACCGTGCCGTCGGACCGGGTCTGGATCAGTCCGGCCCAGCCGCCGGACCGGCCGCGCAGATCGTTCAGGACCCCGTTGTAGCCACCCGACTTGAGGTGCCCGGTGCTCAGCGTGGTCCCGTCGGAGCGCTGCACACCCACCGCGTACGGGGCCGAGAACATGTCGACCTGCGTGCTGTTCAGCCACAGGCCGGAGTCGTTGAGCGTGTACTCGGACCAGTTGAACAGGATGTCGTGGTTGGGGTCGGTGGGGTTCTGCACCGCGGGCTGCACCAGGCCGCCGGTGGTCAGTTTGAACACCAGTTTCTGGCCGTAGGAGAAGTAGATCCGCCCGGAGAACTTGGGGATCCGGATGGTCGTGGACTGGCCGGCGGCGGGCCCGGGGATGGACGCGTCCGGTGCGGGAGTGGGCGGGTTGCCGCCGGCCGGCCATGCGTGGAAGGTGCCGTTCGCGTCCGCCCAGCCCTGCTGTCCGGTCGAGAGCAGGGTGCCGATCGTGTAGACGTAGACCGCGTCGCTCCGGCCGGAGTTGTTGGTCAGCTTCAGGGGGATCGTGGCGGGTACGGCCGCGTCGGCGGACGAGGGTGAGTGGACGGCGAGGACCGCCGCGAGCAGGGCGGCCGCCGCGGCCGGGGCCAGCAGCCGGTGAGTGAGCCTTCTGGGCACGCTCCACCTCCGTGGGGGTTCATCTGTTGTGGGGGGATGACCTGAGGGGAATGGTCCGGACCACGTTGAGAGCGCTCTCAACGTGCCACCGAGGCGCGTGCATGTCAATAAGTTGAACGGAAGACGACGGGCGGTGCCCGCGGAACGAACTCCGCGGGCAGCGCCCGTCGTTGGCCAATGGTGGTCAGAAGGTGCGGTCGAGCAGGTCGAGCAGCGCCGCCCAGTGCCGCTCGTCGCCCTCCTTGTTGTAAGCCGCCGTGTCGGCCTGGGTGTAGCCGTGGGGCGCGCCCGCGTAGACCTCGCAGCGGTGCCGTACGCCCGCCGCCGTCAGCGTCTCCTCCAGCAGCTGCTGCTGCTCGGGCGGCAGGGAGGGATCCTCGTCGGCGTGGCCGAAGTACAGCTCCGCCGTGACGCGCTCGGCCTCCAGGTGCGGGCTGTCGGGGGTGTCCGTCGCCAGCCGCCCGCCGTGGAAACCGGCCGCGGCGGCGACCCGGTCCGGATGGGCGCCGGCCGTGTACAGGACCAGTCGGGCGCCCATGCAGTAGCCGGTCACCGCGACCGGGCCGTCCGTCACCAGCGGGGAGTCCGCCAGCCACTGGAGGTAGGCGCCCGCGTCGCTCTTGGCGCGCTCGGGGGTGAGGGCCTGCATGACCGGCATGATCTGTTCGAACAGACCCGGCCGCGCGGCCGGGTCGATGAACTCGGGCAGGTCGAAGACCGGCGAACGTCCGGCCCGGTAGAAGACGTTGGGCACCAGGACCGTGTAACCGGCCTCGGCGAGCCGGTCGGCCATCGACTTCAGATGGGGGCGGAGCCCGAAGGCGTCCATGTACATCAGGACACCGGGCCGGGCGCTGCCGTCGGCGGCGTGCGCCACATAGGCGTCGGCGACGCCGTCCTCGGTGGTGATGTCAAGGGCTGTTCCCTGTACGGAGGTCATGGGGGCTGCCTCTCTGCGCGCTCGGCGGCGACCGGATGCACGGCCCGACGGGCCGGGTGCGGTCATCGTTGCACGGGCCACCTGCCGGGCCGAAAGGGCCCCCTGCCTCGGATGATGCTGAAGCTCACTCGAAGCGTGAGACGTCCCCGGCTCCCCGCCGCACGATCTGCGCCTCGCCGTCGGAGAAGTCGATGACCGTCGTCGGCTCGGTGCCGCAGTCGCCGGAGTCGACCACCGCGTCCAGCACATGGTCCAGGCGGTCCTTGATCTCCCAGCCCTGCGTCATCGGCTCCTCCTCGTCGGGCAGCAGCAGAGTGCTCGACAGCAGCGGCTCGCCCAGCTCGGCGAGGAGGGCGTGCGTGACGACATGGTCGGGGATGCGGACGCCGACCGTCTTCTTCTTCGGGTGCTGCAGCATCCGCGGCACCTCGCGCGTCGCCGGCAGGATGAACGTGTAGCTGCCGGGTGTGGACGCCTTGATCGCGCGGAAGACGTCCTTGTCGACGCGCACGAACTGGCCCAGCTGCGCGAAGTCCTGGCAGACCAGGGTGAAGTGGTGCCGGTCGTTGAGGTGGCGGATGGTGCGGATCCGGTCGATGCCGTCACGGCTGCCGAGCCGGCAGCCCAGCGCGTAGCAGGAGTCGGTCGGGTACGCGATCAGCGCGTCCGACCGGATGCTGTCCGCGATCTGGGCGATGGTGCGCGGCTGGGGGTTGTCGGGGTGCACGTCGAAGTACTTCGCCATCCGCAGAGCTTATGCCTGCCGCACCTTGGCCACGAACGCGGCGACGTTGGCGACCGTGCGCCGCACCTTCTCCTCCAACGTGATCGTCTCGTGCAGCCGGGCGCCGGGGCCCGCGTCCTTCCTGCCCCGCACGTACAGCGAACAGGCCAGGTCACTGCATATGTAGGCGCCCACCGAGTTGCCCTGCTGCCCGGCCTTGCCCGCGCGCGGGGCGACCATCAGCGAGACCCCGCCGGAGTGCGTGGTCAGGCACATCGAGCACATGCTGCGCCGCGTCTGCCAGGACCCGGCACTCGAACCGCGCAGGACGACGGCCCGCAACCGCCCCTCCAACTCGGCCACCAGATAGGCGCGATCGGGTGCCTGCGGGTCGCGCCAGCCCAGGAAGTCCAGGTCCTCCCACGGCTGCCCGGCCAGCTCCCGGGGGACGGACAGACGCTTGGCCTCGCCCTTGCTGCAGTTGACGAAGGCGGCACGGATCTCTTGCTCGGTCAGCGGCTTCATAAACGTGAGGCTAATTTGCCTAAAGCTATTAGGCAAACGCATAATCACTTCAGGCAGACCGAAGGGAAGCACATGGGACGCGTGGGCCTGACCACCGAACGCCTCGTCCGCGCGGGCGCCGAACTCGCCGACGAGGCCGGCTTCGAACAGGTCACCGTCTCCGCCCTGGCCAGACGCTTCGACGTCAAGGTCGCCAGCCTGTACTCCCACGTGAAGAGCTCCCAGGACCTCAAGACCCGCATCGCCCTGTTCGCCCTGGAGGAACTCGCCGACCTGGCCGCCGACGCCCTCGCCGGACGCTCCGGCAAGGACGCCCTGACCGCCTTCGCCAACGTCTACCGCGACTACGGCCGCGAGCACCCCGGCCGCTCGGCGGCCGCCCGGCTCCGGCTCGACCCCGAGACGGCCGCCGCCAGCGCGGGCGTACGGCACGCCCAGATGACCCGCGCCCTCCTGCGCGGCTACGACCTGCCCGAACCCGAGCAGACACACGCGGTCCGGCTGCTCGGAAGCGTCTTTCACGGGTACGTGAGTCTGGAGCTCGCCGGCGGCTTCAGCCACAGCCTCCCCGACTCCGAGGAGAGCTGGGCCCGCATGCTGGACGCCCTCGACGCGCTGCTGCGCAACTGGCCGACCCGACCGACAGGAGTCTGAGCAGATGACGAGCACCGCCGCACCCTTGATCTCCACCCCCGTCACCGCGTCCCTGCTGCGCGGCGCCCTGGAGGTCGAGCACACCGAGGACGGCGTGCTGCCCCACCGGCTGCCCGCCTGGGCCCGCGCCCAGTGCACCGACGGACAGCTCCTCATGGCGGAGTCCCAGCCCTCCGGCGTACGCCTCGTCCTCCGCAGCCGCACCCGGACCCTGGAGCTCGACGCGCGCCCCACCAAGCGCGTCTACCCCGGCCTCGCCCACCGCCCCGAGGACGGGATCTACGAGCTGTTCATCGACGGCGCGCCCTACGCGCAGGGCACCGTCACCGGCGGCAACACCCTCACCATCGACATGGCCGCCGGCACCGCCGAACTGCAGCCCGGCCCGACCGGCACGCTCCGCTTCACCGAACTGCCCGACGGCGACAAGGACATCGAGATCTGGCTGCCGCACACCGAGACCACCGAACTCATGGCCCTGCGCACCGACGCGCCGGTGGAGCCCGCCCCGTACTCGGGGCGCAGGGTCTGGCTGCACCACGGCAGTTCCATCAGCCACGGCTCCAACGCCACCACCCCCAGCACCACCTGGCCGGCGCTCGCCGCCTCCCTCGCCGGCGTCGAGCTCGTCAACCTCGGCCTCGGCGGCAGCGCCCTGCTCGATCCCTTCACCGCCCGCGCCCTGCGCGACACGCCCGCCGACCTGATCAGCGTCAAGATCGGCATCAACCTCGTCAACACCGACCTGATGCGGCTGCGTGCCTTCACCCCCGCCGTGCACGGCTTCCTCGACACCATCCGCGAAGGCCACCCCACCACACCGCTGCTGGTCGTCTCGCCGATCCTGTGCCCCATGCACGAGGACACCCCCGGCCCCACCGCCATGGACGTCAACAGCCTCGCCGCCGACCAGGTCCGCTTCCAGGCCATGGGCGACCCGGCCGAGGTCGCCGGCGGCAAGCTCACCCTGCACGTCATCCGCGACGAACTGGCCCGCATCGTCGCCCAGCGCTCGGCCGACGACCTCCACCTCCACTACCTCGACGGCCGCGAGCTCTACGGCGAGAAGGACGCCGAGGAATTCCCGCTCCCCGACGCCCTCCACCCCGACGGCCCCACCCATCGCCTCATCGCCGAGCGCTTCACGGAACTGGCCTTCGCCGCGGAGGGCCCCTTCACGGCCCGCTCCTGACGTCACGTCAGTCCGATCGTGCTCCTGCGGCCGCTGGGCACTCGTGAGGTAACGTCCCCGCGATACGCCGAGGCAGAAGCGATGCACGAGGAGAAGGGCGACATGGCAGGCCGAAGGGACGGAGGCCGTCCCGCGCAGACGACGGGTGCCGACGACGCGCTGTGGGCGCGACAACTGCTCGAACAGCTACGGCAGACCGGGCGCGACGTCCACCGGATCGTCTCCTGGCTCGCCGGAGCCGTCCACGGTTCGGCCTGTCTGCAAGGCGCCGACGGCAGCCTCGTCGCCGGAACGCCTGTGGCGCTGGACGCCGGTCTGGTGGCGGACATCGCCGCAGGACGCATCTCCTCCGCCGCCTGGGACGACACGGGCCGTCATCTGCGCCTGGTCGGGGTGGAGCAGCCCGGGTCCCCGACGGCCTGCGTCCTCGCGGTCAGCCGTGAAACGCCCTTCGACCGGCGCGCCTCCGACATCGTCGGTCACACCGCCCAGGTCCTCGAACTGGTGCTGCGGGCCCACGGGTCCACCGAGGCCGCCCACCGACTGAAACGCGCGACCTCCGATCTGCGGCTGGCGATCCTGCAGTTGCTGATGGTGGAGGACACCGTCGCCGCGCGCCGGGTCGCCGCCGGACTGTGGCCCGGCCTGCTGGACACCGACACCGCCTGCGTCTACGTCCTGGAGGGATGCGAGCAGGACCGTGACCGCATCGCCGAGGACTGCCTGGACGTGACTCGGGAACAGGCGCTGGTCGTGCGCTGCCCGGCGGTCGACGCGCACGTCATCGTCGTGGCGCCGCGCGACACCGCCGCCGTACAACTGCGCGACCTCGTCGGCCGGCGGCCCGGCATCCTGCTCGGCGGCAGCGCCCGGCAGAGCCTCGCCAGCACCGCGACCGCCTACGGACAGGCCGTCAGCGCCCTCGCCGTCGCCCGGTTCCGCCCGGACAAGCAAGCCGTGTACGCCGAACGCACCCATCCCGAGCGCCTGATGGACCCGGCCGCACTGCACGCCTGGACCGCCCGGCTGCTGCGCCCGCTCGACACCCTGGCCCATCACACCCGCGGCGAACTCCTCGCCACCACCCGCCTCGGCCTGGAGTTCACCGCCGTCAGCGCCGCGAAGATCCTCGGCGTCAGCCGCAACACCGTGCGCGCCCGCATGGAACGCGTGGAGGCACTGCTCCGCGCCGACTTCGCCGACCTCACCGTCCGCGCCGTCGTCCATCTCGCCCTCAACACCCAGGTCGGCCTGGCCCTCGACGCCGGTGAGCCCACCACACCGCATGCCCCGCTCGCCGACCTGCTGACCGGCCCTGCGCTGGGCACCTGGGCCCGGGACCTCATCGGCCGGCTCGACTCCGACACCCGCGACCTGCGCCGCACCCTGCGCACCTGGATCGCCGCCGGAGGCAACGCCGAACGCGCCGCGCAGACCCTGGGCATGCACCCGCAGACCGTCCGTGACCACGTCCGCAGCGCCGAACCGGTCCTCGAACGCCAACTCCTGGCCGCCGGCAGCGACCTGTACGAGGTCGTCCTCGCGCACCTCGCCCTCGGTGATCTGCGGACACCCGTCTTCCACGGGGCGAAACCGGACCATCCGGACTCACCTGTGCACGGGTGAGTCCTTCGGCCACGACAGCGGGCATCGACGCGGTACCGAACCGGTCGGCAGGCACGTAAGTTCGACCCCCCTAGGGGCGCGACCGGAGCGGGGGACCGGTCGGGCCCCTTTTGGCTTTTCACCGTGCGAGTGGCTTTCACCGTCCGAGCCGTGCCGAGCACGCTTGAATCGATCGTCGGAACAATCGATTCCGTCGCAAGGTCTTGATGTCGCCGTCATTTCCGTCGTACCGTCCCACTGTTCGCCCGCCACCACCCGGACCGACGCACAGAGGTGAGCCATGGACCGCCCCCGGCTTCAGGAGCTGCTGGCTCGCGAGAGCGCGGAGGCCACGCGCCGCTGCCCGCGCTCGCGGGACGCCTACGCCCGCGCCGACCACCTCTTCGGCCGGGTGCCGATGACCTGGATGAACAAGACGGCGGGCCCCTTCCCGCGCTATCTGTCCACCGCCCGCGGGGCACGCGTCACGGACATCGACGGGCACGAGTACGTCGACTTCTGCCTCGGCGACACGGGAGCGATGACCGGCCACTCGCCGGTGGCCGTGGCCGAGGCGGTCAACCGGCGCTTCACCGAGCTGGGCGGTTCCACCGCGATGCTGCCGACGCAGGACGCCGAGTGGGTCGGCGCCGAGCTGACCCGGCGCTTCGGTCTGACCCGCTGGAGCTTCTCGCTGACCGCGACGGACGCCAACCGGTGGGCGATCCGGCTCGCGAGGGCCGTCACCGGCCGATCGAAGATCCTTTTCAACAGCTACAGCTACCACGGCAGCGTGGACGAATCCCTCATCGTGGTCGGGCCGGACGGCGGGGGAGCGGCCCGGCCCGGGAACGTCGGCGCCCCCTGCGACGTGACGCTGACCAGCCGGGTCGCCGAGTTCAACGACCTGGAGCAGCTGGAGCGCGAACTCGCCCACGGCGACGTGGCCGCCGTTCTGATGGAACCGGCGCTCACCAACATCGGCATCGTGCTGCCCGAGCCCGGCTACCTGGAGGGCGTACGCGAGCTGACCCGTCGTCACGGAACCCTGCTCATCAACGACGAGACCCACACCTTCTCGGCCGGCCCCGGCGGCTGCACCGCCGCCTGGGACCTGGAGCCCGACCTGCTCACCATCGGCAAGGCGATCGGCGGCGGCATCCCGGCCGGCGCCTATGGCCTGTCCGCCGAGCTCGCCGACCGGCTCCTGGGCCGCGCCGACCTCGATCTGGTCGACATGGGTGGCGTCGGCGGCACCCTCGCCGGCAACGCCCTCTCGGTCGCCGCCATGCGCGCCACCCTCGAACTCGTCCTGACCGACGAGGCGTTCGCCCACATGGCCAAGCTCTCGGAACGCTTCGAGGCCGGCGTCCGCGCGGGCATCGACGCCCACGCCCTGCCCTGGTCCGTCAGCCGCCTGGGTGCCCGCACCGAATACCGCTTCGCCTCCCCGGCCCCGCGCACCGGCACCGAGTCGGCGGCCGCCGCCGACACCGAGCTGGAGGACTTCCTGCATCTGTACCTGGCCAACCGGGGCATCATGCTGACCCCGTTCCACAACATGGCCCTCATGTGCCCGGACACCACCGAGCAGGACGTCGACCTGCACACCGAGGTCTTCGCCGCCGCCCTGTCCGAACTGACCGCGTGAACCGGGGGCATCCGTGGACGAGATCGACCGGGCCATCCTGCGGGAACTGCAGGCCGACGGCCGGATCGCCTACGCCGACCTCGGCCCCAGGGTCGGCCTGTCCGCCTCGGCGGCACGCCAGCGTCTGCAGCGGCTGCTGGACTCCAGGGCCGTCCAGGTCGTCGGCGTCACCGACCCGATGGCCATGGGCGGCCAGGCCATGGCCCTGCTCGGCATCACCGTCGACGGTGACGTACGCGCGGTCGCCGACGAACTGGCCCGGCACCCGGAGGTCGTCTACTCGGTGCTGACCTCCGGCGGCTTCGACCTCTTCGCCGAAGTGGTCGCACCCGGCCCGCGCGAACTCCTCGACTTCGTCAACGACGTCGTACGCCCGGTCGACGGGGTCGAGCGGATCCAGTCGTTCCCGTACTTCGGCATCCACACCCACCGCTTCCTCTGGGATGTCGGCTGATTGCCCAGCGTGAGACGGGTACTCGTACGACTCCGGAACGACAACCGCTGGAGGAGGCCCGCATGACCAGCAGCACGGAGACCGGCGGCGTGACCGGTACGCCGGACAAGGACTACAACCTGATCTGGTACGTCGAGGCGTGTCTGAACAACGCCCTGCGCCTGGAGTCCTACATCCAGGACGCGGAGCGCGAGAAGGACTCCGAGGTCGCGGACCTTTTCCGCAAGGCCCAGGCGGACAGCCGCAAGGGCGCGGAACTGGGCAAGGACCTCCTGAGGGCACGTCTCAACGGCGGCTGAGTACCGCTCACGCCGGGACCCGGCACCGTGCACGCCACGGTGCCGGGCCTTTCGACGTCCGCGCACCCGGTGACGGCAGGCTCGCCTCCCGCTACCCTACTCGCCAGTAACCGGAGTGCATCCAGGAGGCGACCATGCCGCAGTTCGACGTCGACGGCGCGACCCTGACCTACGACGACGAGGGCCCCCGCGACGGCGAGCCCACGCCCCTGGTCCTCGTGCACGGCTGGACGGCGAACCGGCACCGCTGGGACCACCAGATGACCCACTTCGCCGACGCGCGCCGCGTGATCCGTCTCGACCTGCGCGGCCACGGCGACAGCACCGGGGGAGGCGTACGGACGATCGCGGAGCTGGCCCGGGACGTCCTGGCGCTGCTCGACCACCTCAAGGTCGAGCGGGCCGTCCTCGTCGGCCATTCGATGGGCGGCATGATCGCCCAGACCATCGCCCTGGACCACCCCGAGCGCGTCGAACGCCTTGTGCTGGTCAACTCCATCGGACGCATGGCCTACAGCCGGGGCCGTGGGCTGCTGATGGCGGCCTCCACCCTCGTGCCCTTCAAGCTGTTCGTCGCCGCCAACATCCAGCGCGCCTTCGCCCCGGGACATCCCCGCGAGGAGATCCGCGCCCACGTCAAGGCCTCGGCGGACACCCCGCGCGAGGTCGTCATGACCCTCTACGGCGCCATGCGTGCCTTCGACGTCCTGGACCGGGCCGGCGAGATCCAGGTGCCGACCCTGATGATCCACGGCTACCACGACATCCAGCTGCCCGTGCGCCAGATGCTGCGCATGGCCAAGGCCTACCCTGACGCGGTGGTCCGCATCATCGACGCCGGCCACGAACTGCCCGTCGAGCGGCCCGCCGAACTCACCACCGCCCTCGACCGGTTCCTGACCGCCGCGTGAGGTGATCAGCGCGCCAGCTTGGCCCTGACCCCGCCCGCGGCCACCGCCGGGCGCGCCGTCGCCCGCACCGAGCGCCGCACCAGATGTGCCTCCCGACGCAGGTCATGGGCGGCGTGCCGGCCACGCCACACCAGCGAGGGGGACCCGGCGGTGTCGTCGGCCGCGATCAGCAGTCCGCCCAACATCGAGAGGTTCTTCAGGAAGTGGATGCGCTGCTGGGCGCGCTCGTCGGGATCCTCCGCCTCCCAGAAGCGGTGCCCCGCCAGCGTGGTGGGCACCAGCGTGCCCGCGATGGCAAGCGCGGCCAGTCGCGGCAGCCGCCCGGTGCCCAGCAGCAGGCCCGCGGCCACCTGTACGGCACCGCTGAGGCGTACGGCCTGTTCGGTGCGGTCCGGCAGGGCGTCGACGCGTTCCGTGATCGGCTGGACGACGGGTTCGGCCGCGGGCGCGACCTTCTCCGGAGAGCGCAGGGAGTTCAGTCCGCCGGCCAGGAACATCGAGGCGAGCATGGGGCGGCCGACCAGTCGCAGGACACTCATGACTGTCTCCAAAATGGGTGAGGACATGGGTACGGAGACCGAACGGGTTCCCGCGCTCATGTGGTCGATGCCACGCCCTGTGACCGGTCGCAGGCATGTTCACCGGCCGTTGCCGCCCGCTACCGTTTTCCGCATATTCCCTGTCACACCCCGCAGTACGGACGGCCCCGCAGTGCTCACAGATCTCTCCCCGCTCATCGCGGCGACCGCCCAATGGCTGACCCGCGCCTATCCCTCCGGCGGCGGCGCGCTGGCCTCGGTCCTGTGCGAGGTGCAGGCACGCCAGGCCGTGACGGTCGCGGCGTGGCTGCGCTACCCGACCCCGATGGACGCCGCGCTCGTCGGCATGGCGGGCCCCGGCGGATCAGCCCGGCTGGACTGGATCGCCGGCGCGGAACCCGCCGACGACCCGGACGACGAGGACGCCCACGCCTGGCGCACCTGGGTCGACGAGGTCGTGGCGAGCTGGGCGGCAGCGCTGCTGAGCGACCCCGGCCTGGCCGCGACGGCGGTCGCCGCCCTCGCCACGGGCAGCCACACGACCGGTACGCCCGTCGAGTTCCGCCGCCTGCTCGCCCCCGACGACGCCGACCGCCGCGCCGCCGCCCTCCTGCGCCACCCCGACCTGCTCGCCCCCGTGGCAACACTCCACCAGGCCCAACTCCTGAACCGCCTCGACCCGGGCCAGGCCCTGACCGCCTGAGCGCCGACCGGACCGCTGTCCACCCGGGCGCCGGTCGGCCTCCCGGCGCCCTGAGCCTGCTCGCCCCTCGGGCCACCTCCGGCCGGGTCGGGCTTCATCGCCTGAGCGGCGACTGGGCCGTTGTTCAGCCGGGCGCCGGTGGGCCTGCCGGCGTCCTGAGCCTGCTCGTCCCCACGGGCGACCTTCGTCCGGGTCGGGCCTTCATCGCCTGAGCGGCGACCGGACCGTTGTTCAGCCGGGCGCCGGTCGGCCCGCCGGCGCCCTGAGCCTGCTCGCCCCCTCGGGCGACCTTCGGCCGGGTCGGGCTTCATCGCCTGAGCGGCGACTGGGCCGTTGTTCAGCCGGGCGCCGGTTCGCCTGCAGGGCTCCTGAGCCTGGTCGCTCTTGTCGTAGCGCTCGGGACCACCTCCGGCCGGGCCACGCCTCACCGCTTCAATGGGCCGGTTCGCCTGCTGGCCTGCTGCGTGTGCTCGCCGCTGTGGCCGGGGCAGCCGTCATTGCTTCTGCGGTGACTGGGCGGAGGGCGGCCGGGTGGCCGTTCGGTGCAAGGCCTCCCGAGCAGGGTGGCCGTTGTCAGCGCTCGGGACGGGCTCCGGCCGGGCCCAGCCCCTGTGGGCCGGGTGTCGTTCGGACGCTCAGGCTGCCGTGCCCAGCGTGTCCCGGTCGGTGACGTCGCCCTCCTCCTCGCGCACCATGACCGGCTGCGGAACCCGGCGTGTGCGCAGCAGGAGGCCGGACGCGATGGTGCCGGTGATGAGCAGACCGCCGGCGATCAGGGCGCCGCGGACCCCGGCCAGTTCCATGAGCAGGCCCAGCGCCGGCGGTCCGCCCAGGCTCCATACCGTGCCGATGCTGCCCCACACGCCCAGCACCCGGCCGCGCAGATGGACGGGCGGGTCGGTCTGCAGTACGGCGGTGCCCGCGGTGTCGGAGACGGACTCCACCACGGCCATCGGCAGCACCAGGACCATCAGCATCCCCAGCGACGGCGACAGTCCCGCCGCCACCTGCAGCAGCCCCCCGACGGCGGCCAGCACGCCCACCAGCCGCACCGACGGCCGGCGTAGCCGCCCACCGAGTATGGCCCCCACGATGCCGCCCACGGCGAGCGCCGTGGACACCGTGCCGAACGCCCCGGCCCCGCCCGCGAGCGGCCCGGTGACCAGCACCGCCAGCGTCAGCCCGTAGTTGCGGCCGAAGACCGCGCTGACGGCCGTGACACCGGCCAGCGCGACCAGCCGCGGGCGACGGGCGAAGTAGCCCAGTCCCTCCCGGACCGTCATCGCGGCAGGCTCACCCGCGGGCACCCCGACGACACGGCCGGCCCCGCGCACGGGACGCAGGAAGGGGATCACCGAGGCGACGAACAGGAACGACAGCCCGTTCGCCGCGTAGGCGGAGGCCGTGCCGAGGAAGCCGACGGCGACCCCGGCCAGGGCGGCGCCCACCAGCCGGCCCGCGCTGTGCACGAGAGCGCCCACCCCGATGGCGGAGGGAACGTCCTCGGCCGGGACGAGATCATTGCCCAGCAGGGCGCACGCGGGCCCGTCGACCGTGGCGACGACGCCGGTCACGGCGGCCAGCACCATCAGCACCGTCATGTCCAGCCGGTCCAGAGCCACCAGCACGGCCATCACGAAGGCCACGACACCCAGCAGGGCCTGGCTGACGGCGGCCGTCAGCTTCCGCGGCCAGCGGTCCACCGCCGCCCCGCCCAGCAGGCTCATCAGCAGGGCGGGCGCGGCCTGCACGGACATGGACAGTCCGGTCGCGGCGGCGGACCCGGTGATCTGCAGGACCAGCAGGTTCTGCACGGTCAGCTGCATCCACGTACCGGCGTTGGACACGAAGTTGGCGACGGACCACCAGCGCATGCTCCGGTAGCGGAGCGAGCGCCAGGGCGAGCGCGAAGGAGTGATGGAGGAAGACACAGTGCGGTACTCGAAGACGAGTCGGACGACTCAGCGAACGGACGACGAGGGAGTACCTTGCTGCGCTGCACGGGTCTCCATGAGCCGGGATACGGCGCGGCCCATGGTGGCAGAAGAGATGAGCGGGGCGGTGCGGAAGGCGTCGCCAAGGGCGAGCGGTGTCGAGCGGTGTCGATCAAGTCCGATGGGGTTCAGGGGACTTGGTGCCCGGAGTGCAGTTGCTCACAGAAGCGCTGGGTGGGGACGTGCGGGAGCCCGCCGCCTGAGGGCGACGGGCTCCTGTGTACGGGGCTGCCGGGTCAGTCGTCCATCTTGCCGCGGCCGCTGAGCGCGTCCCGCAGCCGGTCGACCAGTCCGGCCCCGGGCGCCAGCATCTTGTTGGCCGGGGGCTTGTCCGGCGCGGAGGGGTGCGGCCGGGTCGGCGCCATCTTCTTCGCCTGACGCACCTTGTCACCCAGCTTGTCCAGCGCCTCCGGGGAACACGCCGCACGCAGCCGGGGGAAGAGGTTCTCCTCCTCGTCCGCGATGTGCGAGCGGATCTCCGTCATCAGCAGGCCGATGAGCCGGTCGAACTCCCTGTGGTCCGCCTCGCAGCTCTCCAGATCCTTCATGATCTGCTCTGCCTTGGCGTGGTCCTCGAGTTCCCTGTCCGCGATGGCGTCCCCGCCGGCGACGTGCTCACGCACCGCCGGGTAGAGATAGGCCTCCTCGGCGACCGAGTGCCGTACCAGTTCCATCGTGGCCTGGTCCGCGTACACCTTGCGGTTCTTGTCGCCGGGCGGCAGTGCCTCGATCCGGCCGAAGATCTCCTCGACCTCGCGGTGATCGGTCATCAACTCGTCAATGACGTTCCCACCGTGTCCCATGCTCCTCACCTCCAGCCAGGAAGCGGCGTCTCCCCGTCCGGATCCGCCACGCACTCCGAGTGCCCTGGCCTTCGACTCGCTAACGCCCCGCCCCCTCCCTCGGCCCACGGGGTGTACGACGCGTGCTCGTTGGAACTCGCCTCCGTGAACACCGACAGGACTGACCGGGGAGGCCGAGGTGTCCGATGCCGTCGACGAGGTGCTCGGGAGGGTGGGCGGCGAGGTGGCCGTCCGGGCGGAGCGGCTGTGGCAGACGGCGCTGGCGCTGCACGCGGACCCGGAATGCTCGTTCGCGGAACACCACGCGGCCGAGCTGCTGAGCGGGGAGCTGGAACGCGAGGGCTTCACCGTCGAGCGCGATCTCGCCGGACTGCCCACCGCCTTCGCCGCCAGGGCGGGCACGGGCCCGCGTCCCGCGGTGGCCCTGCTTCTCGAGTACGACGCCCTGCCGGGCCTGGGGCACGCCTGCGGGCACAACCTGATCGCCGCGGCCGGACTCGGCGCCGCCCTCGCCGCGCGGGCCGCGCTGGGCGACGCACCCGGGACCGTGTGGGCCGTGGGGACGCCGGCGGAGGAGGGCGGCGGCGGGAAGGTCATCGAGACCGACGCCGGCGTCTTCGACGACCTCGACGCCGCGCTCATGTTCCACCCCGGGGTCCACGACTGGCAGTGGGCGCCGCTGACCGCGCAGACCCAGTACCGCGTCGGCTTCCACGGCCGCGCCGCGCACCCCACCGGAAACCCCACCGAGGGCATCGACGCGCTGGCCGCCCTCATCCAGTTGTTCAACACCCTCGCCGTCGTCGAGCGGCGGCTGCCGGCCGGCTCGCACATCCAGGGCATCGTCACCGACGGCGGGCGGGCGACGAACATCGTCCCCGAGTACGCCGAAGGCCTCTTCGGCCTGCGTGCGGCGACCACCGCCGGTCTCGAGGACCTGGCCGGTGAGCTGCTGACCTGCGCCCACGGCATCGCCCGGGCGACGGACACGACCGTGACGGTCGAACGCGCCACACCCCGCTACGAGCACTTCCGCGACAGCCGTGTGCTGTCCGCCCGCTTCGCCCACCATCTGGCCCACGCGGGCATCGAGCTCACCCCGCCCGAACCGGGTGTGTTCCTGGGCTCCTCCGACATCGGCAACGTCAGCGGCCGCGTACCCGCCATCCATCCCTTCGTGGCGATCATGACGTCGGAAGGTTCCGATCACACTCCCGAGTTCGCCACCGCGGCCTCCTCCGAGCGCGGTCGCCGGGTGATGCTCGCGGCGGCGGAGGCCCTGGCCCGCACGACGGTGGAGACGCTGCTGTCCGCCGACCTCAGGGACCGGGCGTGGAGCGAGCACGAGCTCAACGTCAGTGTGCGGGCGTGAGCCAGGGCAGGGGATCGGTGTACTGCCCGTCGATCAGCACCTCGAAGTGCAGATGCGGCCCGGTCGACAGCCCCGTGGAGCCCACCAGCCCGACCGGGGTGCCGGTCGTGACGCTCTGTCCGGCGGTGACCTGCAGCGCGGAGAGATGACTGTACGTCGTCTCCAGCCGCTTGCCTCCGATGGTGCCGTGGTCGATCACGACCCGGTTGCCGTACGCCGTGGTCATGCCGGCGAACTCCACCCGCCCGTCCCGTGCGGCGGACACCTGCGCTCCCTGCGGCGCACCGAAGTCGACCCCGGTGTGCAGCTTGGTCACCCCGGTGAGCGGGTGCTTGCGGGAGCCGAACGGGGAGGTGACGGTGAGCGTGGTGACCGGTGGCGCCAGGGCGGCGGTCGGTGCCTGGTTTGCGTTCTGCTCGGGGTTCTGCCGTACGAGCGCCTCGTACTGCGGCAGCCGGGCCTTGACCTTTTGCACGAAGTCCTGGGCCGCGGCGGGCACACGGCCCGCCTTCTCGACCGCGCCGGTCCCGGCCCGGTAGGCGGCGAGAGTGAGATCGACCAGGTCCCCGTTGACGGTTCCCTTGGTCCTCAGCGTGGTCACCTGGTGCACGAGGGAACAGTCCTGCCGCCCGAGCGCCATGATCGCGTCCACCGCGTCGTGCGGGGAGGAGCGCCCGTTGCCGTCCTCGTCGCGCCCCCAGGTGCGCCACTGCGCGTCGGTGAAGCGGGCGATGCCCTGCTGGGACAGGCTCGCGGTGTCGTCGGTCCAGCCGGACAGCTGATCGATCTGCGCGGCGAGCACGGAGGGGGTGACGACGGTGCAGGATCGGGTCGCCTTGCGCAGCCACGGCACGTAGGAGCCGTCGACCTTGCTGGTGGCGGAGTCGGCCGCGTCCGACCCCTGGGGCAGTACGGAGGACAGGCCTCCGGTGGAGGCCAGGAACACCGACACACCGGTCATCGCGACCAGCCCGGGCATGACGATCAGCAGGAAAGGACCGGGCCCCTTCCGCCGTGGACGGCTTTTCACGCTCGCGCTGTCCTGAACGACCGGAGTGTCCTGCGTCTGCTGGGGCACGCGACTCACGCTCGCAGGCTAGCCATCCCCTGACATGACGTCACCGGACGCCGGGTCAAAGGGAGTTGCCCGAAAGGGCAGGGCTGCCGCGGGGCATGCGCGGATCAGGGTTTCTTGGTCTCCGACTCCAGCGAGGCTCGGGTCGCCCTGCCGTACACGCCCGATTCGTCCTGCAGGACGAGACGGGTGAACTGGTAACTGCGGACCGCGCTCTGCACGTCGCTGTCGTAGACACCGTCGGCGTCCTGGCTGTACAGGCCCACTTGGCGCAGCCGCAGCTGGAGTTCGACCACTTCCGGACCGGTGTCGCCCGGCCGCAGGACGGGGGGCTGTCCGCTGGAGGCGCTGGGAGAGGGGGTCGCCGAGGCGGTGGCGGACGGGGTGCCTTCCGTGGGCGCCGGGTCTGTCGGGGTCGCCGTCTGGCTGGGCGTCGCGCCGGCCGACTCCGACGTCGTCGCTGACGGCGAGGCGGACGACGCGGTCGCGGACGGCTGCACGGCTGCCGCGCTCGTGGAGGTGCCGGGATCCGGCAGGGGTGCCCGGATGCCGTCCGACCGCGAGGTGTCGTGGGAGGGACCCTCGTACAACAGCCCGCCCACCGTGCCTCCCACGGCGAGGACGGCGACGGCGGCTCCCGCGAACAGGAGCCCGACGCGGCGACGCGGCACGACCGGCTCGTCGACGGACGGGAAGGGCGTTGTGGGGGTGTCGTCCTCGCCCGGCGCCGAGCTGTCCGGGGCGTCCACGGCTGACGCGTGGACGCCGTCAACTGCTGCGATGGCGTCGGGAGTTGCCGAGTCGTCGGAGTGGCCGGAGCCGCCCTCGTCCTCCAGTTCCACGAAGGGCCGGATCCGCACCGGGTCGAAATCCTCGGCGGCTGCTGCCGCCGCCGTACGGCTGTGGCGGTGGGCGTCGGAGACGCGTCGTCCGCAGGCGCAGGACGGAGTGCCGTCCGCTGCCCTGGGTGCGCCGCATAACGGGCAGACATGGGGGGTGTGTTCAGTCACGCCGGATCCCTCTCCGTGAAGAATCCAGAGTTTATTCATATGTTCAACACGCAATCTCCGGGGGTGGGAGATGGCGTGTGTCGTTCCTTTTGTCGGGAGCCGGGACCGCTCAGCTCGCGGCCGGCGCGGTGCCCGGGCGGGACGGGGCCAGGACCCAGCGCACCGCCGACGTCATCGCGGACCCCAGGGGCCGTACACACCACTCGTCGACCACCGGCAGCCGGGGCAGGCGCAGTTCGCGTGCGGCCCAGGAGGGCAGGAGGGAGACCGCGTTGGCGGCGAGCACGCCGTAGGGGAGCCGGGCGGCCAGCGGTACGGGGGGATTGAGCAGCAGGAAGCGTGCGGCCTCGCGGGCCTGCGCCGAGGCGCGCAGCTCGGGACGGTAGGCCTCGAGGACCCGCGCGAGTTCCTCGCGGTTGGTGGGCGGGTCGACGACGCCGAGTTCGGCGGCGATCCGCGCGGCGTCGGCGACGTACGCGTCACAGCCGTCCTCCGGCAGCGGCCGCGCGCCGTAGCGCTGGTGCGCGCGCAGGAAGCTGTCGACCTCGGCAGCGTGCACCCAGGCGAGCAGGTGCGGGTCGGCGGCCTGGTAGCTCTCGCCCTCGGGGGTTCTGCCGCGCACCCGCTCGTGCACCGCTCGGACCTGGGCGCACGCCTCCTGGGCGTGGGCGGCGGTGCCGAACGTGGTGGTGGCCAGGAAGGTGCTCGTCCGCTGCAGCCGGCCCCAGGGGTCCCCGCGGTAACCGGAGTGCGCCGCCACGGCCGCCATGGCCAGCGGGTGCAGGGACTGCAGGAGCAGCGCCGACAGACCGCCGATGAACATCGAGGCGTCCGAGTGCACCCGGCGTATCGGGCGTTCGGGGCCGAACCAGCGCGGGCCGGGCGTGCCATGGATCCGGGCCCGGTTGCGCGGGCCGTCCGGGCCGGCGACACGGGCGAAGAGGCCTTTGCCCAGTTGCTCACGCAGACCGAGTGCGCCGGATCCGGCGATTTTCGTCAGCACCTGGTCCTCCTCCAGATCGCCATGATCACGCCTGTCACGCCGTGCACGCGAACAGGTCCCGTCGGCTTCCTGCCCACGGGACCCGCTCACCACCCTGATGTCCTACCAGCGATACCAGCGGCCCCTGCGGCCACCATGCCCGGCGGGCCGCGCCACGAATCCCAGCAGCCACAGCACGAGAACCGCGATGGCGACCCACCACAGTGCCTTCAGGGCGAATCCGGCACCGAAAAGAACAACAGCCAGCAGCAGTACGAGAAGCAAGGGAACCATGTTTGTCTACCTCCGCCGTTTCTGGTGCCCCGGGAAAAGCGGGTCACGCACGTCAATTTCCCCTTGTTTGTTTCCGTCAACGCCGGGAATTCGGTCCGTTTCGTGGTTCCCGGCCGGGCCGTGCGAGACGCCTGGTTCAGCCCTTGGCGGCCTTCGCCGCGTCCGCCTCCGTGTCGGCGCGGGACGTGGAAAGGGTGCCGCCCGCGTTCTCCAGATGGGCGCGGACGAACCACTGGAACTGCTCGAGGTCGCGCAGCTGCTCGATGAGCAGGTCCTCCGTCGCCGGGTCGATCTCCCCGACGGTCTTGACGGCCGCGCGTACGTCCTCGATGAGGCCGGTGTAGACGACATCCAGCGCTCCCAGGTGCGCGATGGCGTCCTCGCGGCCGATCGAGTAGTCGTCCCAGGTGCGCTCCTTGACGAGGGAACCGGGCGTGCCCTGGGCGACTCCGCCGAGGGCCGCGATCCGCTCGGCGACGTCGTCCGCCATGTCGCGCACGCGGTCGACCTGCGGGTCGATCATCTGGTGCACGGCGATGAAGTGCGGTCCCACGACGTTCCAGTGCACATGCTTGAGGGTGAGGTGGAGGTCGTTGAGGGCGTGCAGCCGCAGCCGCAGGACATCGATGAGCCGGCCGGCCGCCTCGCGCTCGATACCCGGGACCGTGTACTTGGGGGTGAAAGCCTTCGCCATCTCGAAACTCCTTGTCCGTGGGGTGACGGTAGAAGTCCGGATGCCCCGCCTTCGAGTTCCCAGACCAGCGATTTCACTGTGACGGGTGCAGTTTCACCAGACGCGTGAGGCCGGAGATGGTCAGCACCGGATGCAGCAATGGCGGGGCGACCAGTTCGATACGGTCGACATGCGCGAACAGCACGTTCAGGCCCGCGCTGTCGAGGTATTCCACACCCGTCAGATCGACGAGGAGGGGACCGGATTCGGCGCCCAGCGCCTCGGCGAGCAACTCGCTGTTGCTCATGTCTATCTCGCCCTCGATGCCCAGGACGGCTCTGCCGTCGGCGGCGCGGCGGTGCGTGAGAGTCAGCTCAGTGGACATCACGGGATCCTCGTGTGCATTTCAACGGTGGTGCCGTCCGGGCCCGGCGTGATGGTGACGTCCCCGGCCAGGGCCCGCATCATGGCGATTCCCCGGCCGCGGTGGGGAGTGGAGTCAGGATCCCCCGGCTTCCAGCTTCCGGTGTCGGCGACGGTGACCCGCACGGTGTCCGTGGACGCCTCGGCGGCCAGCCGGACGTCCCCGCCCGGCGTGTCGCGGTGGCCGTGCTCGATGGCGTTGGCGCAGGCCTCGCCGGCGGCGATGAGGACGTCCTGGGCGACACGCCGGGGCATGTCGCAGCGCGTGAGCCAGTCGCGCAGCGCGTGGCGCGCGAGGGCGAGCCGGCCGGACTCGGCGGGGAAGTACACCCGCAGCGGGGCGGGATGGCGGTAGAGCAGCAGGGCGACGTCGTCCTCGTAGCCGCCCTCGGGGGCCAGCTCGGCCATGACGTGGTCGGCCAGCCCACGCACGTCCATCCGGCGGCCTGCGTGCAGCGCTTCGGCGGCTCGCTGGATGCCCGTGTCGAGCGGCTGGCGCCGGCGTTCGACGAGGCCGTCGGTGTACAGCAGGAGTGAGGAGCGGCCCGGCAGTCGGCAGACGTCCTCGGGGCGCTGGAGACCGGGACGGATGGCCAGCGGCAGGGCGTGCCCGCGGTCGAGGAGGCGGGTGCCGCCGTCCGGCAGGGCGAGCACGCTCGGCGGGTGGCCGGCGCTCGAATAGGTCAGGCTGCCGGTCATCGGGTCCAGCACGGCGCAGAAGACGGTCGTGCACAGGGCACCGGGGATGCCCTTGGCGAAGTGGTCGAGCGCCATGAGGGTGCGCGCCGGGCTGGGGTCCTGCAGGAACAGCGCCCGGCAGGCGCTGCGCAACTGTCCCATGACGGTGGCCGCGCGCAGCCCGCGCCCGACGCAGTCGCCGACCACGATGCCGATCCGGTCGTCCGGCAGCGCGATGACGTCGTACCAGTCGCCGCCGATCTCCAGGGGAGGAGTGGCCGGCTCGTAACGCACGGCGAAGCCCTCGGGCAGCTGGGCCGGGCCGAGGATGGCGCGCTGCAGGGCGAGTGCCGTCTCGCGCTGCTGGTCGATCTGGTGGGCGCGGGTCAGGGCCTGGGCCAGGTGACCGGCGAGCAGTGCCAGCAGCAGCTCGTCCTCGCTGCCGAAGCGGCGGGCGGGACCCAGCTCGATCCACAGGGCCATGGGCCCTTCGGGGTGTTCGAGGAGGATGCCGGCGCCGGTGTCCTCACGCAGCGGGGCGAGGGGCGGTCGCCGGCGGAGCCCGGAGATGGCCTGCTGCCGGTCGGGCGGGATGTCGGACCAGGTGCGTGGGGCGGTGGCCGTGACGCGTGGGGCGGCGCCCGCGGTGAAGACGGCCGACAGGACGTTCTCGGCGCGCCACACGCGCCGGAACAGGTCCAACACCGTGCTGAGCGCCTCGTGCACACCGGTCGTCCCGGCCAGCCGGGTGCTGAGCGCGGCCAGAGCGCTCTCCCGTTGGGCGGCCCGGCGTTCGGCCGTGATGTCGCGCAGCGTGCCCACGATCATCCGGCGTCCGCTGTCGGGGTCGCGGGCGTCGTTGAAGGAGGCTCTGACCCACAGCCGGTGTCCGTCGGCGTGGGTGAGGGGCAGGGTGTGGTTGCCGCATCCGCGCCCGAGGAGGTCGGCGAAGGCGTCGGCGACCGTGCGATGGGCCTCGGGGTCGGTGGCGGCGTCGGGCCACCAGGGGTGCGGCAGGGCGGAGGGAAGGCTGTCGGTGCCGTGGCCGAGCATGCCGGTGAAGGCGGTGTTGATCTCCAGAACGCTCCCGTCCTCGTCCATGACGAGCAGCGCTTCCTGCAGTGAGTTCACCAGCGCGGTGCGCCAGCGCACGTGATGGGTGCGCAGGCGGGCCAGCTCCACATTCGCCCGTACCCGGGCGAGGAGTTCGGCCGCGGCGAAGGGCTTGACGAGATAGTCGTCCGCGCCCGCCGCCAGTCCCTCGATGGAGGCCTCCTGGCCGGCGCGGGCGGACAGCAGCAGCACGGGTACCGAGGCGGTACGGGTGTCCGCGCGCAGGGCGCCCAGCAGCGCGAGCCCGTCCATCAGCGGCATCATCACATCGCTGATGATCAGGTCCGGAGCATGCGTGCGGGCCGACGACAGAGCCTCCAGGCCGTTGCTGACGGCCTCCGCCGCGTACCCCGCGCCGGTGAGGAGGCGGACCAGGTACGCGCGCATGTCGGTGTTGTCGTCGGCCACCAGTACCCGGGCGCGCAGTGGCGGGGCCGCTACGGCGGACGGCGAGGGGGCGTCGGGGGAGGCTCTGTCCCGTACGGCGGTGCCGCTGTCGGCGGGCAACCAGCGCAGCGCCTCCTGCACGTACGGCACGGCGGTGTCCGAGGCGGCTCGTGCCGCGGCGGACTCCCGGACGGAGTCGGCGGGCAGATGCGCGGTTCCGAACGGCAGCCGGATGGTGAAGCAGGTGCCCCGGTCGGGGACGCTGTCGGCGGTGATGACCCCCCCGTGCTGCGCGACGAGTTCCCGGACGAGGGCCAGGCCGATGCCGCTGCCCTCGTGGGAGCGGGCGCGGACGCCGTTGATGCGGTGGAAACGTTCGAACAGGTGCGGCATCTCGTGTGCGGGGATGCCGACGCCGGTGTCGCGGACGGTGACGACCGCCTCGTTCTCCTCCTCGCGGACGGTGACCGCGATCGAGCCGTGGAAGGTGAACTTCAGCGCGTTGCTCAGCAGGTTCAGGATCACCTTCTCCCACATGTCCCGGTCGACGTGGACCCGCCGGTCCAGCGCGGGGCAGTCGACGACGAGGTCGAGTCCGGCACGGTCGACGGCGGAGCGGAAGACGCTGGCCAGTTCGGCCGTCACCGCCGACAGATCCACCGGCTCGTAACCGGCCTGCATCCGGCCGGCCTCGATGCGGGAGAAGTCCAGCAGGGTGTTGACCAGCTTTCCCAGCCGCTGGGCGTTGCGGTGGACGGCCTCGAGCTCCTGCCGCACACGCGGGTCTGAGCCGTCGAGCCGCTCGCGCAGTTCATCGACCGGCCCGGAGATCAGCGCGAGCGGGGTGCGGAACTCGTGGCTGATGTTGGAGAAGAAGGCGGTCTTGGCGCGGTCGAGCTCGGCCAGTTCCTCCGCCCGCCGCTGCTGCGCACGGTAGCTGCGGGCCGAGCCGATTCCGGTGGCGATGTGTCCGGCGACGAGCTCGACGAATCCGCGGTAGCCCTCGTCGAGGGTGCGGTAGCGGTTCAGCCCGGCGACGAAGAAGCCGTACGGCTCACCGCCCTGCTGCACCAGCGGCACCACCAGGGCCTGCAGCGGCGGCTGCCGCCAGACGCCGGTGGGCAGACCGGGCACGGCGTCGAGCGGGACGCACACGGAGGCGGTGTCCGTCAGGGCCGCGAGCGGCCAAGGGCCGGAGGCGTCCTTGGGCGACAGCAGTTCCGGGGCGGCGGGATGGCCGGCCGGTATGCCCGTGGCGGCGGCCAGACGCGCGCCGTCCTCCGCCAGGAGGTAGGTCAGGGTGAAGGGCAGATCCTCCTGGTCGCCATCGAGTTGCCGGCACAGGAACGCGAGCGTCTCGGCCTCGGTGCGCACGACGTCCGCAGCGGAGCCGAGATCGCGCAGGGTGGCCATCCGCCGGGCCCCGACGACGCGTTCGGTGTCCTCACTGACCACGCACAGCATGCCCACCACGGTGCCGGTGTCGTCGCGCAGCGGACTGTAGGAGAACGTGTGATACGTCTCCTCGCGATAGCCCGACCGTTCCAGGAACAGTTGCAGGGCCTCGTCCCAGGTGGCCTCTCCCGTGGTAAGGACCTGGTCGATGCGGGGTCCCACGTCGGGCCAGATCTCCGACCAGACCTCACTGGCCGGACGGCCCAGCGCCCAGGGGTACTTGCGCCCCAGCGTGTCGCGTCGGTAGGCGGCGTTGCAGAAGAAGGTGAGGTCCGGTCCCCAGGCCATCCACATGGAGAACCGCGACGACAGCAGGATGTCCACCGCCGTCAGCAGGCTCTGCGGCCACCGGGACGGCGGCCCGAGCGGCGTGGCCGACCACTCCACGGCGGCCAGGTCCGCGCCCATGACGGGATCGGCGGCGAAGGCCTCGGGCCAGGCCGCGTGCTGAGGGTCGTCTGCACTGTTGTCCGCGTGGGCCACCGGATTCCCGCTTCTCGTCCTCGTCGACTCGGAGCTCCGCCTTCTGTTCCGCCGCGACCCTCTCGGCGGATGCACCGCCCGCGAAACGGGGCTAGGCCACCCGGACACCCACGATGCAGGTGTCGTCGTCGGTGTCGGACCGGCTGTAGGTCAGCAGCCGGTCCAACTGCTGGTCGAGCGTGGGCGGGACCGTGCGGGCCGCCGTCAGCAGCTGCGCCAGGGACTCCTCCACGGAGCGGTCGCGGCGCTCGATCAGACCGTCGGTGTACATCAGCAGGGTGTCGTCCACCGCCAGCTGGACCTCGTGCTCCTCATACCCCGCTTCCGGCACGGCACCCAGCAGCATCCCCTTGACCAGGGGCAGCGCAGCGGCCTCGCCGACGCGCACCAGGACGGGCGGCAGATGACCCGCCCGGGCCCAGCGCAGGGTGCGCCGCTCGGGATCGTAGAGACCGCAGACCGCGGTGGCGGTGACGGCGCCGTTGAGATGGTGGGCCACCATGTTCAGCCAGGCCAGCAGCTGTCCCGGCCCGGCGCCCGTCACGGCCAGTCCGCGCAGCGCGTTGCGCAGGACGACCATGCTGGTGGCCGCCTCGATGCCGTGTCCGGCGACGTCGCCCACGCACAGCAGCACCAGCCCGGAGGGCAGCACGACCGCGTCGTACCAGTCGCCGCCGACGAGGTTCTGCGTCTCGGCGGGGCGATAGCGCACGGCCACCCGCAGGCCGGGAGCCTCCAGCGGCGCCTGCGCGGGCGGCATGATCGCGTGCTGCAGCTGGAGGGTGAGCCGGGCGCGTTCGCTGGCCTGCTGCTCGGTGTGGACGAGCTGGTCGCGGGTGGCGGCCAGGGCGACCTCCGTCCAGTGCTGGGCGGAGATGTCCTGGTAGGCGCCCCGGACGACGAACAGGCGGCCGTCGGAGTCCAGCACCGGCTCGGCCACCACGCGGATGTGCCGGGTGACGCCGTCGGGCCGCTGCAGCCGGAACGCGGTGGACGCCGGCCGGCGATGGTGCAGCAGGGTGCGCAGGAACCGGCCGATGGCGACGGCGTCGTCGGGGTGGGCGTGGGCGGGCAGGTCCTCCAAGGGGACCGGGCCGCTGGAGTCGGGCTTGCCGTAGAGGCTGTAGAGCTGGCCGTTCCAGGTGATCTCGCCGGTGAGGAGGTTCTCCTCGAAGCCGCCGATGCGGCCCAGTCGCTGGGCGTGCTGGAGCAGGCTCGCCAGCCGGGCCGTCTCGTCCTCTATGCGCCAGATCAGCAGGACACTGCCACCGTGCCGGGTGATGTTGATGTCGGCGACGGCGGCCAGCGGGACGTCGTCCACCAGCGCGGTCAGCCGCATGCGATGGGTGCGGTACGGCTCACCGGTGGCGTAGACCCGTTCCACCTGCTCGAACAGCTCGCTGTGGCCGGCGGCCATGGGGTAGGCCTCCAGCAGCAGCGCACCGCTGACGACGCCCCGCGGCCGGCCGGCGGGGTCGAGGAAACGGCTGTTGACGTGCTGGATGCGGAAGTCGACGAGGTCGCCGCCGGCGTCCAGGTACGGCACGAGCACCAGGGCCGGGTCGTGCAGTCCGTCGGCGAGGTCCATCAGTTCGGCCACGTCCGGCAGGATCCGGGGCTTGTGGTCGTCCTCCGGGTGCTGGTGGGCGGAGGTCTCCAGGGTGTGCGCGCACAGTTCGCCGAGCGCCTCGATCTGCCGGACGATCTGCGGCGGCTGCGGCTCCAGCGGCGCCGGCCAGACGATCTCCAGTACGCCGTGGATCCGGCCGCCCGCTCCGGCGGGTACGGCGACGCGGCCGCCGTCCGGATACTGGTACTGGCCGAGGGAGGGCAGACCGGTCTTGGACAGGGAGGCGATCCACTGGTCCTCGCGGTCGCCGAGCCCGCGCCGCGCCACCGTCGCCACCCCCGGCGGCACGTACCGCCAGCGTTCCGCCTCGGCGGCGGAGAATCCGGCGCTGCCGGCCAGGGTGAGCGCGCCGTCGGGGCTCAGCGCCCAGATGGCCACCGCCACCGCGCCCAGCGGCATGAGGGCGTGGTCCAGCAGGGAGTCGGCCACGGCCTGGGCGTCGCGGGCGGCCAGCGCACCGCTCTCGGCGGCCCGCAGCCGTACGGCGGAGGAACCGTCGCCGTCCGCGCGGCCGGTCGCCGCGGCCAGGAAGGCCGTGGTGACCTCGGAGAGCCGGTCGCGCGAGGCCTGGTTGATGACGTCCACGGCGAACTCCAGCGGGGTCACGCCCGCCTGTTCGGCCAGCTCCTCCAGCTGCCGCGCCGCCTGTGTGGGCCCACAGCCCAGCCGTTCCACCAGGATGCCCTTGGCCAGTTCGACCAGGGCGCGCCCGTCCGCCTCGGCCTGGGCGGCCCGCACTTCCTGCCGCAGCCGTTCCACGGTCGCGGCCAGCCGGCCGACGGGGGAGGTGTGCCCGTCCTTCCCGGTCGTCGTCGTGCCGGGCGCCTCCGCGCCGGTGCGGGCGGCGGGCACCACGGTCCCCGGATCGGAGCCGGCGAGGTCGATGCCCGGGGCGGAGGGTGCCGGCTGGCCGCCCGTGCCGGAGGCGCTGCCGTCCGGCACGGGCGGCTGGTGGAGATTGCTCACGGTTGACCTGTTCCTCGGCTCGGACGTCCAGGGACGCCGCACGATCGGCGGATGGGCACGCTGGTGGGGGTACCCCTCACTCCGCCAGCCAGTGTCGGACGCGGCCGATGAGGTCGTTGGTGTCGACGGGCTTGGTGACGTAGTCGTTGGCGCCCGAGGCGAGGCTCTTCTCCTGGTCGCCCGGCATCGCCTTGGCGGTGACGGCGATGATGGGCAGCTCCGCGTACTGGGGCATGGCGCGGATCTCGGCGGTGGCGGTGTAGCCGTCCATCTCCGGCATCATCACGTCCATCAGGACCAGCGCGATGTCGGGGTGGGCGAGCAGCATCTCGATGCCCTTGCGGCCGTTGTCGGCGTGCAGGACCTGGAAGCCGTGCAGCTCCAGCACCCCGCTGAGGGCGAAGAGGTTGCGCGCGTCGTCGTCGACGACCAGCAGCGTACGGCCGACGAAGGCGTCGTCCACGACATGGGCGGCCGGACGGTGCGGTTCCTCGGAGCGGACCAGCGACAGCACGTCACCCGGCTCCTCGGCGGACAGGTGCAGCGTGATGCGTTCGCGCAGCTCGTCGAGGCTGGAGAGGAAGTCCAGGGGCCGGCCGTCCGCGCCGGCGCGCAGCCGCTGCTCGTGGGCCAGGTCGACCCGGTGCCCGGTGTGCACCAGCACCGGCACGCTGGCCAGTGCCGAGTCGCCCCGCATGGCCTCCAGCAGGTGGGCGCCCTCGTCGTCGGGCATGCCGAGTTCCAGGACGACGCAGTGGCAGGGCTCGGCGGCCAGTGTGCTCGCCGCCTCCTGCGCCCCGACCGCCGTGATGATGTCGATCGGCCCGTGAGGGTCGTCGGGATCGGGCGCGAGGTCGGCGACCGCCCGTTCGGCGACGAGGGTCAGCAGCCCGCGGGGACGCTCCTCGACCACCAGCAGGCGCCTGCGGCGCTGCTCGGGCCCCTGGGCGACGGGGGTTTCCGCCCCCTGCGCCGGCGCAAGCTCCGCGGTGGTCGTGGCGTGGGGCTGCTCCAGCGGCCTGCCGCCGTCCAGCAGATCCTCGAAGTCGTCACGGGCGACGGGCAGATACAGCGTGAAGGTGCTGCCCTGACCGGGCGTGCTGTCGACGGTGACGGCGCCGCCGAGCAGATGGGCGATCTCCCGGGTGATGGACAGGCCCAGGCCGGTGCCGCCGTACTTGCGGCTGGTCGTGCCGTCCGCCTGCTGGAACGCCCCGAAGATCGTCTCGAGCTGCTGCTGGGGGATGCCGATGCCGGTGTCCTTCACGCGGAAGGCCACCACCGGGCCGCCGCGGTGGACCCCCGCGGGCACCTCCCGGTCCGCGGCGGGCTCGATGTGCAGCTCCACGCCGCCCTGCTCGGTGAACTTCACCGCGTTCGACAGCAGGTTGCGCAGGATCTGCCGCAGCCGGGAGTCGTCGGTGAGCAGGTCGGCGGGGGTGCCCGGCGCGGTGGCCACCGTGAACTCCAGGCTCTTCTGTGTCGTCATCGGCCGGAACGTGGCCTCGACGTACTCCAGCAGCTGGCGCAGGGGGACCCGCTCGGGAGCGACGTCCATCTTGCCGGCCTCGACCTTGGACAGGTCCAGGATGTCGTTGATCAGCTGGAGCAGGTCCGAGCCGGCGGAGTGGATGATGCCCGCGTACTCGACCTGCTTGGGGGTGAGGTTGCGGGAGGGGTTCTGCGCCAGCAACTGGGCGAGGATCAGCAGGCTGTTGAGCGGGGTGCGCAGCTCGTGGCTCATGTTGGCCAGGAACTCCGACTTGTACTTGGAGGCAAGGGCCAGCTCCTGGGCGCGGGTCTCCAGTTCCTGGCGCGCCTGCTCGATCTGCAGGTTCTTCGCCTCGATGTCGCGGTTCTGCGAGGCCAGCAGGGACGCCTTCTCCTCCAGCTCGGCGTTGGAGCGCTGCAGTTCGTCCTGCTGGACCTGCAACTCCTCCGAGCGGGCCTGGAGTTCGGCGGTCAGCCGCTGCGACTCGTCCAGCAGCTCGTCGGTGCGGGCGTTGGCGACGATGGTGTTGAGGTTGACGCCGATGGTCGGCATCAGCTGGCTGAGGAAGTCCTGGTGGATCTTGGTGAAGCGGGTGACGGAGGCCAGTTCGATGACGCCGAGGACCTGCTCCTCCACGACGATCGGCAGCACGACCAGGGCGCTGGGTACGGTGTGCCCGAGTCCGGAGGAGATGGTGACGTAGTCCGGCGGCAGTTCCTCCACGCTGATGGGCTTGTGGTTGCGCGCGGCCTGTCCGACCAGCGAGCGTCCGACGGGGATGCGCTCGGGCCGGTCGGTGTCGTCGGGGTAGCCGTAGGAGCCCACCAGCCGCAGTTCATGGCCGCGTGCGCTCTCCTCCGCCAGGTAGAAGGCGCCGTACTGGGCGCTGACCAGCGGCGTGAGCTCGTCCATGATGAGCTCGGCGACCACGGGCAGGTCGCGGTGGCCCTGCATCAGGCCGGAGATGCGGGCGAGGTTGGTCTTGAGCCAGTCCTGTTCCTGGTTGGCCCGGGTGGTCTGCCGCAGGGACTCCACCATGGAGTTGATGTTGTCCTTCAGCTCGGCGACCTCGCCGGAGGCCTCCACCGTGATCGAGCGGGTCAGGTCACCCTCGGCGACCGCGCTGGCGACCTCGGCGATCGCACGGACCTGCCGGGTGAGGTTGCCGGCCAGTTCGTTGACGTTCTCCGTCAGCCGCTTCCAGGTGCCCTCGACGCCCTCGACCTCGGCCTGTCCGCCGAGCCGGCCCTCGCTGCCGACCTCGCGGGCCACGCGGGTGACCTCGGCCGCGAACGACGACAGCTGGTCGACCATCGTGTTGATGGTCGTCTTCAGCTCCAGGATCTCGCCGCGGGCGTCGACGTCGATCTTCTTCGACAGGTCACCGTTGGCCACCGCGGTCGTCACCAGGGCGATGTTGCGCACCTGCCCGGTGAGGTTGTTCGCCATGGAGTTGACGTTGTCGGTGAGGTCCTTCCAGGTGCCGGCCACGTTCGGCACGTGCGCCTGTCCGCCGAGGCGGCCCTCGGTACCGACCTCGCGGGCGACGCGGGTGACCTCGTCGGCGAACGCGGAGAGCGTGTCGACCATGGTGTTGATGACGTCCGCGAGGGCGGCGACCTCGCCCTTGGCCTCCACGGTGATCTTCTGCGAGAGGTCACCGCGGGCGACGGCCGTGGCGACCTGGGCGATCGAGCGGACCTGACCCGTCAGGTTCGACGCCATCACGTTGACGTTGTCGGTCAGGTCCTTCCAGGTGCCCGACACGCCCCGCACGATGGCCTGTCCGCCGAGGTTGCCCTCGGTGCCGACCTCGCGGGCGACGCGGGTGACCTCGTCGGCGAACGCGGAGAGCTGGTCGACCATCGTGTTGATGGTGTTCTTCAGTTCGAGGATCTCGCCGCGGGCGTCCACGGTGATCTTCTGGGAGAGATCGCCCTGCGCCACCGCGGTGGCCACCTGGGCGACGTTGCGGACCTGCGCGGTGAGGTTGCCGGCCATGAAGTTCACGGAGTCCGTCAGGTCGCGCCAGGTGCCCTTGACGCCCTTGACGTCCGCCTGACCGCCGAGCCGCCCCTCGGTACCGACCTCACGCGCGACGCGGGTGACCTCGTCGCCGAAGGCGGAGAGCTGGTCGACCATCGTGTTGATGGTGTTCTTCAGTTCGAGGATCTCGCCACGGGCGTCCACGGTGATCTTCTGGGACAGGTCGCCCTGGGCCACCGCGGTCGTCACCTGGGCGATGTTGCGGACCTGGGAGGTGAGGTTGCCCGCCATGAAGTTGACCGAGTCGGTCAGGTCACGCCAGACCCCGCCGACACCGGGCACCTGGGCCTGTCCGCCGAGCCGGCCCTCGCTGCCGACCTCGCGGGCGACGCGGGTGACCTCGTCGGCGAAGGCGGAGAGCTGGTCGACCATCGTGTTGACGGTCTCCTTCAGCTGCAGGATCTCGCCGCGCGCGGGCACGTCGATCTTCTGCGACAGATCGCCCTTGGCGACCGCCGTGGCCACCTGGGCGATGTCGCGTACCTGCGTGGTCAGATTGCCCGCCATGGCATTGACCGAGTCGGTCAGATCGGCCCAGGTGCCCGAGACGCCCGGCACCTCCGCCTGACCGCCCAGCGTGCCCTCGGTGCCCACCTCGCGCGCCACCCGCGTCACTTCGGACGTGAACACCGACAGCTGGTCCACCATGCCGTTGAAGACCGTGGCGATGTCGCCCAGCAGGCCCTCACCGTCCGACGGCAGCCGGGTGCCGAAGTCACCGTCCCGTACGGCGGTCAGCCCGGCCAGCAGCTGCCGCAGCTCCTGCTCACCCGGGGCCCGCTCGACGGCCTCGGTCGTCCTGCTCGCCATGCGTACCCCTTGTTCCGCTCCCCAAGAGCCCTCACCCCGAGGACCCGGAACCGCGCCGGGGCCGCGTACGACCCCGCCCCACCGTCCGCGTTTACGCAGTTCACGGAGCGGCCCGATGAGAAAATCCGGTGAAGATTAACGCAGTTGTCGTGCGACAACCAAAGCCTCAAAAGAACATCGCAGCCGGCTCGAAATTCCGCGACCCGAGCTGCATGAAGGGTGTCTTCCCGGGTACACGGGCTGGTTTGCCGACCGGGTCGCACCGGGCCGGGCGGGGGATCAAAATCGGCCACTTGTCCGTCCGGCGCGCAAGAATGTGATGAGAAGCAGAATCCGGGGTATCCGCCAGCCCGAGCGGCTGGCAGGCCGCGAGTCGATACGAGGGAGAGGCATCCATCATGACGGCGGCGTTGACGACCGAAGCCGGGACGGACCAGCTGTCGGAGGTAGCCGACCCCATCAACGTCACCCCTCGCGACGCCCGCGAGCTGACCCGGCACTTCCTGGCCCGGCTGGCGGAGCTGGAAGAGGGCACCCCGGAGTACCAGTACGCGCGCAACACGCTGATCGAGATGAACATCTCACTCGTGCGCTACGCCGCCTCCCGGTTCCGCAGCCGCGGCCCGGCGGAGATGGAGGACATCGTCCAGGTCGGCGTGATCGGCCTGATCAAGGCGATCGACCGGTTCGAGGTCTCGCGCGAGGTGGAGTTCACCTCCTTCTCCATCCCCTACATCGTCGGCGAGATCAAGCGGTTCTTCCGTGACACCTCCTGGGCCGTCCACGTGCCCCGCCGACTGCAGGAGGCCCGGGTCCAGCTGGCCCACGCCACCGAGGAGCTCAGCAGCCGCCTGGGCCGCACGCCCACGGTGGCGGAGCTGTCGCAGCTGATGAGCCTGTCGGAGGAGGAGGTCATCGAGGCCCGCGTCGCCTCCAACGGCTACAACTCCTCCTCGCTCGACGCCGCCGTCTCCACCAGTGAGGACGGCGAGGGCGTGCTCGCGGACTTCATCGGCACCGAGGACGCCGCTCTGGAGCTGGTGGAGGACTTCCACTCCCTGGCGCCCCTGATCGCCGAACTCGACGAGCGGGAGCGGTTGATCCTGCACATGCGCTTCGTGGAGGAGTGCACCCAGGCCGAGATCGGCAAGCGTCTGGGCATCTCGCAGATGCATGTCTCCCGCCTGCTCAACCGTCTTCTGGCCCGGCTGCGCGCGGCCCTGCTCACCACGGGCTGAGCCTCAGGAGGCCGGCGCGTCCCGGCGGTCCGAGGCCGGCCACACATAGGGCAGATCGTCGGGCACTCCGGGAAACAGCTCGCCGTAGACGGCGGGGTCCTTGCGGACGAGCGCCGAGCGGTGACTGCGGTGGAACCGCTCGTCGCCCAGCCAGGGCGGCAGTTCCCGCTCGGCGGCCAGCCGCCCCTGCTCACGCACGGCATGTCCCGGGCGGTGTGCCGCGAAACCGGCGACGAGCGAGGCGGCGCAGCTGTCCTGGTGCCCCAGTTCGCGCCACACCCGGCAGATCTCCAGCCCGTAGCGGACGAGAGCCTCCTCGTACCCGGCCCACATCCGCACTGCCGGGTGCCGACGCCAGCCGTAGCCCGGCACGGTCAGGCCGCGCAGCACCTGAAGCGCCTCGACGCGTTGCTTGCCCAGGCGGCGGCGGTCCAGGAGCTGGGCCGTCGTCCTGAAGTCCGGGTCGGGGAGGAAGGTCTGCATGGTCGCCCTCCGTCATTCTCTGGCAGCACGGGCGAGGTTGACGTCGATGACGCGGTGCCAGTCGGCGGGGTCGGAGGCGGCGAACGGGCCGCCCTCGGCTATGCCCGCGTTCGCGATCACGGCGGACGGGGGCCCGAGGCGCCGGCGGATCTCGCGGGCGACGTCGGCCAGCGCGCCCGGGTCGGTGACGTCGACGCCGAGGGAGAGGGCGGGCGTGGGAAGGGAGGCCGCGACGGCGTCGAGCGTGGGCGTTTCGTGGCCGAGCAGGGCGAGGCGGGCACCCCGTTGGGCGCACGCGCGGGCGAGTGCCGCGCCGAGGCCGCGCGCGGCCCCGGTCACCACCACCGTCCGGTTCTGCAGCGGACTGCTGTGCGTCGCCATGACACGTCCCTTCGGTGCGGGGCGGCATGTCCTCTACCAGCGCTTCCCGCCCGGGGCCGGTGTCGGATGCACGAGCGGCAGGACCGCGCTGCGCGGCACCGGCTGTGTGGTCACCGCTCCTTCCCGGTGCGGTCGCGGTGGGCCAGGATCCGTTGGGCGCGTGCCAAGCCGGGGGGCCGGTTGCGGCGCAGGGCGGCGCGGGCGGCGTTGGCCCCGGGCGCGCCGTGGACGCCTCCGCCCGGGTGGGCTCCGGCGGAGGCGAGGAACAGACCCGTCACGGGCGTCTCCGGCCGTCCCGTGCCCGGCACGGGCCGGAAGACCAGCTGCTGGTGAAGGGCGGTCGTGCCGCCATTGATGGCGCCGTTGTACAGATTGCCGTCGAGTGACTGGAGAGTCGGGGGTGCCAGCACGCGGCGGCCCCGGACCAGCGCCCTGAACCCGGGCGCGAAGCGTTCCACCTGGTCCTCGACCCGGTCGGCCATGCGGTTCTGCTCGTCGGTGTCCCAGATGCCGGTGATGCCGTCGCCGCCGGCGTCACCGGCGATGTCCTGCGGGACGTGGGTGTAGGCCCAGGCGGACTCGGTGCTGTCGGGGGAGCGGGACGGGTCGGCCGTGGTCATCTGCCCGAAGAGCAGGAAGGGGCGGTCCGGTACCTGGCGCATGGCGATCTGGGCGGCGAACCGGGTCAGTTCGTCCATGCCGTCGGCCAGATGCACCGTACCGGCCCGGGAGGCCTGCCCGGCCCGCCAGGGCACGGGGCCGTCGAGAGCCCAGTCCACCTTGAACGTGGCGAAGTCCCACTGGAAGCGCCGGAGGTCGGCCAGGAGCTGGTCGGGAAGGTGCTCGGGGTCGACGAGGTCGCCGTACAGGGCGGGTACGGACACGTCCGCCAGCACGGCCCGGCGCGCGGCGGCCGTGTCACCGCCTGCCGTGCGCACCCCCACGGCCCGGCCGCCCCGGACGACCACGGATTCCACGCGCTGTCCGCAACGGATCCGGCCGCCGCGGGCCTCCAGGCGGCGGATCAGGGCCTGGCTGAGGGCGCCGGATCCGCCGACGGGTGCGGGGAAGCCGTAGGTCTGCCCGAGCATGCACATCAGCCAGCCGAACCCCCCGCTGCCGGCCGATTCCGGGGCGAGGTCGGCATGGAGCGCGTTGCCGGCCAGCAGCAGCCGGCCGCCCTGTCCCGCGAACTCCTCTTCGCCCATGCGGCGCACCGGCAGGGCGAGGGTGCGCGCCATACGCAGACCTCCCGCCGCCCGCAGCCTTACGGCCAGGCGTGTCGCCGCGCGCAGCGGCGGGAACGGCGTGAACAGCGCGTTCAGCAGGTCGGGCTGCAGGCGGTCCCAGACGCGGTGCAGCCGGTGCCAGGCGGCGCCGTCACCGGGCGCGAACGTCTCAAGGGAGGCGGCGGTGGCGTCGATGCTCCGCTCGAGGACGGCGCAGCTGCCGTCGGTGAGCGGGTGCGCCAGCACGCTGGGCGCGTGGCTCCAGCGCAACCCGTGGTCCTGCAGGCGCAGTTCGGCCAGGACGGGGGAGGCGGCGGCCAGCGGGTAGAAGGAGCTGAAGAGGTCGTTGACGAACGCGGGGTCGACACCCCGGTCATGGCGTACCGCGCCGCCCGGCTCGGGCTGTTCCTCCAGCACCAGTACGCTCCAGCCGGCGTCGGCCAGCAGGTTGGCGGCGACCAGACCGTTGGGTCCGGCGCCGATCACGACGGCGTCGGTCATGGCCCGCCCTCCCGGCCCCCGGCCGTCGCTGCGGGCTCCGGGGCCTTCTCGCCGCACTCCTCACGGGGCCCGGCCTCGCACAGCCGGGCGAGGCGACCGAGCATCGCCCGGTGACGCAGATGGATCAGCGGCTCGAACGTCACGTTGTGCAGTCGGCCCCCCGCTCCCTGGAGGGGGTGCTCGTCGACGATCACCAGGCAGTGATCGCCCCAGGGCCGCAGTTCGATGGCGATGCGGGCCGTGCCCAGGGGCCCGGCGTGTGCCTCCAGCTCGAGCCGCCTGTCCTCCTCGCAGTACCGCACGATGGTCTCGTTGACCAGCCGCAGCGGCCCCAACCGCACCTGGAAGCGGATCGCCGCGTTCTTCGCGGGCCACTGGCCGCGGACCGGGCGGGAGGCGGACGTTCCCACCACCCACTCCGCATACCTGGTGCCGTCGGCGAGCACCGCCCACACGGCGCTGGGACTCACCTTGATCAGACGATGGCGAACGGCCACACACGCCTCCCGTGCTCACGGCCGATATGATCATCGGCCCCCGCCGAGTGCCCCGCACGACGAAGCCCAACCCGAACGACCGTTCACCCGTGGGGCCGCTACTGCACATGCCCTCCCGGGTGTCCCCCGAACTGTGCAAAAGGGCAGCGGTTGACATCTCCCACGCCAGGGGTGGCTAGGCCTTTGGGGCTACCCGAACCCGCGCCCCACCGTAGGAGGTACGCCCCCATGGCAGGCAGATCCCGTGCGCGCGCCCGCAACGCCACCCTGGTCACGCTCGGCACACTCGTCCTGACCGCGCTCCACCCGGCCGCGTCGGCCCAGCCGCTGTCCAGCCCCGCCCCCAGTGCCGCCCAGACCCTCGGAGCCGACAAGCCGTCCGCCCAAGTCCTGCGCGCGCTCGAGCGAGATCTGCGCCTGACGCCGACTCAGGCGTCGGCCCGCCTGGTCAACGAGGCGGAGGCCGGAACCCGGGCCGGCATCCTGCACAACGCCCTGGGCACCCGCTTCGCCGGCGCCTGGGTCAAGGGCGCGACCTCCACCCAGCTGAGCGTCGCCACCACCTCCCGCGCCGACTTCCCGGCCATCCGGGCCCAGGGCGCCAAGCCGGCCCTCGTCCGCTGGACCCTGAACGACCTGCGCACGGCCCAGAGCAAGCTGGACAAGGCGGCCGCCCACCGGATCACCGCCAACACCCCCGTGTGGTACACGGACGCCCGCACCAACCGGGTGGTCGTGGAAGCCAGAAGCCGTTCGGCGGCAGCCGCGTTCGTCAAGGCCGCCGGCGTCGGGGCCGACCGCATCCGCGTCCGCGTCACGGCCGACCGCCCGCGCCTGCTGAAGGACCTCGTCGGCGGGGACGCCTACTACATCGACGCCACCGCCCGCTGCTCCATCGGATTCTCCGTCACCAAGGGAACCCAGCGGGGCTTCGTCACCGCCGGCCACTGCGGCAGGTCCGGGGCGAAGACCACCGGTTTCGACCAGACCGACCAGGGCACCTTCCGGGCCTCCACCTTCCCCGGCAAGGACATGGCCTGGGTGGGCGTCAACGCCAACTGGACCGCCACCCCCGACGTCAAGGCGGACAACGGGCAGACGGTGCAGGTCGCCGGCTCGGCCGAGGCACTGGTCGGCGCGTCCGTGTGCCGCTCCGGTTCCACCAGCGGCTGGCACTGCGGCACCATCCAGCAGACGGACGCGACCGTCAACTACGCCGAGGGCACCGTCAACGGCCTGACCCAGACGAACGTGTGCGCCGAGCCCGGTGACTCCGGCGGCCCCTACATCTCCGGCGCGCAGGCGCAGGGCACCACCTCGGGCGGTTCCGGCGACTGCACCAGGGGCGGCACCACCTTCTTCCAGCCCATCAACGCGACGCTCGGCGACTTCGGTCTCACCCTGAAGACCACCGGCCAGACCGCCGCCTCGCAGACCCCCGGCACGACCGACGCCTGGAGCGCGGGACGCGTCTACCGGGTGGGCACCACGGTGACGCACGGACAGGCCCGCTACCGGTGCCTGCAGACCCACCAGGCGCAGAGCGTCTGGGCCCCCGACGCCACGCCGGCCCTCTGGCAGCGTCTGTGAGACCCGCGCTCCGCCCGGGTGCGACATCACGTCGCACCCGGGCGGAGCCGGTACGGCGCTAAGCGCCCGCCAGCAGTCCGTACGCGGTCGCCACGAACGGGTCGTTGGCCCGAAACCGCCGGGTGCACACCGCCACCAGCGCGGTGGCGGTGTCCGGTCGAAACCCCAGGAACGCCTGCTGGCCGAGCGTGAGCCCGCTGTGGAAGTACAGCGGCCCACCAGCGGTCGGATGCCGGAACCAGCCCACCGTGTGCACATGCCGGTGCCCCAGCCCGCGCCGCAGCACGGGACGCCGTACCGCACCGAGAGCGCCCTCCAACGGCGCACCGGCGGGCCGGAGATGGGCTTCGAGGAACGTGAGCAGGTCGTGCGGGGTGGCACGCACGGCGCCCGCGGCCTGGAAGCCGCCCGCGTCGAAGGCCGGTGTCGGCGTACGGCCGTCCTTGCGGTGCCCGACCGCGTCGGCGCCCGGCTCGTCCGGCCGTGTCGCCGAGGCCGAGGGGCTCAAGCACCCGCGTGGACAGAAGGTCCTCCCACGAGGTGTTCGTGACCGTGGCGAGCGCGTGCCCGAGGACGGCCACCCCGAAGTTGGAGTAGTGCCAACGCGTCCCGGGGCGATGCCGGCCTGCCCTTCTTGGGCCGCGGCGTCGGCGGCGACAGCAGGAGGGATGTCGTGCCGGACGAGAGCGCCGGTGCGGCGCATTCCCTGCTGTCCCGGTACACGCCGTCCGGCTCGGCGGGGTCGAAGCACCGCCTCGAGGTCGACGTCACGCACACGGACCTCGTCGGTGATCTTCTGTGGCGAAGCCATACCACCATCTCCTCATGTGGTTGTGGGTTCGGCTCACACCCCTAGCGTCCCGTTCATCCTATATGACATGGAAAGAACGGAAAAATAGCACTTCCATGTTCAACTTCAAGCAAGTCAGCGACCGCCGACCGGTCGCACCACGCGCGTCGTGGAGACCACGCCCGGCAACCCCTTTCGGCCCGTGAGCAGGCCCTCGCCGGAAGGATCGCCCTTGAGGTGCTTGTCGAAGAAGGCGAGGGCATAGGCGCTCAATGCGTCCTGCTGCGTCCGGGGACCCAGTTCGTGGTCGGCGCACGTGCTGTCGTCCTCGCCCAGGGCGGCGGGAGGGGTCCACTGCGTGTTGAAGAAGTTGTGGTTCCCGTCGCGCAGGGAGACGGAGTAGGCCGGTTGACCGGTGAGACCCTCCACGTCGTCCAGGTACTGCTGCCCCCTCTCCCCGACGGCGCCGTCACACCCGGACGTCACCACGGCGACCGGAGTCCGCGTGATGAGCGTGTCGCTGTTGTCCCCCTCCGGGACGTCGAACTTCACCGGCGCCAGGGCCAGTACGGCGCCGACGCGCACACCGCCGGGAACCTCGCCCCGGTGCTTGTCCGAGGCCTCCCACATCACCCCCTTGCCGGCGCGCGAATGCCCCAGCGTCCCGACGCGCCGCATGTCCAGATGCCCGCGCAGCACGGGGAGTTGCCGGGCCAGCGGACCGCCGCCCAGGTCGAGTCGCCGTAGCAGGCGCAGATGCTCGTTGATCAGACGCGCCCGGTCCCCGTAGTCGTACGACGTCATGTTGATGCCGTCGGCGCTCAGGGACACGACGACGAAACCGCGCGCCGCGAGCGCCTGCCCGAGATAGTCGTAGCCCCGGTGACTGGGGTACGGCTCACCCTTCTCGCACGGCCAGCTCTGGGCGTCGGTGTCCGTGCACGCGTACCAGGAGCCGTGCGACATCACCACCACCGGCAGCCGCCCCCGCAGCCGGCCCGGATAGTGCACCACGGCGCGTACCTCGCTGACCGTGCCGGTCTGCGGATCGGTGAAGGCGCTGTCGCCCAGGTCGTAGGAGGCCGTCACCACCCGCGCGCCGGCGTCCGCGTCGACGGCCGCCGGCGGCTTCACGGCGTTCGCGGCGGCCGCCGTGGCCGAGGACGTGAGCCCGGCCCCCAGCAGCACGGCGGCCATCAGCGCCCCGCCCACCGGCAGACGTAATCCGGCGGGCCGGCTCGCTCGTTTCGACATCCTCGTGACTCCTTGTCGTCCACCCGCACAGGGAGGCGCCCCTGTGCTCGTCGCGCGGCGGTTGCTTGCCGCCGCACTCCTGGAGACGAAACAGGAGCCTCATGGGTTGGACCGACTTCCTTGAGTCACACGGGAGTTACGGCAGCGGGGTGCCGCCGGTCGCGTTGAGGATCTCCGCGGTGATGAAGCTCGCCTCCTGGGAGGCGAGATAGACGTACGCCGGGGCCAGTTCGGCGGGCTGTGCGGGACGGCCCATGGGCGCCTGTTTGCCGAACTCCGCCGTGTCCGGCATCGTGGCCGGGATCAACGGCGTCCAAACCGGCCCGGGCGCAACGGCGTTGACGCGGATGCCGCGCTCCGCGACCATCTGGGCCAGCCCCTGCGTGAAGGTGACGATCGCGCCCTTGGTCATCGCGTAGTCCAGCAGATGCGGACTGGGCTTGTACGCCTGTACGGACGTGGAGTTGATGACGCTGCCGCCTTCCGGGATGTGCGGCAGGGCGAACTTGGTCAGCCAGAACATCCCGTACAGGTTGGTCCGCATGACGCGGTCGAACTGCTCGGTGGTGATGGCCTCGATGCCGTCGGGCTGCGACATCTGGAAGGCCGCGTTGTTCACCAGGACGTCGATGTGCCCGAACTCCGCGACGGCCCGGTCGATCAGCGCCCGGCAGTTGTCCTCCTCGCGGATGTCGCACGCGACGGCGACCGCCTTGCGCCCCGCGTCCTCCACCAGCCGCGCCGTCTCCCGCGCGTCGTCCGCTTCCTCCTCCAGATGCGTGAACAGTACGTCCGCACCCTCACGCGCGAAGGCCAGGGCCACGGCCCGTCCGATACCCGAGTCCCCGCCTGTGATCACCGTCTTGCGGCCCGACAGGCGGCCGGTGCCGCGGTAGGACTCCTCACCGTGGTCGGGCGGCGGGTCCATCGGCCCGGTCCAGCCCGGATGCGGCTGGTCCTGGGAGGGGAACTCGGGCTGGGGATGCTGGGTGGTCGGGTCCTGCTGCACGTTCTGCTCGTCGCTCATGCCGGCCTCCTGTTCGTCCGGGCGGTACGCACAGGCCACTGGGTTCCCGGATCCCCGGCCCCGAAAAGCCGCCCGGCCGCCTGCGACCGCCCAGGCCGGCTACCGGCCGCAGTCGCAGATCTCGGCGCTCTCGCCGGACCACACCGCGGTGCTCGTGCGCGAGTGGGCTCCCGAACGAGGGAGGTGCCGTGCGCCCCTCCCGCCCTGCTCGGAACGGGAAGCGGGCCGCAGCCGCTGCCGTCGGGTCGTGATCACCGCGGTGTGGAGGGTGGTGCGGACCGCGTCGGGAAGCTCACCGTCCTCGGCCCACCGCAGGACGTGCTGGGCGATCTCCCTGAGCTTGATGTTGGTGTGCTGAGAGACGAACTGCAGCACCTCCCAGCCCTCCTGGGAACGCAGACGCGCCGCGGCCATCAGCACCCCGATCGCCTGGTCGACGGCGGCGTGCGAGACCAGCGCCTGCCGTAGCTGGTCGACCTCCTCCTGGAGTGCGGCGATCTTGTCGGCCGCATCATCTGCTGGGGCCATGTGAGGCTGCCTTCCCGTTCCCTGCTCACAGAGCCGCACCGGCGGCGAACGTCAGCACTGAGTCACTCCTCTCCACCCTCTGTTGCACTGATCACGGGTGCCAGCCGTATAACGAAGACTCATGGGGGCAGTAGCCAGAAAACGAAACCTGCCTGTTCCCGACGGCGCACGGTCGGGGCAGGCGCCCGCGAAACCGTCCTGACCTGCGGTGACGGGTCGTTTTACCAGTGAGGGGAGAAGGCCGACGTGCAGACGCTCACCTTCGACAGCGACGACCTCGGCCGGACCGAGGAGTTCCTCAGCCGCGCCTACGCGAAGATGCACATCGGCAACGGCAGCCAGGACAGCAGCCGCGCCCGGATCATCCGCAGCACCCTCGGCCCCGTCACGGTCGACGAGCTCGACCTCGACTTCGACATGAGCTACGCGGTCACGCCGCTGGGGCGGATCTGCCTCTGCCTGGTCCACGAGGGCACCATCCAGGACCACCGCTACCAGGGCGTCGAGGACGCCTTCGGCCCCGGTGACGTGGTGTCCTTCGCGCCGCCCGAG
This sequence comes from Streptomyces sp. NPDC002144, assembly GCF_053593695.1. Classification (NCBI taxonomy): domain Bacteria; kingdom Bacillati; phylum Actinomycetota; class Actinomycetes; order Kitasatosporales; family Streptomycetaceae; genus Streptomyces; species Streptomyces sp. NPDC002144. The sequence continues at coordinate 57,855 of NZ_JBSFDB010000021.1, forward strand.
CTGCCGTACGCCGGACGCATCTGCAGCGCCCGCTACAACATCACGATGCTCGACCCGGACGTGCTGTCGCAGGTGGCCGCCGGCGGCGGGTCCGGTGGTGCGCCGGTACGGCTGACCGGTCACCGGCCGTTCTCCCCGGCCGCCGCGCAGCGGCTCGCGAACACGATCAGCTACCTGCGCGACCACGTCCTGGCGGACCCCGGGGGCGCCGAGCATCCGCTGATCGTCTCCACGGCGGCACAACACCTGGCAGCGACCGTGCTGGCCACCTTCCCCAACACCGCCGTCAGCGAGCCGACCCCCTCCGACCGCCTGGACGCCCACCCGGTGGCCCTGCGCCGGGCGCTGTCCTACATGGGCGACCACGCGGACGAGCCCCTCACGGTCGCCGACATCGCCGCTGCCGCCCATGTCACCGTCCGTGCGCTCCAGTACGCCTTCCGCCGCCACCTGGACACCACCCCCCTCGCGCATCTGCGCCGGATCCGCCTCGCCCACGCCCACCAGGAGCTCACCGACGCCGACCCCACCCGCGGAGCCACGGTCACGGACGTCGCGGCCCGCTGGGGCTTCCACCACCCCGGCCGCTTCGCGACCCTGTACCGCCAGGCCTACGGCCGCTCGCCGCAGCGGACGCTGCGGGACGGGTGACGCCCGCAGGGCCGGGGTCGGGCGGTCGGCGGGGTCAGGGTCCGGGCCCCGGGTCGGGGTGCACGGCCGACTTGATCCCGGCGCGCGCCGCTTCCAGCTGGGCGGCGAAGGCGATTCCGAGAAACAGGGCGATCCCGGTGACGTTCGCCCACAGCAGCAGGGCGATGAACGCGGTCAACGGGCCGTACACGGCGCCGAACGCCGCGCTCTTGCCGATGTACAGGGACAGCAGCAGGGTGGCCGCGATCCACAGCACGAGATGGACAGCGCTGCCGAAGGCGAGCCACGTGTAGCCCGGCTGCCGGCGGCGCGGCGACCACCGGAAGATCACCGCCGACGCGATCCACGCGAGCGCCAGCCCCACCGGTATCTCCAGTACGTCCCACCACCGGCCGTTCGCACCCGGTGCGCCCAGGACCTCGGCGATGGCCTCTCCGACCGCCTTGCCGGCCACGAGCACCACGAACCCGAGCACCAACGGCAGCCCGGCAGCCACAGCAAGCAGCAGGGCACGGCCGTACTTGTGCGGGAAGGGGCGGTCGCGTTCGATGCCGTAGATGCGGTTGGCGCCCCGCTCGATCTGCCCCATCGCCGAGGCGAGGTTCAGCAGGGCGAAGGCCAGTCCCAGCCACAGCGCGAGGGTGCTCCAGACACCGCCGTGCGCGGTGCGCCGCGTTCCGGCGAACGCCTCGTGCAGCACTTGGGCGCCGGTGCCGGGCACGATGTCACCGAGGGCGCGTTCGACGACCCTGCCCACCGCGTCGGTGTGCACGGACGTGGCCAGACCTACGAGGGCCAGCGTGAGGGGGAGCAGTCCGAGCACGATCTGGAAGGCCAACGCCCGGGCGTTGGTGAAACCGTCGGCGTAGCGGAACCGGGCGAAGGAGTCCAGCAGCAGGCGGCGACTGCCGTAGTGCCGCAGCGCGGTCAGTGCCTCGTCGCCGGAGAGTTCCTCCCCGATCATGTCCTTCGTCTGGGGGACATGGACGGCGGTTCCCATCGCGCACAGACTCGTCAGCGTGCGATGCGGTGCCTGCGTCCTCCGCGGCGGAAGCGCATGGCCCCGTACGCGAGGTCGGCGAGCAGCAGGACGGCGCCGATGATCAGCAGGTAGAAGAGCCCATGTGCGGCGAATCCGATGATGCCCAGAACGAGGGCCACGAGGATGAGGAGCAGGAACAGACTCATCGGCGCTCCCGGCGCTTTCAGGGGGTCAGCGGCGGGCGAGACGGCGTTCGCCGCCCGCCCCGGTCGAGTAGTCGAGCTCGTAGTGCGCGAAGATGTCCGGCTCGTCGGTGGCCGGCAGTTCGCCGTCGGTGTCGATGGTGGGGGCCTTCTTCACCACGTCCTTGGGTTGGGTGATCTTGAGGTACCCCGGGCCGACGGTCGCGCCGGACAACGGAACGAACACCAGGCGGCGACGGGTGGGCAGACCCACGGTGACCGTCGCGAAGAAGGGTAGGTCGGTGCCGGTGTCCACGTAGACCGCTTCCAGGGTGCCGATCTTGTGGCCACTGGGGTCGACCACGTCGTGTCCGCGCCATTCGCGGATGTCGCCTGCCTCGAACATCATCAGCCTCCGATGCTGGGGGTACCCCCGATCGTGGCATTGATGTCTGCGCGCCACCGCCCCGGACAAGGCCGTCGGTGCATCACCCGTCGGCGCTGTTCGCCGGCCCGCGCCTTGGGCCCTGCGGCTTCCGCGGTCGCGACAGCCCGCGAGGAATTGTTCACGTCCTCCGTGCGCTGTTGTATGCGCAAGGACGGGACGCCGACGGCATGGGCGATCAGCGCGAGTGACCGAGGCGACAGACAATGGGAGGAGCCGACATGGCGGCACAGACGCAGCGGGCCGTGCTGGCGGGCGGATGCTTCTGGGGAATGCAGGACCTGATCCGCCGGCTCCCGGGCGTGACCGCGACCCGGGTCGGATACACCGGGGGAGACGTGCCGAACGCGACGTACCGCAACCACGGCACCCACGCGGAGGCCATCGAGATCCTCTACGACCCCGAGGCGACCGACTACCGCACGCTCCTGGAGTTCTTCTTCCAGATCCACGACCCGAGCACCAAGAACCGCCAGGGCAACGACATCGGCCTCAGCTACCGCTCGGCGATCTACTACGTCGACGACGAGCAGAAGCGCATCGCCGAGGACACCATCGCCGACGTGGACGCCTCCGGCCTGTGGCCGGGCAAGGTCGTCACCGAGGTCGAGCCGGTCGGCCCCTTCTGGGAGGCCGAGCCCGAGCACCAGGACTACCTGGAGCGCTACCCCGACGGCTACACCTGCCACTTCCCCCGCCCGGGTTGGCGCCTGCCCGCCCGCACCGAAGGCTGAGCCCTCCGCCCGGTCGTCGGAAAGGGCCTCGTAAGACGGTCTGGCCACAGCGGTGTACGCACCGCTGTGGCCAGTCCACGCGGGTTCAGCGGCCGCCGGAGAGATCAATGGCGGTGCGTACGCCCGCGGCGTACCGTCCGGGCTGTTCCCATGCCGCGAAGTGGCCGCCCATGGGCTCCTCGGTCCAGGAGCGGACGTCGAAGAAGCGGGCCGCGAACTCGCGGGGAGCGTTGACGAGGTCCCGCGGGAAGATCGTGAAGGCGGTCGGGACCTCGATACGGCGGGTCGCCCTCGGCCCGCTGTCGACGTACGGCGTGAAGGAGGTGCCGATCGCGCCGCTGACCCAGTACGCCGTGATCCAGGTGAGCAGTTCGTCCCGGGTGAACACCTTCTCCACGTCGCCGTCGCAGTCCGTCCAGGAGCGCAGCTTCTCGAGGATCCAGGCGGCCAGGCCGGCCGGGGAGTCGCCCAGGGCGACGGCCAGGGTGTGGGGCTTGGTCGCCTGCACGTGCATGTAGCCGCCCTCCGCCTGCAGCCACGCATGCCCGCGGGCGACGTAGGCCCGCTCGGTGGCGGACAGGTCCTGCGGAGGATCGTCCCGGTAGCGGTGCTGGGACACGTCGGTCAGATGCAGGGCCGCGACCCGGTCGGGGTACTCGGTGGCCAGCACTTCGGCGACGTCACAGCCGACGTCCCCGGCCGAGACGACGTACCGCTCATATCCGAACTCGGACATGGCGTGCGCGACCGCATCGGCCATGCGTGCCGAGGAGATGCCCCGCTCCGCGACGGGCGCGGCGAAGGGGAAACCGGGCAGGGCCGGGACGACCACATGGACGTCCGACAGCAGCGGCAGGACCTTTTCGAACCGCAGGACCGAGTCGGGCCAGCCGTGCAACAGCAGGACGGCGACGGCGTCGTCGCGCGCCGCACGACGGTGAACCGCCCGTACGGGCGCGAGGTCGTGCGCGGCCGGCGCCCAGGGCTGTGCGAGCAGACGGGCTTCGTGCTCCCGCCAGTCATAGCCGTCGGCCCAGTGGTCGAGCAGGGAGTCGAGGTAGTCGGGATCCACGCCCCGCTGCCATCCGTGGCCCTTGGGCACGGCGACGCGCCGGCGGGCACGCAGGCGTGCGCGGAGGTCGTCCAGCAGCGATTGTTCGACGGGTGGGGGAGCGGCCGTAACGCCGGTCATTCCTGATCCTTCCTGCCGGTCACGACTCGTGCGGTTCCTCCCTCGCGACTACCGCGCTTCCCTCCAGCCACACCTGCGCTCCTGACCGGAACGCCGACGGCGACGTGACCGTCGCCCGGCTCAGACGGTGGTGCCGGTGAGCCCGACCGGATTGCCGGAAGGCAGCAGTCCCGACGTCCGTACCGCCGCGGCCAACGGCGTGAGCAACTCGGCGAGCCGCGCGGTGTCTTCCTGGCCGAGAGCCTGCCAGGGCTGTTCGGCGAGGGAATCGGTCTGCGCCTCGACGGCGTCATGGGCGGCCGTGCCTTCCGCGGTCAGCGCCCCGTCCTCCGTCAGCAGGCCGCGCTCCCACAGCTCCGCCTCGGCCGCGGCCCAGTCACTCAGATCCCACTTGCGGCCCTCGCGCAGCAGTGCGGCGTCGGAATCTCCCGTCGCCGCCTTCAGGGCCATGGCTGCGACGGGGGAGAGGCGATGGGCGACGAGCGTGGCGACATGTCCGTCACCGCGGTGTTCGCGCAAGGTGGTCAGGGCCTGCCAGAGGCGGGTGTGCGGCTGCCGGGGGCGGTCGAGGGCCTGGTTGGCGGCGGCCAGCGGTCGTCCGGCGGTGTCGGCGGCTTCGGCGGCGTTCCACGCCAGGTCCGCGGCCTCGGCCATGTGCGCCGAGGTGATGACGTCGGGGCCGAACAGGCGCGTCATGGCCGCCTCCATGGCGCGTTCGCGCGCTGCCAGGACGTCGGGTGGGGCGGCGTACCGCCAGGCGTCCGGGAGTGCCCTTGCCACGCGATCGGGATGGAAGACGTAGAAGCACGCGGTGACGACGGAGGCGGGTACGGCGCCGAGCGGAGCCGCCCGCAGGGCGAAGTAGCCCATCCAGAACCCGCGCATCCCGAGCTCGTCGGCGGCCCGGCGGGCTTCGGGTGCGAAGTACACGAGATCGTGAACCGGTTCAAGCCGTTCCCACATCGCCCGTGCCGCGGTCGTCCCCATGCCGCATCCTCCTGCCGGTCGATCCGAACACGCGTCCTTCAGTGCGCTGCCGACAGCAAGCATGGTTTATGACCGCGGTCATAACAAGCTCCGCTCCCCTTCAATACATCGGGCCTCTCCCGCTCTGTTGACACCCTCCAGTCGCAACCCTAAGTTCCATCGCGAGATAGATCCGATGAATCGCAGAGCCGTCTGGAGGCGCCGTGCCCCATCCCTCCGTGCCCGATCCGTCCAGACGCTCCGTCCTCGCCACCGGATCAGCCCTGGGCGGCGCGTTACTGACGACGGGTCTGGCCGTCCCCCGGGCGTCGGCCGACGAGAGCGGGGCAACGGCGTCCGCAACGCACCCCTCGCACACCTCCGACCCCTGGCGCTCCGTCCTCGAGGACGCGGACATGGTGTGGCAGCGGATGCCGACGGCCTGGTACGAAGGCCCCTTCCTCGGCAACGGCTTCCTCGGCTCCGGCGTCTACGCCGAGCCGGGCGCCACCGCGACGGCCGTGCGCTTCAACGTCCAGCACTCCGAAGTCCAGGACCACCGCCCCGAGTTCGGTTCCCTCTTCGGCCTGGCCCGGTTGCCCATCGGCCACTTCACCCTCGAGCCGGTGGGAGCGATCACCGGCATCGACTGGCGATTGTCCCTGCGCGACGCGGAGTTGACCGGCACACTGACCACCGACAAGGGCACCTTGACGCTGCGCGCCCTGGTCCACAACGACCGTTCGGTCCTGGCGGTGGACGTGACACCGAGCGAGGGCGAACGCGGCTTTCGCTGGGTCTTCCATCCCGCCGACGCGATCAGCCCACGAGCCGCCTTCAAACCGCTCCCGGGCGGCTACCAGGGCAACCCTCCCGCCCAGATCGCCGACCACGACGGAGTCAGCGCCGCCGTCCAGCCGCTGCTGTCGGGCGGGCAGCACGTCACAGCGTGGCGCCAGCGCTCCACCGGCCGGAGCCGGACGCTGTACGTACATGTCGCGCACTCCTATCCGCAGACCACGGCCCTGAACCGGGCGCTCAGGACGATCCGTACCACCGCCCGACTTCCCTACGACGCCCTCGCGCTCACCCACCGCGCCTGGTGGCACTCGTACTACCGCAAGAGCTTCCTGTCCATGCCCGACGCCCGCATCCAGCGCTTCTACTGGATCCAGCTGTACAAGGGCGCCTCCGCCGCCCGCCGCGACGCTCCCGTGATGGCCACCAGCGGCCCCTGGCTGGAGCCGACCCCGTGGCCCAACACCTGGTGGAACCTCAACGCCCAGCTCGAGTACTGGCTCATCCACGGCTCCAACCATCTCGAACTCGACGCCATCACACGGGCGTTGAGCGAGTACCGGGACAACCTCGCCGCCGAGGTGGCGCAGCCGTACCGCAGCGACTCGCTCGGCATCCCCCGCACCACCGATGCCCACCTGGTCAACGGGGCGGCCAGCCCGCTCATGGGATACGGCGTCGGCATCCCGGGCCAGGACCCGCCCACACCCGAAGTGGGCGATCTGACCTGGGCGTTGCACAACGTCTGGCTCAGCTACCGCCACACCATGGACACCTCCATCCTGCGAGACGTCCTCTTCCCCCTCCTCCGCAAGGCGGTCAACTACTACCTGCACTTCCTCGAGCCCGGCCCGGACGGCAGACTCCACCTGCCCGCCACCTTCTCCCCGGAGTACGGCGGCGACTCGCGGGACTGCAACTACGACCTGATGCTGCTGACCTGGGGCTGCCGCACCCTCGTCGAAACGGCCGAACTCCTGGGCGTCGACGACCCCTTGGTGCCCCGCTGGCGGGAGGTGCTGGCCAAACGGGTGGCGTATCCAACGGATGCGAACGGCTTCATGATCGGTGCGGACATCCCGTTCGCGAAGTCGCACCGCCACTACTCGCATCTGCTCGCGGTCTACCCGCTCTACGAGGTGACCGGCCGGAGTCCGGACGAACGCGCGCTGATCGAGAAGTCACTGGCCCACTGGGTCGGATTCGAAGGCGCGCTGCAGGGCTACACCTTCACGGGTGCGGCCTCCATGTCGGCGCTGCTGGGCAAGGGCGACGACGCCTTGCACTACCTCGACGAACTCATGACCCGTTTCATCCAGCCCAACACCATGTACCAGGAGTCGGGCCCGGTGATCGAGACGCCCCTGTCGGCGGCCCAGTCGCTGCACGACATGATCTGCCAGTCCTGGGGCGGCACCATCCGGGTCTTCCCCGCGCTGCCCGCCGCCTGGGCGGACCTGGTCGTGCACGACTTCCGCACCCAGGGCGCCTTCCTGCTCGGCGCCCGCCGCCAGTCCGGCACCACTCGCTGGGTGCGGCTGCACAGCGAGGCCGGCGCCCCCTGCGTCGTACGGCCCGGCATCGACGGGCCGGTCGAGGTGCGCGACGAACGGGGTCGCCCGCTCCGGTACACGCAAGCCGGCGACGGAGCGATCAGGATCGCGCTGCACAAGGGTGAGACCGCGCTCATCACCGCGCGCGGTGACCACCCCGACCTGACCCTCACTCCCGTACGACCGAATCAGGACGCACCGCGCTGGGGGCTGCCCGCGTAGGCACGCGTGCCTCGGCCCTTTCGTCAGCGGCGGCAGCGGTGTCAGCGGCGGGTGCGGTGAGGTGGTCCCGGACGTTGGTGATGTCGAGCATGCGGTCCAGGAACTCGGGCCGGTTGTCCAGGTGCAGGTGCGCACCGATGGCGTCGGCACGGCGGTGGATCATCAGCAGGGCGGACAGGCCCGAGGAGTCGATCCACGCCAGTCGGCTGCAGTCCAGCCGCAGATCGCGCAGTTGCTCACTGCGGGAGAGGTGATCGACCACGGTGTCCGTGAACTCGGCACTGGTGTCGTAGTCCAGTTCCCCGCGCACCTGCACGGTCAGCACGGGCGGTTCGTGCCGGACGGTGAGCGCGAAGGGGGTGGGGGGCAGGTTGGTCATACGTGGGTGTCGGGGTCGGGGACAGGGTCGGTGGAGGGATCGTACAGGGCGGCGATGCCCTGCCCCCTGAGTGCGACGGCGCGGGGGAAGTCGTGCAACTGGCCCGCGAGGAGCTCCAGACCGGTGACGAGGGAGTGGGCCGGTACGTGTCGTGCCTGGAGGATGCCGGCGGTCCAGGTCAGGAAGCCGGTGAAGACTTCGGGGTCGTCGAGGTAGAGGGCGGTGCCGAGGAAGTCGACGATGTGGGCGATGTCCTCGGCCGTGTGTTCCTGCCGTGCGGCGGTGTAGGCACGCATGGCGGGAAAGCGGGTCTCCAGGTCGATCAGGGTCTGTTTGACCTGTTGGGTGCGGGTCCGTGCGGCAACGCGGCGACACGAGACGCCACGTCCAGAAGCGCCTCTTCGTCGGCTCCGGTGACGAAGAAGACGTAGACGTTCCCGTATTCCTCCCCGTCATCCAAGACCTCCACCTCGCTCCGCTCTTCGAGGCGCGAGCCGACTTCACCGCACCTTCACATCCCGTCGGCGGGTCTTCCGCTGTGTGCCGGGCACCCGGGGTCCACGGAAGCCGACGGAGGGTGGCGTTGTGATCGTCGTGGCGGTGTTGGTGGTTCCTCTGCTGGGTGGGCTGTTGCTGGTCATGGACCGTGTCGAGGACTGGGTGACCGCGGCGCCCGGGCCCCCGCGGCACGCGCATGCGCGGCGTCATCTGAAGCTGATCCCCGGCGGGTCGCAGAAGTCTCGTGACGTGCCCGCGCCGGAGTCGGCACGGCGTGAGCCGGACGCGGCCTGAGGCCCCGGCACCCGCGTTCACCCGACACGGTGAGCCCGCGGTAATCCGGGCGCGGCGGGGTAATGGGACGTCGATCAGCCCCCGTTGAGAAGGAGCCGACGATGACTGATGACGCCTACCTGTTCCTGCTCGGCGACGTCTCCGCGCCGCTCGGGGTGACCCCCGCCGCCGTCGGTGACCTCGCCTGCATGGAGACGCCCGCCGTACGCGCGTGGCTGGAGGCACAGAAGAGCACGCCGACCTCTCCGCATCTGCGGCTGCTGCCGCCGGAGGAGACCGGGGCCATTCCGGAGGGGGCCGAGCGGCTGCCCGTCCCGCTCAGCGACGAGGAACTCAGCCGCGTCCGCCATCACTTGGCACCCGAGCCGCTGGCCCAGGTCGAGCAGGAGCTGCTCGCCTACCGCGACTGCTCCGACGGCCGCGACAACCTCATCGGACGCGCCCTCGCCGCCGGCGTCCCGCCGCACCGCATCGTCGAACTGACCGGAGTGGATCCCGCGACGGTCACGGAGGCTGCGCGCGGCTGAGGACACGGCCGCCTCGGCCGCAGCTGAACCGGCGTACCCGGATCAGTGGTGGACCGGCGTCGCCGTGGACGGCTGCTCCGTCTCGGCCTGGGCGGTGCCTCCGGGGTGGCGCAGCGCGCAGAAGTAGCCGATGCCCAGGGCGATGGCCATGCCGTAGAACACCCACTGGTTGGCCTCGGCGAAGTCCATGCGGATCGTCGACATCGCATCCCGCATCATCGTCGCCGCCGTACCCGAACCGGTGGGCTGTCGCGCGTCACCGTTGCCCGCGATCGATTCCGAGACGCCCTGCGCCACGGAGTGCGCGGCGGTCGAGGACAGGCCGCGGGCGGTGAGGCTGTGCACGACGTTGTCGGTCATGGCGTGGTTCAGCACGGTTCCGAAGACGGCGAGACCGATGCTGGCGGCGTAGTTGCGGACGGTCTGGGTGATGCCGGTGACCTCGCCGTAGGTGGCGTCGATGGAGCGGTTGACGGCGTCCGTCGAGGCCGGGGCGAGGATGAAGCCGATACCGGCGCCCGCGAGTGCCGCGTAGGGCCACTGGTCGTGCATGGACAGGTCGGTGAGTTTGCCCGCCCACAGGGCGAAGCCGACGGCGCCGACCACGCAACCGATCTTCATGGCCGGTCGTGCGCCCTGCTTGTCGAGGATGCGGCCGCCCCACTGGGAGGCGATCGCGAACCCGGCGAAGAAGTAGAGCAGGAACAGTGCGGCCTGGTTGGGGGACGCGCTGAGGGAGACCTGGGCGTAGACGGAGGCGAAGAAGAACAGCGGGACGAACGCCAGCATCGCGAAGAACAGCACCAGCGAGTCGACCGTGAAGGCGCGGTCGCGGAAGACCGCCAGGTTGATCAGCGGATGACGGGTTCTCAGCTCGTAGAGACAGAACACGGCCAGTACGGCCAGACCGCCGATGATGCACCCCCAGGTCGCGGCGCTGTCCCAGCCCCACGCCGACGCCTGCTGGAAGCCGAGCACGCTCAGACCCATGCCGGCTGCGACCAGTACGGCGCCGATCACATCGAGTGTCTCGTCGCGGCGGCGGTCCGAGATATGGGCGAGGGCGGTCAGGATCAGGGCGACGACGGCGACCGGCACGTTGACCCAGAAGATCGCGCGCCAGGTCCAGGACGTCAGCCACCCGCCGAGCAGCGGGCCCAGCGCGGTCAGGGCGCCGGTCAGCCCGAAGAACAGGGCGAGGGCCCGGCCGCGGCGCTGGACGGGGAAGACCGCCACGACCACCGCCAGCGCCGCCGGAAAGAGCAGCGCGGCGCCCAGCCCTTGCGTGGCCCGGAAGACGATCAGCCAGCTCAGCGCGTAGTCGCCCTTGGGGACACAGCCGCACAGCACCGAGGAGACGACGAAGACCAGGGTGCCGATGACCACGACACGGCGGGGGCCGAACAGGTCGGCGAGGCGTCCGCCGAGGGCGAAGAAGGCGGCCAGGGCCAGCAGATAGGCGTTGACCACCCACCGCATACCCGACGCGGTCAGGTGCAGCTCGTAGACGATGTCGGGTGCCGCGATGGACACGATCGTCTGGTCGATGAAGGTCATCGCCACCGCGAACATCATGGCGGCGAGAGCCAGTGACTGGGAGGGCGCGGGAGCGGCGTGAGCTGCCCTGCTCCCGGCGCGTTCGGTGTTTCTACCGATCACCCGACCAGGATGCGCCCACGCTCCCGATACCGCATCCGATACGGTCTCGACCTGCGGATATTCACTGTTCCAGGACGACGAGCGCCTGTACCGCGCGGCTCAGCACCACCACGCCCGTGACGATCAGCAGGGCGCCCAGCGCGGCCGGCGCCAGCCACCAGCCCGTGCGGATCTCCTCGTCGAACAGCACGACGCCGAGCGCGAGGCTCACCGTCGCGTCGCCGATGGTCAGCGCCGGCTGGGACGCGGCCAGCGGGCCGACCTGCAGGGCGTTCTCCAGCAGGAGCACCGCCATGACTCCGGCCAGGGCGAAGCCGTAGGTCTGCCAGGAGGTGAGGAAGGCCGTGAGGCCGTGGTCGGCGAAGGTGCCCGTCGCCGATTTGAGCAGGGCGGCCGTGACGGCGTTGGCGATCGCGGCGGCGGCCCCCAGAAGGGCGGCCCGCACCGCTGCGGGGCGGCCTTGGCCGGACAGCAGGACGGCGACGGCCACCGCGCCCAGGCAGGGGCCGAGGCCGAGGATCCATCGCGCGGGTGAGGCCTGGTCGGTGGCCCCGTGCGGGGCGGCCGAGGCGAGGACCAGCGCCAGGCCCGCCACCACGGCGCTCACCCCCCACCAGCCCCAGGCCGGCAGCCGTCGGTGCATCAGCGGCGCGGCGATCATGAGGGCGAAGGGCAGCTCCAGGATGAACAGCGGCTGGACCAGGGCCAGGGGGCCGTTGACCAGGGCCAGGCTCTGGAAGAGCGCGGCGCCGATCACGCCGGCCATGCCGATCACCCAGGCGGGCCGCCGGACCAGTTCCCCCAGCAGACGCAGCCCCCGTTTGTCGGCGGTGGAGGCCGCCTTGCGCTGGAAGGCGGTGCCCATGGCATTGCTCGCGGCGCCCGCGACGGCGAAGACAGCGGCGAACTCGATCATGCGGCGCCTCGGCTGGGAGGTACAGGGCTCTGTCCGGTTTCCCCTTCTGACCTCAAGCAGCCCTCAGCCTACGAGGCGGCCGGTGCCCGGGCATGCGGGATCTTGCCGAAGTCTGCATGGCTTCCCCCAGCGGGGCACTCTGGTGGGTATGGGCAAGAGCGCACTGATCGTCATCGACATGATCAACACCTATGATCACGCCGACGCCGACCTGCTGCTGCCCTCGGTCACGGAGGTCGTACCGCGGGTGGCCGCGCTGCTGGAGCGAGCCCGCGACAACGACGTACCCGTCATCTACGTCAACGACAACTTCGGCGAATGGCGCTCGCACCACGGCGAACTCCTCGACAAGGCCCTGTCCGGTCCGCACGCGGCACTCGTGGAACCGCTCGTGCCCGACGACCGCTCCCTCTTCGTCGTCAAGGCACGCCACTCGGTCTTCTTCGAGACCCCGTTGAACTATCTGCTCTCCCAACAGGGCATCGACCACCTGGTGTTGTGCGGGCAGGTCACCGAGCAGTGCATCCTCTACTCGGCGCTGGACGCCCACATCCGCCACTTCGACGTGACCGTTCCCCGGGACGCGGTGGCCCACATCCACGGCGACCTCGCCCAGGCCGCGCTGCGCATGATGGAACGCAACATGGGCGCCCAGGTGCGTGACGGCGACGATCTGTGGCGCGGCTGAGCACAGCCCGCCCGCTGCGCGTTCCTGAACCGTGATGGCGGCAGGACCCTGTGTAGTGGTGAACTGCCCTTCCCGGGACCTAGGTTGACGCGAGTTCCCCCTGAGGTGGATCATCCCCTTCGCAGAAGCCGACGGACAGCGGCGCAGAGTTCGTGCAGTGGTGCGCGCACTCGTCGTCGGTCGACCACCTGACGCACCGTCATATGTGCTGTCCGCCCGGCCATTTCGATCTCTCTCAGGTCCGGGGGACCTTCATGACCACAAGCAGTACCAGGCGCGGACACGCGTCGAAACGCCGTCGCGTGAGCCTGCTGGCCGCCGTCGCGGCGCTCGTCGTCGGGGGCGGAATCGCGGTACCGGTGACGGCACTGGCCACCGGTGCGGCCGCGCCCGCGGCGACCGGTCTGCAGCAGGACTTCAAGGACGCCGCAGACACGTATCACGTCCCGCGCCAGCTGCTGCTCGCGGTGGCGTACCAGGAGTCCGCCTGGGAAACCCACCCCGGGCAGCACAGCACGGACGGCGGCTACGGGCCGATGCACCTGACCGACGTCACCCCCGCCATGATGGCCGGCGGCGACGCGGGCGCGGCGGGCCGCGGCGATCTGACCAAGCTGGCCGCCGACCCGGCCCTGCACACCGTGCAGGCCGCCGCGAAGCTGACCGGCCTGTCGGCGCGGAAGCTGCGCACCGACCCGTCCGCCAACATCCGCGGGGGCGCGGCCCTGCTCGCCTCGTACCAGAAGGCCGCGACCGGCTCCACCTCCGCACAGCCCGGCAACTGGTACGCGGCCGTGGCCCGTTACAGCCAGTCCACCCGGCGCCAGGGCGCCGAGGCCTTCGCCGACCGCGTCTTCGCCACCATGAAGAAGGGCGCGCACCGCACCACGACGGACGGCACACGCGTCTCCCTGACGGCCGACACCGATGTCCGCCCGGCCACCGGCCAGTTGGCGTCGCTGCACCTGAAGGCCGCGGCGGACACCACCACCGAGTGCCCCACCACCGTCGCCTGCACCTTCGTCCCGGCGTCGCCGTCCAACGGCCAGGTCTCCAACCGTCCCGCCAACGGCATCCGGATCGACACCATCGTCATCCACGACACCGAGAGCTCCTACGACGCCGCCATCACCACCTTCGAGCAGGCGGGCGGGGCCGCGGCGCACTACGTGATGCGCTCCTCCGACGGCGCGGTCACGCAGATGGTTCCCACGAAGGACCTCGCCTTCCACGCGGGCAACTACTCCACCAACATGCACTCGATCGGCATCGAGCACGAGGGCTACGCCGCCCACGGCGCGACCTGGTACACCGAGGCGCAGTACGAGGCCACGGCCGACCTGGTGAAGTACCTCGCCGCCCGCTTCGGCATACCGCTGGACCGCCAGCACATCATCGGCCACGACAACGTCGCCGGCCCCAAGTCCTCCCTCGTCTCCGGCATGCACTGGGACCCGGGCCCGGGCTGGGACTGGAACCACTTCATGAACCTGCTCGGGGTGCACACCGGGCGCCACGGCGTCGGTCCCGTCGGCTCGGTCGTCACCATCGCCCCGCGCTTCGACGACAACCTGCAGACCGTCCAGATCTGCCCCTCCGACGACCCGACCGGCGCCACCACCGCCTGCACCGAGACGCAGCAGAAGGCGAACTTCGTCTACCTGCGCACCGAGCCCAGCGACACCGCCCCGCTCTTCGGCGACCAGGCCATCCACCCCGGCGCGGCCGGCACCGACCGCATCAACGACTGGGGCAGCACGGCCGTGGCCGGTCAGCAGTTCGTCGTCGCCGACCAGGACGGCGACTGGACCGCCATCTGGTACAGCGGCGCCAAGGTGTGGTTCTACAACCCGGACGGCTGCAACACCGCGCCGGCCCAGGGCGTGAAGGTGATCACGGCAGCGGGCAGCTCCCCGGTGGCGGTGTACGGCTCCAGCTACCCCGACGCCTCCGAGTACCCCTCGGGTCTGTCGCCCTCCACGCAGGCCCCGCTGAGCATGTACACCGTCCCCGCCGGCCAGGCCTACGTGGCGACCACCGCACCGTCCCTCACGGACGACTTCTTCCCCTCCAGCGGGCGGGTCGTCACCGGCGCCAAGGCGATGTACACCATCCAGTACAACCACCGCGTCGCCCTCGTGTACGCGGCGGGCGTCACGGCCACGGACGCCTGACACCCGGCTGAGAGCACACGGACGGACAACCGCGGTGCCCAGGAGGTTCCCGCCTCCTGGGCACCGGTCGTTCCCGGGCCTGCGGCAGGACCTGTCACCATGCGATCAAAGAGGCCGCCATCAGCCCGGCAGCGCCACCGGCTGGCCCGTGCGCAGTGACTCGTACGCCGCCAGTACCACCCGCAGGGACCGCAGGCCCGCCTCCCCGTCCGGGGCCGGGCGTCGGCCGGTGCGGGCGGTGTCGAGGAAGGCGTCCAGCATCGCCGTGTCCAGGTCGTCGCCGCCCGGTTCCCAGCGGGCGCGGGCGGTGGTGGTGTCGAAGCCGTCCAACAGCCGGGGGAAGGCGTCGAGTTCGACGATCGCCCGCTCGCCCACGCAGGTCAGCGTCAGACCGCCCCAGGTCGGATGGTCCCGCGGGTGGCTCCAGCTGCAGTCCACGGCGGCCACCGTGCCGCCGGGGTAGCGGATGGTGACCAGTCCCGCGGTCTCCACGTCCAGGCCGAGGCCGGCGTCCAGGACGGCGTTGGCCTGGGCGTAGACCTCCGCGGCCTGTTCGCCGTCCAGGAGCACGTCCAGCAGGTCGGCGATGTGCACGGTGTGATCCATCAGCGCGCCGCCACCCGCGAGTTCGCGGCTGCCGAACCAAGGGCTCGAACGGGCGGGATTGCGGCCGTTGTTGGTGCCGTGGACGCTGATCAGCCGGCCCAGCGAGCCGTCTGCCACGGCCCGGCGCAGCGCGGCGAAGGCGGAGCCGAAACGGACCGGATAGGCGGTCATCAGGCCGACCCCGGCACGGGCGCAGGCGTCGATGACGGCGCGGGCGTCGGCCTCGGTGGTGGCCAGCGGCTTCTCGCACAGCACATGGGCACCGGCCGCGGCGGCGCGTTCGACGAGGGCGCGGTGGCGGGCGTTCTCGCTGGTGACGACGACCGCGTCGAGCGGCTGGGCGAACACCTCGTCCCAGGTGGCGGCGTACGGCACGCCGAGCCGCTCGGCGAGGACCGGGCCGCGGTCCGGGGCGCCGGGTGGGGCGTCGGGGTCGGCGGCGATGAGATCGACGTCCTCGCGGTCGCGCAGCAGGGTGAGGTACGTGGCGGCGTGGACGTGGGCGAAGGACAGAACGGCGACTTTCACGCGGGGCTCCCCTCGAGACTCACGGCCCGCCGGGTGCGCGCGGACTCGGCGGCGGCTTCGGCGATGCGGACGGCCGCCACACCGTCCCCCGCGGTCACCCGCGGCTCGGGCCCGCGCCCGGTGAAGGCGGCGGCGAACTCGGCTATCTGAAGGGCGTACGGGGACTGGCCGAAGTCGCCCGACGGGATGCCGTCGGCGCCGGCTGCGTCCCGGTCGCTGCCGGTGACCCGCAGACCGGGGGAGGCCAGTGAGTCGTGGCTGAGGGTGCCACCGGTACCGGCGACGTGGAACGTGGTGCGGAACGGGGTGGCGGGCGGCGCCCACACACCCACCACCTGGGTGATCACCCCGCTCTCATGGGTGAGGACGGCGGTACCGACGGCCACGGCCCCGTCGGGGGCGGGGGAGCTGAGATGGCCGCGCTGGTCGGCGTGGACCCGGACCACCTCGCCGAACAGCCAGCGCGCGATGTCGAAGTCATGGATCATCTGGTCGACGAGAATCCCTCCGGAGCGCTCCGGGTCGGCGAACCAGGGGCTCCAGGTGGGGTAACGGCCGGTGCGGGTGAACCGGGCCACCGCGACGCGGCCCAGCGCACCGCCCGCGACCAGTTCGCGCAGCCGGGCGTAGGCGGGGAAGAACCGCACCACGTGCCCGGGGTAGAGGCGCAGTCGCGCGGACCGGGCGGTGCCGGCGATCAGTTCGGCGTCGGCGGTGGTGAGGGCCAGCGGCTTCTCGCACAGCACGTGCGCGCCGGCGGCCAGCGCGGCGAGCGCGATCTCGCGGTGCGTGTCGGTCGGGCTGCACACGTCCACCACGTTCGCCCCGGCGATCGCCTCCTGTTGTGTGCCGACGGCGGTGGCGCCGAAGTCGCGGGCCAGCCCGGGGGCGTGGCCGTCGGGGGCGTAGATGCGCACACGGGCGCCGAGCGCGATCCAGGCGGGCAGATGGGTACGGGCGATGCCACCCGCGCCGATCAGCGCCACGTCGAGTTCTGCCATCTGCTGCGAGCCTCCTAGCCCTTGAGGGCGCCGCTGAGCACGCCGTTGATGAAGTGCCGCTGGAAGAAGAGGTAGACCAGGACGACAGGCGTGATGACGATGAGCGTCGCCGCGGCCAGCAGGGGCACGTCGACGTCGAACTGCCCGGTGAAGAAGCCCAGTCCGGCCGGGGCCGTCCGTCTGCTCGGGTCCTGGATCAGGATCAGCGGCAGCAGGAACTGGTTCCAGCTCCAGACGAAGTACAGCACGCCGAGCGTGGTGACGGCGGGCCGGGAACTGGGCATGAGCACCCGCCACAACGTCGTCCAGGACGAGGCCCCGTCCAGCCGGGCGGCCTCGATGAGGCTGCGCGGCATGGTCGCGAAGTGCGCCCGCATCCAGAACACGCCGAAGGGCATGAAGGCGGCGATCTCCGCCAGCGCCAGCCCCGGCACGGTGTTGGTCAGCCCGAGTGCCCGCAGGTCGTAGTAGAGCGGGATGACGGTGACCTCGGTCGGGATGGACAGGCCGAGCAGCAGGTAGGCGTAGAGCTTTCCGCCGCCGGGGACGTCCATGGTGGCCAGCGCGTACCCGGCGAGCGTGGCGCACAGCACGGCCGCCGGGACGACCGCGAGCGCGATCACCGTGCTGGAGCGCAGCAGCGGCCCGAACCCGGCGCGGGACCAGGCGTGTACGAAGTTCTCCAGATGGATGCCGTGGGTCGGCAGCGCCAGCCCGGTCAGCGGTGTCCCGGCGGGCTGCACCGAGGCCAGCAGGAGCGACAGGAAGGGTACGAGGACGGCGGCGCAGAAGAGTGCCAGGACGGCCGGTGCGGCGAGCCCTCTCGCCCTGTGGGTCGTCACGGGGCCTCCCGGGCAAGGCGGTTGATGACGAGGACGGCGACGGAGATGACCGCCGTCAGGACCACCGCGAGCGCGCTGGCCAGGCCCACCTGCCCGCCGCCGAAGGCGAGCCGGTAGATGAGGATGCCGGGCACGACGGTGCTGTTGCCGGGGCCGCCGCCGGTGGTGATGTAGATGAGGTCGAAGCTGGACAGGGCCGCGATCACGGTGATGGACAGGGCGACGGCGATCTCCGGTCGCAGCAGGGGCACCGTGATGGACCAGAACTCCCGCACCGGGCCCGCGCCGTCGACCCGGGCGGCCTCGTGGATCTCCTGGTCGATGCGCTGCGTGCCGGAAAGGAACAGCACCATGCACAGTCCGGCCACCACCCAGGTGCCGATCAGCCCCACGGCCGGAAGCGACCAGCTGAAGCTGCCCAGCCACGAGTCGGCGAACCGGCCCAGGCCCACCGCGCGCAGCACCTGGTTGAGGGTGCCGTCCTCGGCGTACACCCAGCGCCAGATGATGGCGACCGCGACCAACGGCACGACCTGCGGCAGGAACAGCAGCGTACGGACGGCCACCGTGCCGCGGCGGCCGGAGCGGCGGGCGACGATGGCCGCCGAGACCAGGCCGACGCAGATGGGCAGGACGGAGAAGAACAGGATGAGCGCGCCGGCGTGCCAGGCCGCCGCGCGCAGCTGTGGATCGCTGACGACCTTGCGGTAGTTGGCGATCCCGGTGAAGGACGGCAGGGTCACACCGTCCCAGTCGAACAGGGACAGGTAGGCGGTGTGCAGGGCGGGCAGGACGGCGAAGAGCGTGTACGGCAGCAGGGCGGGCAGCACGTACAGCAGGGCCGTGGCACGGCGCCGTCGCCGGGCGCCGGGCCGCCGGCCGGCCCGGGTGCGGGCCTGGCCGGTGGCCGCGGGCCCGGGACGGTGGGTGGTGACGGCCATCAGCTGTGGTACTGGTCGAAGTCGGACTGGAGGTTGGCCAGGAACTTCTCCACGCTCACCTTGCCGCCGGCCAGCAGCTGCAGCTGTGTGGTGAGGGTGTCGGGCATGGTCGGGCTGGAGGCGTTCTGGACGAACGGCTCGAGACCGGAGTCCTTCGCGATGCCCTGCCAGCTGGTGGCGACGTCGCCGAGCAGTCCGCTCTGCTGCGGCATGGAGGAGGCGTCGGGGGCCATGAAGCCGGACTTGGCGATGATGGGCGCGGCTTCGGTGCTTGCGCAGAAGTCCAGGAAGGCGGTGGCCGCGGCGGCGTGTTTGGTGTTGCTGGAGACGCAGTAGTAGACGCCTGCGCCGGTGGTGTGCAGGGTGCCGCCCTTGTCGGCGGGTGGCGCGTTGAACATGCCCGCGTTGTCGCCGAGGCCCTTGGCGACAGCGGCCGCGGCCCAGTTGCCGCTGATGCGGAAGACGCCGGTGCCCTTGGCGAAGGCCGCGGTGGCGTCGTTGTCGCTGACGCCGTTGACCTTCGGTGTCACATAGCCCTTGTCCACCCAGCGTTTGAGGGTCGCGGTCGCGGCGACGGCATCCGCTCCGGTGATCTTGGCTCCCTTGTGGCCGTAGGCCCAGGCCTGGCGGTCGGCGGGCTTCATGTAGACGGAAAGGAGCACGTTGAAGGGGTGGTTGAGGCCGCCGTCGAGGTTGCCGGCGACGAGGGCGGTCTCCCCGGCCGCCTTGGCCTTGGCGAACATCGCCTCCAGGTCGGCGATCGAGGCCGCCGGTAGGGTGATGCCGAGCTTCTTGGCCTTGGCCTTGTTGTAGTAGACGCCCTCGAAGGACAGCCCACCGGACACGCCGTACAGGGCGCCGGTTCCGGTGGTCCGGCCGTCGGCGGTGAACGTGATCTGGTCGAGGCCGGGGAACTTGCCGGGCCAGCTGTACGCCTTGCTGTAGGCGCCGACATCGAGCAGGAGCCGTCCCTTGACCAGGTTGTTCATGCCCGAGACGAACTGGGCGATGTCGGGGGCGCTGTCCGCGGACATCGTGGTGTTGATGCTCTTGAGGTAGTCGTCCCAGCCCGTGTACTGGCGCTTGAAGGTGATGTTGGGGTACTTGGCGTGGAAGGCCGCCATCAGGCCGGGCGTCATGGTGGTGTCGTCCGCGTCGGCGATGACCAGGGTGATCTTCTCGGTCGGGACCGCGGTGGCGGCGGGACCGGACGCGCTGCTGCTCGCGGACGACTTGGCCCCGGGGGTGAGGGAACTGCCGCACGCGGCGAGCAGGGTGGTGCCGGCGGCGGCGAGGAAGACGCGTCTGGGCAGATGGGTCGGGGGATGCGGGCGGGTGTGGCTCATGGCGGTGTCTCCTGGAACGGCGGAGAGGATTGCCGGGGCGCCGGGTGGGGCCGGTCCGGGGCGGAGGCCGTGGGAAGGCGGAAGCTGCGCAGGGTCGAGCACTGCACAAGGCTTTTAATAAAGCAGTTGCGTTTTATAATCGGCATGGCGCCGTGGGGCGTCAAGAGTCACGAGGTATGAGGAGGTGGCAGTGGCGCAACCGGACCCGGAGGCCGTCTGGCCGCTGAGCGGAGCCGCGCAGCCGGCGGCACCGAGCGCACCGGCCGTGGTCGCGGTGGCGGATCTGCGGGCGACCAACGCCGCGGCCGTGCTCGCCGTCGTACGTGCGGCGGACCCGCACCCGCGCCTGTCCGAACTGGCCAGGGCCACCAACCTCTCCCGCCCCACGGTCGAGGCGATCACCGAGGAACTCGCCGACTGCGGACTGATCGAGGTCGCACCCGCCCTGTCCGCCCGCGGCCAGCGCTCGCCCGGCCGCCCGGCGCGCCGTTTCCGCTTCCGGGCGCACGCCGGATTCGTCGTCGGCGTCGACGTCCGTCCCCGGTCCGTCACCGTCTGTCTGGCCGATCTCGACGGCGAACCGGTCGCGGTGCGGCGCCGGAGGGTCCGCGCCGACCTCACCGGCGCGGACCGGGCCCGCGCGGTCACGGAAGTGATCGAGGAAGCCATGGCCGAGGCCGGAGCCGACGCGGCCCGGGTCTGGGCCGCGACCGTCGGCACCCCCGGTCTCGTCGACCGCGCCAACGCCCGCGTCCGCCAGGCCGACAACCTCCCCACCTGGGCCGACACCGACATCGCCGGCATCCTCCGCGACCACCTGCACTGCCCGGTCGCCGTGGAGAACGACGCCAACCTCGCCGCCCTCGGCGAACAGTGGCGAGGAGTCGGCCGAGCCTCGCCCTCGGTGCGGGTCGAGGAGGAGGACGAAGGCGAACGACCGGCCGTCGAGTCACCACCTGAAGAACGTCGGCCCACGACGGCGGCCGAGCGCCCCGCGGAACCCTCGACGCGCCGGCAAGAGGAGGAACCGCCGGCCGACCTACCCCGTGAGTCAACCGGCGCCATGGTCGACGAGATGGTGTTCGTGCTGCTCGGCGAGCGCCTCGGCGCCGGAGTCATCACCGGCGGCCGACTGCTGCGAGGTCACCACGGAGCAGCCGGAGAGATCGGCTTCATCCGCTTCCCGGGCCCGCCCGACACCTCCGACTCCCTCGGCTCACCGGACACCCCCGGGCTGGAACCGCTGCCCGCGGCCGTCGTCACGGCCGCCGCGACGGGAGAGGCGGACGCCGTCAACGCCGTCGAGTCGTACGGCCGACGGCTCGCCGAAGGCATCGCCCCGGTGCTCCTCGCCCTGGACCCCGCCCTGGTCGTCATCGGCACCAGCCAGTTCCCCACCCCCGAGACCGCTGCCGCCGCCGACATCCTGCTGGCGGCCGCCCGCCGCCACGCACACACGCTCCTGGTCGACCCGCCGCACTGGCAGCTGTCCGCCCTCGGCGACGACGGCGTCCTGACCGGCGCGGTCCGCTTCGCCCTCTCCTCCGTCGAGGTCGTCCTGCGCACCCGTCCGACAAGCCTGGTCGCGCGGGTACGACAGGACGGTGCACCAGGGTGACCCCGGGCACGGCCCTGCCACCCATGGGTGGCCGAGAGCGCGGGTGCGGATATTCGCGCACCGCTCGGGTAGGACAGTGGTCCAGCGGTCCGCTCGAAGGGACGTGACGTGCAGGGACTGGTCCGCGTGTCGGTCGGCGGGGAGATCGTCGTGGCCAAATACGGGGATCTCATCGACGACGTACTGGAGGAGCCGCTGTACTGCCCCCGCTGCGGTCGCACGACGGGGCTGACCCTGGTGGCTCGCGGACGCGAGGCGTACCTGGAGTGCGCGGAGGGCCACGAATGGACCGACCCCGAGGTGGCCGCCTGCGGGGTACGGCAACTGCTCCACCTGGGGGCGCAGGGCGCGGAGGGCCGATTTCCGGGCGCGGCGGTCAAGATCGACATGCTGCCGCGGATCACCGAGGACCGCACCCTCTATCCGCCCCCGCCCGACGCGCCCGAGCGTCAACTGCGCTGGGAGGGCCGGGTGGTGACCACGACCGGCATCGCACCGCTCACCGACTGCCTCCACTGGGCGCGGCGACTGTGCGTCTGGGCGGTACCGACCGACGGAGACGTCTACGAGTGGCTGTACCCGCCCGCGGGCGGCAACGCCGTCGACGCGCACATGACGGTCGTCCTCGTGGCCCTGGCCCTCTACGCGGCAAGCGCCGAAGCGGATGTGCCGCGATGCGAGCAGGTGCCGCTGAGCCAGGCACTGGACCTGCTGTCGAGTGACGCCCTGCGCCGGGTACGGCCCGCGGGTGTGGGCGGTCGGCTGCGGGTGACCGACGTCCACCGGCTCGCGACCGCGTCCCCGGAGACCTTCGAGCGGTGGCGCAGGGCTGCCCACCGAGTTCTCGACGTGAACCTCGACGACCGGGACCCGGTTCTCCTGGTGGACCGCAACAGGTATCTGCCCACCATGGCTGACGACCTGACCTGGTACGCCGAACAGCCCTGACGGTGTCGGTGCTGCGACACCGGCACACGCGTTTCTGCATTCCGACGAGCCGCCCCGGCGAAGTCCCGCGCGCGAACGCCCCTATGAGGCCCAAGAGTTCTCGTCTCGTTGCCTGCAGGACAGGGACCCACCACTGTGTGGCGTGGTACGACAGGTCTGCCGAACCAGGGGACAGCAGACGGGGGTTGAGCATGGCGGCGGAGAACATCGACGATGTCGTGAACGGACTTGCCGACATCGTGCGGGACGCGGGCCGTGCCGGTGACCGGATCGGGTACTTCGCGGCGCTGTACCGGCAGGTGACCGTTGAGGTCCGTTCAGCCATCCACGCCGGGCAGTTCGAGGACGGCGCCCGCATGGACCGCTTCGACACGCACTTCGGCAACCGCTACTTCGAGGCGTACGACGCCTGGCGCCGGGACCGGAGCGGGCCGCGTTGCTGGCGCGAGGCGTTCGGGCTGCTCAAGGACGACGACACCATCATCGTCCAGCACCTCGTGCTCGGCGTGAACGCGCACATCAACCTCGACCTGGCCGTCGCCGCCGCGCGGACCAGCCCCGGCGAGGACATCCACGCGCTGCGGCACGACTTCCTGCTGATCAACGACATCCTGGGGCGGGTGGTGCTGGCCGTGCAGGACTCGGTCGACGCCCTGTCGCCCTTCATGTCGTTGCTGGACAAGGTCGGAGGCCGCACCGACGAGCGGATCCTGGATTTCAGCATCCGCCAGTCCCGCGAGGAGGCGTGGTACAACGCCGTACTGCTGGCTGGGCAGAACGACCAGGAACGCGAGGCCACCATCGAGCGGCTCGACATCCGGGCGGCCGTGCTGGCACGGCTGATCGCGCGACCGGGTGGTCTCGTCCGGCCGGCTCTCGAGCTGATCCGGCGCACCGAAAGCGATGACGTACCGGCCGTCATCACACACCTCGACCAGGCCATGGAGCACGCTTCGGCCGGGTGACAGGCCCCTTCACGCGGATCCGTATCCCGCGGGCTGTGTCCGTGCGGTCCTCCCCGCCCTTCCGCGTGTCGGACCCGTACGCGGTCGGCGCGCGGTACCGGCCTCGCGCTAGCGACCGGCGTTCCCGCCCTGTTCGCCCGCTGACGGCCCCAGCAACAGCCCCCGCTCTCTCCGCTCTGAGAGGCGGGGCTTTGCCGTGTTTGACCTACGCATGCCCTTGTGAGTGCGTCGTCGGGTCGGAGGAGCCCCGTCGTGCCCGATGCGGGGCGCCTCCTCTCCTCACGACCGCGCAGAGCGCCCGACCTCGCCGTCTACGATGAACTCGCGCCGGTACCGGAGGCCTCGCGCTCCGGAAGCGAAGGGAGCGGTTGTGCGTCAACTGGGTGAGCTGGAGGCGGAGATCATGGACCGTCTCTGGCTCTGGGGGCGTCCGGCCACCGCGCGCGAGGTGCGCACGGACATCAACAGGCTGCGGCCGATCGCCTACAGCACGGTCAAGACCGTGGCCGACATCCTGTACCGCAAGGGCATGCTCACCCGGCACAAAGAAGGCCGGGCCTGGGTGTACACGCCCACCTGCACTCGCCAGCAGTACACGGCGTCCCTGATGCACGAAGCGCTGGGCAGCAACCCGGACCCGGCCGGGACCCTGGTCAGTTTCCTGGAAGAGATGACGCCGGACGAGACGCAGGCGCTACGCTCGGCTCTCCGAAGGGCGAACAGGCGGAGTGGGGCATGATCACAGCCGTGGCGCTGGCCGGATACGCGGTGCTCGTGGGCGCCGTGGCGCCACCCCTTCTGACACGGGCGCAATGGACTCACCATGCGCCGACCGCCGCGGTTCTGGCCTGGCAGGCGCTCATGGCCACGTTCGTCGTCGCCACCGCCCTGGCCGTCTACCACCTGGCGCTCACCGAGCAGCACGTGCACGACGGGCTGGTCGGACTGCTCACCGCCTGCGGCCTGGCCGCCGACGCGCCCGCGAGCGATGGACCGCCCAGCCTCGGTGACGTGCTGGTGCTCGCCGCTCCTGTGACTGTCCTCCTGCTGCCGGTGGGCTGGCTCGTCCGCTGCGCCTGGCGGGCCCGATGTGCCCGCTGGCGCCAGTTGGACATGCTCGCTCTCGTCGGCAGGCCGTCCCCGAAGTACGGTG
Source organism: Streptomyces sp. NPDC002144 (assembly GCF_053593695.1). Taxonomy (NCBI): domain Bacteria; kingdom Bacillati; phylum Actinomycetota; class Actinomycetes; order Kitasatosporales; family Streptomycetaceae; genus Streptomyces; species Streptomyces sp. NPDC002144. The sequence goes on from NZ_JBSFDB010000021.1 coordinate 82,663, forward strand.
TCACGATCGTCGAATACGAGGTCCCGGCCGTGTACTGCCTCCCGGGCCGCCGCTCCCGTGTGGTGGTCACCAGCGGTGCACTGGACACCCTCTCCGAAGTCCAGCTGCGCGCCGTCCTCGAACACGAACGGGCTCATATCACCGGACGGCACCATGTGCCGAAGGTCCTGGTCGACGCCTTTTCCCGGGCGTTTCGGGGTCTTCCGCTGGCCCAGCACGCCAAGGAGCAGACGCATCTGCTGCTGGAAATGATCGCGGACGACCGTGCCCTGCGGTTCCACTCCAGGGATGCGCTGGCCAGCGCCATGTACGAGGTCGCGGCGGGGCGGGCACCACATGGGGCCCTGGGGGCCGGCGGATCGGGTGCCCTCATCCGGCTGCGCCGTATTCTCACGCCGCAGCCCAGGCCGAACCGTGCGACATGGCTGGGCATCCTGGCGGCAACGATCGTGGCTCCCTTGCTGCCGCTGCTGCTGGCATGCGGGCCCTGACTCACCTGCCAGGGCCCGCACATCCCGGCAATTGCGCTCTCGCGCAGCAGGATCACCTCACCGGAAACCCCCGACCGCCTTCCTGAAAAGACGCCGGGGAGCCAGCGCAACGAGCGGAGGCTTCCGGCGTTCCATGAGGTGCCGCATTCACTCTACTATTTAATTACTAAGCAGACTAGTTGTGGCGCGGATTGCGCGGACCCGGGTCCCTTCTCGCACCCGGACGGGCCCGGGTGACAGAACACGGCGAGGCGCCCGGTCGTGATCCGGGCGCCTGTGCCAACAGGGTTTCGCCGAGGCCTACTTGAAGGCGCGCAGCCGCAGACTGTTGGTGACGACGAACACCGAGGAGAACGCCATCGCGGCTCCGGCGATCATCGGGTTGAGCATGCCGAGGGCGGCCAGAGGGATCGCGGCGACGTTGTAACCGAAGGCCCAGAAGAGGTTGCCCTTGATGGTGGCCAGGGTCTTACGGGACAGGCGGATGGCGTCCGCGGCCACGCGCAGGTCGCCGCGGACGAGGGTCAGGTCGCCGGCCTCGATCGCCGCGTCCGTGCCGGTGCCCATCGCCAGTCCCAGGTCGGCGGTTGCCAGAGCGGCCGCGTCGTTGACACCGTCGCCGACCATCGCGACCGAACGGCCCTCTGCCTGCAGGCGCCTCACGACGTCCACCTTGTCCTGGGGCAGGACCTCGGCGATCACCTGGTCGATGCCGACCGTGCGGGCGACCGACTCGGCGACGAGTTGGTTGTCGCCGGTCAGCAGAACGGGCTCGAGGCCCAGTCGGCGCAGTCCGGCGACGGCTTCCGCGCTGGTCTCCTTGATCGCGTCGGCCACGGTGAGCACACCACGGGCTTCGCCGTCCCAGGCCACCGCGACCGCGGTACGGCCCTCGGCCTCCGCCGCGGCCTTCGCCTGGGCGAGTTCGCGGGGCAGTTCGATGGCCCACTCCTTGAGGAGCCTCTCGCGTCCGACGAGGACCGCGTGTCCGTCGACGACGCCCTGGACACCGAGTCCGGCGACGTTCTCGAAGTTCTCCGGGACCGGCAGGCCGCCTGCCTGCTCGATCGCCCCTGTGGCGATGGCCTGGGCGATGGGGTGCTCGGAGGCGTGCTCCAACGCACCCGCGAGGCGGAGTAGTTCCTCCTTGTCCGCTCCCTTGGCGAGGTGGACGTCCTGCAGGGTCATCCGGCCGGTGGTCACGGTGCCGGTCTTGTCCAGGACGACGGTGTCGACGCGGCGGGTGGATTCCAGGACCTCGGGGCCCTTGATGAGGATGCCGAGTTGGGCGCCGCGGCCGGTGCCGACCATGAGTGCGGTCGGGGTGGCCAGGCCCAGGGCACAGGGGCAGGCGATGATCAAAACCGCGACTGCGGCGGTGAAGGCGGCCGTTGTCTCGCCGGTGACGAGGATCCAGGTCAGCAGGGTGCCGAGGGCGAGGAGGATGACGATGGGGACGAAGACGGCGGAGATGCGGTCGGCGAGGCGCTGCACGGCCGCCTTGCCGTTCTGCGCGTCCTCGACGAGCTTCGCCATCCGGGCGAGTTGGGTGTCGGCGCCGACGCGGGTGGCCTCGACGACGAGTCGCCCTCCGGCGTTCACGGTGGCGCCGGTGACCGGGTCGCCGACGGCGACGTCGACCGGCAGGGACTCCCCGGTGAGCATGGAGGCGTCCACCGCGGAGGCGCCCTCGACGACGGTTCCGTCGGTGGCGATCTTCTCGCCGGGGCGTACGACGAACCGGTCGCCGACCGCCAACTGGCCGACGGGAATGCGTATCTCCTTGCCGCCGCGCAGCACGGCCACGTCCTTGGCGCCCAGCTCCATGAGCGCACGCAGGGCCGCGCCCGCCTTCCGCTTGGACTTCGCCTCCAGGTACCGGCCGGCGAGGATGAACGCCGTCACACCGGCTGCGGCCTCCAGGTAGATGCTGGAAGAGCCGTCGGTGCGGGAGACGGTGAGGTCGAATCCGTGCCGCATCCCCGTCATGCCGGCCGTCCCGAAGAACAGTGCCCACAGCGACCAGCCGAACGCGGCCAGTGTGCCGACGGACACCAGGGTGTCCATGGTCGCGGCGCCGTGCCGGGCGTTGGTGAAGGCCGCCTTGTGGAAGGGGAGGGCCCCCCACACCACGACCGGGGCGGCCAGGGTCAGTGACAGCCACTGCCAGTCGTCGAACTGCAGGGCCGGGATCATCGCCATCAGCACCACGGGCGCGGAGAGCGCAACCGAGACGTACAGACGCTGGCGCAGGGACAGCAGTTCACCGTCCGGCGTGGCCTCGGCCTCGGTGGCACCCCGCTTCTCGGTGGCCGGGGGTGGGGGCTCCTCGGCGGTGTAGCCGGTCTTCTCGACGGTGGCGATGAGGTCGGCGACGTCGACGCCTTCCGGGTAGGAGACCTTCGCCTTCTCGGTGGCGAAGTTGACCGTGGCGGTGACGCCGTCCATGCGGTTGAGCTTCTTCTCGATGCGGGCCGCGCACGAGGCGCACGTCATGCCGCCGATGGAGAGCTCGACTTGGGAGGCGGGTTCGGATGCTGTGGGGGACTGCGTCTTCTCGGGAGCCGTGCTGGTCATGCGTATCTCCAGGGGGAGGCCGGGACGCGCGGCGTCCGTATCAGCGGAGCGATGCGTCCCGGCGCGGGGAGGGAGTGCGCGTCGTGCCCCGGGGCAGGGTGCCCCGAGGGGTCGTCAGGCCTGGCCGACGAGTTCGTAGCCGGCCTCGTCGACGGCGGCGCGGACGGCCGATTCGTCGAGCGGGGCGGCGGAGGTGACGGTCACCTGGCCGGACTTGGCGACGGCCTGGACCGCGGTCACGCCGTCCAGGGCGGAGATCTCCTTGGAGACGGCGCCCTCGCAGTGGCCGCAGGTCATGCCGGACACCTGGTAGACGGTGGTGACGCCGGTGGCCTGGATGTCGTGGACGTCGGTCGTGCCGGAGCCGCTGGACGAGCCGCCGCAGCAGGAGCCGGAGGTGGAGGTCGTCTGTTCGGTCATGGCTTCATCCTCGGTGTGTACGCGTGGGATCGGTGTGTGGGAGGGCGGCGTTCCCGTCCTCCCGACACGACGAACACTATACCCCCTAGGGGTATCTAGCCATCCCCTGTCTCCGCCCGCATGGAGCTGTTCATGCCGAGTTCTCGTCACTAAGATTTTTAGTGACGCTATGGGTGACCCGGTTCGTGCCGGTGGCATCGGCGGACCGTCCCTATCCATCGCGAGCGCCGGCCGATCGCTTGAAGTCGGTGCGTCCGTCGTCACGTCGCCATCATCAGCAGCATCCCGGACATGGTCGCGCCCATGCCGACATGGGCCGCCAGGGCGGCCTGCGGCGCGGCGCCGACTTTCCGGCGGCGGCCGTGAGCGGTGCCCTCGCCTGTGCGGGCCTTGTCCCACACCGAGAGCGTGAGCGACGCGAGGAAGACGAGAAGCGTGTCCGGTACGGCAAGCAGCCAGCGGCTCCAGGTCCGGCCGGCGGCGAGGTCCTTGTCGGTCCCCCGTACCCGGGCCCAGACGGACGCGCCGATCATCAGGGCGAAGTACACGGCGAGCGCCACGATCACCCAGCGCCACAGGGGCGTCGACGACGAGGCTGACACGGCGGCGGAGTCCATGCCGGGCATGTTCATCCCCGGCATGTTCTCCATGCCGGCCATACCCTGCATCCCTTCCATGCCCGAGGTCCTGGTGTTCGCGGCGACGTCCTGCATGCCCGGCATGTTCTCCATCCCCGGCATGGCGGCCATCGAGGAGCCCAGAGCCAGCGCCGGGCCGGACGACGTGGGCGTCATGGCAAGCGTCATGACCACCATGCCGAAGCTTCCGGCGATGAGATGCACCCAGTGGCGGCCGTGCTTCCACCCGCACGTACGGGTGTGCTTGACCGCCAGCGCCGCACCGCCGAGGCCCACCAGAGTGAATGCCACCACCCACCACATGCCGTGGCCCGCATACCAGGCGACCGTCGCAGGCAGGGCCATGAGGGCCATGCACAGGCCCATGAGCAGTTCACCACCCGCCGCGAACCGGGTCTCGCCTCTGGTGGTCACCACCCGGACGGCGCTGACCGCGGCCACGAGGGCGGCGACTGCCGCGATGGACCAACTGAGAGCCAGGCTTCCCATCATCACCTTCCCCATCAACTGCAAGCCTTCAACTGCTATGGCCCTTAGTACGAACGGGTTGTTGTAGGTGTTCAGTCGGCCGTGGGTGCCGTCCTGGGTTTGCGACCGGACCGGGCGACGGCGACGAGGAGCGCCGCGGCCATTCCGTACAGCACCACGGTCGCAGCTGTCCGTCCCGCGCCGTACGTCTGAGTCGGCGGCACGTATACGGGACGCGTCGCCGTGCGGGCCCGCGCGGAACCCTGCTGCACCGCGACCCAGCTCTCCGCCGACCGGTCGCGAGCGTCCCTGAAGGTCGCGTACAGGAACCAGCGGCCGTCGGCGTGCAGCCGGACCGTACCGTGTCCGGTGCCGGCGGAGTCGGAGGTGAGCCGTCCTGTGACCTCTTCTCCGGCGCGCCGGGCGACCAGGCCGGTGGGGCGCAGCCCTGGTTCCTCGGAGGAGACGGTGACGTCGACCTGGTGCTCCCTGACGAAGGTGCTCCACCGTGCCTCGCCCAGGTCGGTGCCCTGCCCGGGATCGTGGGCGAGGGCTCGTGTCGGGGCCGGCAGGGGAAGGGCGAGCAGGACGGCGACGCCCACCGTCGCCGCCCGGACCCCGCGCTGCCAGCCGTCCGGCACCCCTTCGGCGACCAGGACGATCAGGGCGGAGCCGCCGACGCCCAGCAGGAGCGACGGCGCGATCTGCCCCGCGGGGACCGCCGTGCCGTGCGGCAGCACCGGCAACAGGGGGACGTAGATCGCGTGCACGGCCGCCGGGACGACGAGGGTCAGCCACCAGGGGGACGGACGCCATCGCCGTACCAGGTCGGCGGCGAGGGTCACCACGACCACGGGTGGGACGATCGGCGTGGAACGACCCAGGAGCGCCAGGAAGGCGACCGTCAGCAGCCGCGCGGCTGTCAGCAGCAGCGCCGCGCGGACGGACGCGCCGGGCAGGGAGTCGAAACGGCGGATGAGCAGGACGGCCAGCGTCACGGCGGCGCTGACAACGGGGAGGTACCACACGGCCGAAAACTGCGGCACGTCGGAGTCGTACTCCATGACCGGCACCAAGGCTGCGCCCAGGACCAGGGCTTCTGTGGCCGCGAGTGCGAATCCCCGCCTTTGCTCCAGTGCGACCGCCCGCAGCAGAGTGACGGTCAGGGTGATCGTCGCGACGATCGCCAGGAGATGCGGCGGACTCCACAGGACGGCGTCGCGCCCGAAGGCGGTGTGCCATGCCGTGTCGGCGGGGGCCGCGATGCCTATGGACACGCCCGAGACGGTTGCCCAGCGCAGGACCGGCTCCCTCGGAATCCCTTTCACACCCCTCTCGCGGGCGCGCGGCCAGGCCCACAGGGCCAGTGCGCCGAGGGTGACCAGGAGCGAGCCGTAGAGCAGTACGTGGGGTGCGCTCCAGAAGGTGTCCCGGCCGATGTCAGTATGCAGCGAGTCGTCCCAGTAGGTGCTGAACAGCGCGAGTGCACCACTCGACACCGCGGTCAGGAGGCGGCCCATGCCACTGTCCTCTCTTCGGGGAAGTCACGTGACGTGCCGACTCCACGCATACCCCCTCGGGGTATCCTTGGGCAAGAACTCGCGGATGCTTCTGAGCCGAAGTCGTTGACACCCCGTGGCCGGAGCCAAGGTCGCACAGCGAGGGGCCACGGCGTGGGCAAGCCGGGCGGCGAGGGCGGGGCCGGGCCGGAAGTGATCCCGGATCAGGTCCTTGCCAAGGCCCCCGCCGACGACAGTGATGTCTGTGATCACTTGCCCCTCATCGTTGCCGGTCGTGGCCGTAGGGGCAGCGGCCCCTGCCCCGGTCCCGGGCGTCGTCGTCGAGATGGAAGTTGGGGTTCTGGTCGGCTTCGTCGTAGTAGCGGTGGAAGACCGGTGTGATGCCGCCCGAGACGGGTGGGACGATCCAGGTCCAGTCGGCCGGGACCGTCCGGCCCGCCCGCTCCTCTTTCTCCAGATGGGTCAGGAAGCGGCGGGATTCCGTGTGATGGTCGCTGATGCGCACGCCTGCCTCGCTGAAGGAGTGCAGGACGGCGACGTTCAGTTCGACCAGGGCGCGGTCGCGCCACAGGGTGGCTTCGTCGCTCGTGTCGAGGCCGAGGCCGGCGGCGACGAGGGAGAGCAGGTTGTAGCGGTCTTCGTCGACGAGGTTGCGGGCGCCGATCTCGGTGCCCATGTACCAGCCGTTGAAGGGGGCGAGAGGGTAGTCGACGCCGCCGATGCGCAGGCGCATGTTGGAGATGGCGGGCAACGCGTGCCAGCGCAGGTCGAGTTCTGCGAACCAGGGGTGGTCGGGATGGCGGAGGGGGACTTCGAGGACGGCGTCTGCGGGAAGGTCGAACAGCTGCGGCTTGGTGTCGTGGGTGGCGATGACCAGGGGCAGGACGTCGAAGGGACCACCGGGGCCGTTCCAGCCCATGCGCTGGACCAGGTCGGTGAAGTCCGTGTAGGCGGCGTCGCCGACGACGCTGCCGTCAGGACGGCGGTATCCGGCGTACCGGATGAGCTGGTCGTTCCACACGCGAGGACCGGGGCGGTCGGGGGTGTCGGGGGCGAAGACGGAGATGGTGGGGCGGATGCGCCCGCCGTTGGTGCCGCGGCGCAGGTGGGTGATCAGGTGTTCGTGGATCTCCTCGGGCGTGGTCGCCTCCCGCCGGTCCAGGACCTGCAGGCTGTTCCAGTACAGGCGGCCGATGCAGCGGCTGCTGTTGCGCCAGGCCACACGTGCGCCGAAGGTGAGCTCTTCGGTGGTGTGGCGGTAGGTGCCGGTCTCGTCGAACTGCCGCTGTACCTGCCGCAGGCGCGTGTGCAGGGGGACCGTCTGTTCCGGGTGTTCGCGGTGGTGCTGCCGCACGAAGTCCAGCGCCTCGGTGAGGTCCGCCTGGCTCGGCGGCGTGGACGGGACAGGAAGGGAGGTGTGGGTGTCCGGGGTGGAGGCGATGCGTGCTGCGAGGGTATCGGATGAGTTCATGGCCTGGTCCTCGTGAGGGGGCGGCGCGGCCCGTGACGGCTGGGGCGGGAGGAGCGGCCGGTGACCGTCCGCGGCGCGTGGGCGCCCGCGCCGGCCACCGGGGCCGGGGCAGCGACGACGGGTCGTGGCCCCGGTGGTGGCGACGGCGCCCACGCGGCTTGGGAGGGCGGACGGTCAGGCACCGCCGGATGATGCGCCCGCCGCCCGCCCGGCCTTGGGCGTACGGGCGATGGAAGTGCCGAACAGTTCGTCCCAGTACGGGGCGCTGATACCGAAGCCACGGGAGTCGTCGCGGAAGTGGTGGCGCATGTGGTACTCCCGCAGAGTGCGCAGCAGGCGGTTCTTGGGCCTGCCGTGGTGAAGGTAGAGATGGAACAGGTCGTAGGCCAGGTAGCCGACGACGTAGCCGGCGCCGAAGACCGGCGGGACGTCCAGCAGTCCGCTGGAGACGTAGAACGTCGCCGCGACCATAGGGATGCTCAGCAGCGGGCTGAGGATGGAGCGGCGCATGTCCTGCGGGTAGTCGTGGTGGACGCCGTGCAGGACGTAGTGGAGCTTGGCGCCGAAGCCGCGTGGCGGCTCGTAGTGCAGGACGATGCGGTGGCCCCAGTACTCGGACAGGGTCCAGGTGACGTACCCGGCCAGCGCCCAGCCCGCCATGGCCCAACCGCCGGTTCGGCCCACGGAGAGTGCCGTGGCCGCCGCGGCGACGGGGGTGAACATCGCGACGGTGGTGACGGGGTGGACGTGGATGAGGCGGTCCACCAGGGAGATGCCGGTGACGGAAGGGGCGTTGCCGCGGCGGACGGCGCCCTTGGTGGTGGAGCCCCTGACGATGTTGTTGACGAGGGACGCTCGCTTGGTGGGCGTGGCCATCAGGCGGCCTCCCTCGGCAGGGTGTGGCCCAGGCGGGCCTCGTAGGAGGTGCGGGCCTGGAAGTCGGTGGTGCGCAGCAACTGGTCGGCCTTGAGGAAGCGGCCCATGGCGTCCCGCCAGGGCTGGGGAAGCAGATAGAGCGAGCGGGTGACGGGATTGGTCCAGCCGGGGACGTAGACGTTGTAGCGGGGGCGGCGCGCGGTGCGCAGGACGGCGGCGGCGATGTCCTGCGGGGTGAGCAGCGGTACGAAGCGGCCCTTGCCGACGCCGGAGGTCAGCTCGGTCTGGGCGGGGATGGGCAGGATGATCGACAGGTCCACGCCGGAGCCGCGCAGTTCGGCGCGGGCCGCCTCGGAGAGGCCCACCACACCGTGCTTGGCGGCGGAGTAGGTGGCGCAGCCGGGCAGGCCGACCATGCCGACGGCGGAGACCATGTTGATGATGTGCCCGTGGCCCCGCTCGCGCATCGGACCCATCGCCGTCTTCATGCCGTTGATGGTGCCGAGCAGGTTGACCTCGATCTGGTGCAGGGTGGCGTCGTCGCTCTCGTGCTCCAGCCGGCTGACGATCATTTCACCGGCGTTGTTGACGAGGATGTCGACCGGGCCGAGTTCGGCTTCGACGGTCTTCCAGAACTGCTTGACCGACATGGGATCGGTGACGTCCAGCGGGTAGGCGTGTGCGCCGATCTCGCCGGCCACCTTGGCCGCGTACTCGATGGTGCGGGCGCCGATGGCGACCTTCGCGCCCTTGGCGATGAACATCTCGGCGGTGGCCCGGCCGATGCCTCGGCTGCCGCCGGTGATGGCCACGACCTGGTTGGTGAGGTTCCTGGGCATGTTTCCTCCCGGGGAATGGGACGAGGGGGCGGATACGGCAGTGGTCAGGACAGGGCGCGGAAGCGGCGTCCGTGCCAGAGCAGGGGGCGGATGCGGGAAGCGCCGAGAGAGCGGATCCGGCCGGTGACGATCGTGTGGTCGCCGCCGGGATAGGTGTCCTGGACGTCGCAGGCGAGCCAGGCCGCCGAGTCCTCAAGAAGGAGGGCTCCGGACTCGCGGCGCGACGGTGCGGCGGCGAAGCGGTTGTGCTGGCCGGTGCCGGGGTCGGCGAACGCCCTGGCGACATCGGCCTGGTCCTCGCGCAGCACGTTCACGGCGAAGGTCCCGTGACTGAGGATGTACTCGAGTGTGCGGCTGCGGTTGGCGATGCAGACCAGGATCAGCGGCGGATCCACGGACAGGGAGCAGACGGCGCTCGCCGTCATTCCGGCCGGTCCGTGGGCACCGTCGGTGGTGATGACGCTCACCGCGGCCGGCAGTTGGGCGAAGACCTCGCGGCACGTCCGGTCGGTCGTCCGCTGGGTCAAGGGCGGGGCGTCCGCGGGCCGTTCGGCCTCGGCCACGTGGATCAGGGGGTAGCTGGGGGCGCTGGTCACGGCCGTCGGCCCCCGTCGGGGGCGCCGGCGCCGGCCGGTACCGTCTCCGGCTCGTCCAGCCGGACGCGCGGGCCGAACAGTCCCCGGGCGATCAGGCCCATCGTGTCGAGGAGCGTCCGGGCGGCGATGGGGTCGATGAGCGAGGCGAGGGTGGGGATGCCGAGGTCGAAGACGGCGGTGAAGCGGGCCGTGGTGCCGGGGGAGTCCTCCGACACGTACCAGCCGCCCTCGAAGCGTTCGAAATCGCCGTCGAGCTGGGTGAACTCGATGCTGAGGGCGGCGGGGTCGATGGTGTCGCGCTCGGACCAGCACAGGACGCCGTTGCGGAAGTTGGCCTGCCAGTGGGAGTCGACGGTGCAGTGGTCGATCTCGACGACCCGCACCTCGCGGATGGCGTCGGTGAACTTCGGGTAGGCGCCGAAGTCGCGCAGTCGCTCGAAGACGGCCAGGGGGTTGAGGTCGGGTATGCGGACGTCGAGGGTCACTTCGGGCATGTCAGTGCAGTCCCTTCGTCAGGGCGGTGACCGCGGTGGTGAAGGCGGCCGAGATCCAGTCCAGGTCGGAGGGCGTGAGCACGGCGGGCGGAGTCAGCCGTACGACCCGGTGGGCGTTGAGGGAGTGGTTGACCAGCAGGCCGGCCTCCAGCAGGTGCAGCACGAGCTCGCCGGCGAGCTGCTCGTCGCGCATCTCTATGCCGAGCAGCAGGCCACGGCCGCGTATCTCGCGGACCGTGTCGCCCAGCGGCGCGAGCACGTCCCGGAGCAGGAGGAGCAGGTCCTCGCCCAGCAGCCGGGCCCGGTGCACCAGATCCTCGTCCGCGATGGTCCGGACTGCCGCCTGTGCGGCGGCCATGGCGACGGGCGCTCCGGCGAAGGTGGAGGTGTGCAGGTACGGGTCACGGTCGAACGGGGCGTAGGCCTCGGCGGTGGCGACTGCCGCCGCCACGGGGATGACCCCGCCGCTGAGGTTCTTGCCCACCAGCAGGACGTCCGGCCGCAGGTCGTGTTCGTCCGCGCCCCACCAGCTGCCGAGCCTGCCGAGACCGGTCTGGATCTCGTCGAGCACGAAGAACGCTCCATGCCCGGCGCACAGTTGCTGTACGTCGCGGAGGTAGCCGGGCGGCGGCAGGACGACTCCTCCTTCGCCCTGTACGGGTTCGACGACCACGCAGGCGGGCGGTCCGTCGGCGAGGGCGGCGGCCAGTGCCTCGGTGTCGCCGTACGGGACGTGCTCGGAATCCAGCAGGGGGCGGAACGGCGCCTGGTACAGCTCCTTGGCCGTCAGCGCCAGCGCTCCGGTGGTCTTGCCGTGGTAGCCGCCGATGGTCGAGATCAGCCGCTGCCTGCCGTGGGCCCGGGCCAGCTTGACGGCCGTCTCCGTCGCCTCGGCACCGGAGTTGACGAAGTGGACGTAGTCCAGGCCGGGCGGCGTCACCTCCGCCAGTGCCGAGGCGGCCTGGGCGGCCACCGGCTCCAGCAGCAGACGTGTCGCCAGCGGGTGGCGGGTCACTTGGTCGACCACCGCCTCGACGACACGGGGGTGGCAGTGGCCGAGCAGGAAGACGCCGTAGCCGCCGCAGTCCACGTACTCCTTGCCGTCGGCTCCGAAGACGCGGGAACCGTAGGAGGTGACCTCCATCGCACCGCCGGTCAGGGAGGCGAGACGTGCCCGGCCCCGGCCGAGGTGCTTGCGGCACGCGGCGAGGATTTCGGACGCGGAGGGTTGTGCCGCGGCGGGGGAGATGGTCGGCGCGGTCATGCGGGCACTCCGGCGGCCACGGGCCGCGTGACGGCGGGCGCGTCGCCCAGCTTCTTGACCAGGGCGAGATGCAGGAGCGTCCGGCGCAGTGCCGCCTCCAGCTCCTCACGGGTCAACTGCGGCGGATCGCCGGGGAGTTCGCCGAGCGAGGTCGGGAAGGTGGGCGCATCGGCGAACAGCGCGGTCATGGCGAGCATGTCGTCGAAGCGGCGCAGTGCTCGCTTGGGGAGCCCTCCGGCCAGGAACACCGGCCGGATCAGGCGGTCGACCATGTCGGTGCCGACGATCCGCGGGATCAGGGTGCTCAGGCCCAGCTCGGTGCAGACACCGGAGACGACCTGGAGGACGTGTTCGGTGCGCAGGGCCTCCCGGCCGGCGGTGATCCACACCTCGCCGTCGCGGCGGTCGGCGGCGATGAGCGCCGCGATCGCGCGGGCCACGACGTCCTGCGGCACGAAGTCGATCAGCGAGGTGGCAGGGAGCGGAACCAGCGGCATCAGGCCGCGCAGCAGCATCAGCAGGATGTTGTGCAGCCCCTGGAAGGCGGCGATCTGCCCGGTGCGGGAGTCGCCGATGACGATGGAGGGCCGGACGATGACCGCCGGGACGCCGGAGGCACGTACGACCTCCTCGCCGGCGCGCTTGGAATCCAGGTAGTCCTCCGGCCGGGCGCCTGCCTCGCCCATGTCGCGCCCCATACGCGAGCGGGTGAGCTCGTGGCGGGCCACGAACGCGGTCGACACGTGGTGGAGGACGGCGCCGGCGTCGGCCGCGAACTCGACGACCGCGCGCGTCCCGGCCTCGTTCAGGGCATGTGTGGCCTCCGGCCCCTGGGTGAAGTCGGTGACCGCAGCGCAGTGCACGACGACATCCACGCGACGGGCGAGCTCGGTGTACGTCGCGCGGTCCAGACCCAGGCGGGGCGCGGTCAGGTCGCCGCAGACCTGCTGCGCGGCCGCGGGGCACGCGCAGCGGTGGATCAGGGCGATGACCTCGCAGAAGGAGGGGAGTTCGGCGAGCAGGGCGCTGCCGACCACGCCCGAGGCTCCGGTGAGCAGGACGGTGGGTGGGGTGGAAGAAGTCACTTGTCTGTACCTCGCGGTGTCGTAGGCGGGGACGGCAGCGCGGCAGGAGCCGCGACCGGTCAGGGCCCGCTGTCGGAAAGAGGTGGTCAGGCGGGGATGCGCAAGGGTTCGCCGGCGCCGAAGTAACCGGCCAGCGCTTCGTGCATCCGGGACCGGGAGGGCGGATGGAAGGCCAGGGCGCGGCAGGCCGAGTTGAGGTAGGCGACGTCGTCGCCGGAGACGAAGGCCATGCCGCCGAGAACCTCGACGCACACGTCCAGGACCCGGACGATGAGGTCCTGTGTCGCGTACCGGCACACCAGCGCCTGGGCGAGGATCTCGTCGTCGATCGGCCCGTCGGTCGCGCGGGCGGCCAGACCGCGCAGCATGAGGGCCGCGGACTCGACCGCTGTGACGGCCTGGGCGCCGGCGGTGGCCGGCATGCCGGGCTTGACCAGGACCCTTTCCACCAGAGCCGAGGCCGCACCGAGGTAACTGGCCGTCATGAGTGCTTCGAACCAGAGGAATCCGACCGTGTTGAGGCGGTCGAGCCCGCCGTCGGTGCCCACGTCGGTACGGACCAGCAGATCGCCGGGGACCTCCACGTCATCCAGGACGACCTCGTCGCTCTCCGCGCCCGCCAGCACGGGGCTCTTCCAGAACGGCCGTACGGACAGACCCGGTGTCTTCGCCGGGACGACGGCGACGGCCAGGCGCGGTGTGCCGTCCTCGTCGGGGAAGGGCAAGGAGGCGGTGAGCAGGTCCATGGACCAGGCAAGACTGCAGGGCTTCTTCGAGCCGGTCAGCCAGATCTTGTCGCCGTCCACCCGGGCGCTGATCGCCGGGTTGAGGATGCCCTGCCCGGTGCGCCCCTCGGCGAACCCGGAGGCCAGGAGCAGGTTGTCCTTGGCGATGGCGGCCAGCAGCATCCACTCCATCCCGCTGCTCTGCGCGGCGGTCTCCACCAGGGAGGCGACCGAGAAGTGGTGCATGGTGGTGGCCACCGCCAGGGACGGCGAGCGAGAACCCACCGCGCGCTGGACGCGCACCGCGGTGAGCAGGTCGGCTCCCTTGCCGCCGTGCTCGGCGGGCACCAGGAGACCCGGACCGCCCGCGGTGCGGAAGTGGTCGAGTCCCGGGTTGCCGGGCGTCTCCCAGGTCGACAGCGGGGCGGCGGCCAAGGCTTCGTCCAGGCCCGGGAGGAGGTCGGTGAGAGTGGCGCGTTCGTGTTCCAGAAAATGCATTTCCGCGAGCCTTACGTCGTCGAGGGAAGATCGCCGGAATGTCTGGAGCGGGCGGAACCGGCCGAGGCCCTGTCCCGCTGGCTGCCCCCAAACCTAGGAAGCGGTGTTGCAAGAGGCCTTCAGGTGGCCGACAGAGGTGCTTAAGAGCTGCGACACGGATCATGCAGGGGAACTGCACGTCGCCTGAACTTGTCAGGAGAACTTCGGCTGCTCGGCTTCCGCCTCGGCCTTCAGCGCTGCCAGGGTGCGTTCGATGTTGCGCCGGCTGTGCTCGGCGCGGTCCAGTACGCCGGTCGTGACCAGGCACAGCAGGACCATGGCTGGGCCGCGCAGGTCGCGGGTGCTCTCGGTGACCCGGCTTCCCCGGGGCGTCGGGACGATGTCGTAGCGCCACACCGAGACCGGCTCGCCGAGGCAGGAGACGCGGAACACCAGCCGGTCGTGCGGTACCGCTTCCAGCACGGTGGTCGTCGTACGCCACCGCCACAGGCCGTTGTGGTTCCAGGCCCGGAAGGTCATGCCGGGGGAGAGGCGAACCGTGGCGGCGCGGGCCGGAACGCGGGTCTCGACGACGAACCGCTCCCAGCGGGCCAGGTCGGTGAGAATGCCGTACACCGTGGTCGGATCGGCAGCGATCTCGATGCTGCCCACCAGAGTCGCCTCGCGCACGACGCTCCTTTCGATGCCGGCTGTATGCGCTCGTCGGGACCGGGCCCGAGGGGGGCGGGTTCGCCTGCGGCGTCACGTGATCTCCGGTGGGGAGACCTGCCGGCCTGCGGGTGCGCGCAGGGATCATCCATGACGTTACTGAGCCGAACTGCAGGCCATTGCCAGGCGGTGTTCAAGAGATGTGCAACTCCATTGCACTACGAGCCTGCTTAGGACTTGGTTAGACTTGAAGTAGGCATTTGAATATGCAACTTGATCAGAATGTTCCGGGGGGATCATGCGTGTTCTGCTGGTCGAAGACGACGAACATGTCGCCGACGCCCTGACCGTGGCGATGCGTCAATTCGGTCATGACATCCTGACCGCGCCCACGGCGGCCGAGGCGCTGACCAAACTGGAGGGCTGCGAGCTGGTCCTTCTCGACCTCGGCCTGCCGGACCTGGACGGCGTCGAGGTCTGCAAGCGCATACGCTCCCGCTCCGCCGTACCGGTCATCGTGCTCACCGCCCGCGCCGACGAGATCGACAAGGTTCTGGGGTTGCAGGCCGGGGCCGACGACTACGTCGTCAAGCCGTACTCCGTGCACGAGCTGCGGGCGCGCATGGAGGCGGTCCTGCGCCGGACCTGCCGCTGTGGCGTCGGCTCGCACGACCATGCCCCGTCGTGCACCGCCGAGCGCCGGGACGTCATTGTCGTGGGGCCGCTCAGCCTCGACCTGCGCAGCCGCAGCGTCAGCCTGAGCGGCAAGCCCGTCCAACTCACCCGCAAGGAGTTCGAGTTGCTCGCCATGCTGGTGGAGAAACCGGACACCTTGCACACGCGGGAGGACATCATCGCTCGTGTGTGGGACGAGAACTGGTTCGGCTCGACACGCACCCTCGACGTCCACATCGGCACCTTGCGCCGCAAGCTCGGCTCGTACGACTGGATCGAGACGCAGCGCGGCGTGGGATTCCGCCTCGGTTCCCCGTCGACCACCTGACAGCGCCCGGGCAGCAAGCCTCGTAAGAAAGGGCGCACATGCAGCGTCGCCTGCTGATCGTCTACCTCACGCTCACCGCCGTGATCCTGCTGGCCACGGAGATCCCGCTCGGCCTGAACCTGGCCATGAACAACTACCACCACCTGGTGATCCGGCAGGTCTCCAATGCCTTCTCGCTCGCCTCGGCGGCCGAGGCGACCGGCGGCGCCGCTCCGGACGCGGCCTGGAAGGCGCGGGCAAAGGCCTACAGCGAAAAGAACGACGCCGTGGTCCTGCTCTTCGACGACCAGGGCCGCAGGATCTACTCCACCCGGCCCGGCACGAAGATCAGCGATCCGGAGTGGCGGCGGACCCTGCTCGGCGCGCTCGTCGGAGAGAGCACCGTGCCGCTGGACTACTCCTTCAACATCAGCGCCCGTCCGCTGTTCGTGGCCGAGCCGGTGCTGAAGCGGGGGCGGCCGGTGGGATCGGTCGCGACCATCTCGCCGACGACGTCGCTGCGTTCGCAGGTCACCCAGGACGCGTTGCTGCTGCTGGGAGTG
The DNA here is from genome assembly GCF_053593695.1 of Streptomyces sp. NPDC002144. Classification (NCBI taxonomy): domain Bacteria; kingdom Bacillati; phylum Actinomycetota; class Actinomycetes; order Kitasatosporales; family Streptomycetaceae; genus Streptomyces; species Streptomyces sp. NPDC002144. The sequence goes on from NZ_JBSFDB010000021.1 coordinate 98,818, forward strand.
GGGGTCGTCGGGCTGCTGGCCGCGGCCGCCGTGGGGATACCGCTCGTACGATGGAGCCTGCGGCCGGCCCGGCAGTTGCAGGCGGCGGTCCGCCAGATCGCCCATGGGCAGTACTCGGTGCGTGCCACCGCGGACCGTGGTCCGCCCGAGTTGCGGGAACTGGCCGAAGCGGTGAACGGCATGACGGACCGCCTGGTCTCGGTACTGGAGGCGCAGCGCTGTTTCGTGGCCGACGCCTCGCACCAGATGCGCAACCCGCTGACCGCGCTGCGCGTGCGGGTCGAGGCCCTGGAGGCCGTCGTCCCGGAGGACGGGCAGGAGAACCTGGCCGTCGCGGTCGCCGAGGCGGACCGCCTGAGCCGCATCCTGGACGAACTCCTGGTACTGGCGAACGCCGCCACCGCCGACGGCGGATCGAGCACCATCGACGTCCGGGCCGTCGTGGAGTCGCGGGCGAGAGCGCTGAGCAGCCGGGCGGAGGAAGCGGACGTCACGATCGCGGTCCAGGGGCGCGGCGCGCCCGCCAAATGCCTTCCCGGGGCACTGGACCAGGTGCTCGACGTCCTGTTGGACAACGCCCTCGGATTCTCGCCGCCAGGCGGCCGGGTGACCGTGCGCATCCGCTCCGACGACGCCTCGGTGTACGTGGAGGTCGAGGACGAGGGGCCCGGAATGTCGGCGCAGGAGAAGGAACGGGCGACCGACCGGTTCTGGCGCGGGCGTCAGCCCGGCCGGCGTAGCGGCTCCGGCCTGGGACTGGCCATCGCCAAGGCGCTGCTCAAGGCCGGCGGGGCGGAGCTGGAACTGGACGACGCCGAACCACGCGGTCTGGTCGCCCGCGCCGTCCTCCCACGCGTCGTGCCCGCGACCGCGCTGCCCGGCCGTGACCGGAGGGGCGCGCGCCCTGACGAGCCCGCCCGGAAGCGGAATCCGACCCGTCAGGGCGATGCAGGATGCGGGGGCGGTGAGAGCGGGAGGTGAGTCAGACCTGCGCGGCGACCAACTTCGCCAACTCGTCGGCGGCCGCTTGGGCACCGCCGGCGGCCCTGAGCTGTTCCGCCACGCGTACGGCCTGCTGCTTCTTCCCCACCGTCTGCCGTACCGCCTCTCGCAGGCGCCGTGGATTCAGCCGCCCGGCGGGCACGCGCGTTCCGGCACCCGCGAGTTCGACCCGCCGCGCGACCTCCAACTGGTCGCGGCCGAACGGCACGATGCATACCGGCACCCCGGCCAGCAGGGATTTCTGGGTGATGCCCATGCCGCCGTGACACACCACGGCCGCGGCCTTGCGCAGCACCAGGCTGTGGGGCACGAAGCGGTGCAGGTGCGCGTTGGCGGGGGTGTTGAAGCGGGCCGGGTCGATGGACGCGGTGGTGACCACGACGTCGTACGGCTCGTCGGCCAGGGCGTCGAGGGCCGCCTGGATCAGCTTGGCGTCGTCCTGGAACACCGTGGAGACGGTCACCAGGATCACCGGCCGGTTGAGGGAGGCCAGCCACTCCGGCTCATCGGCGTCGGAGGCGGGATCCCAGCTGCTGGGGCCCACGAAGTGCACCGACGACGGGAGCAGAGGGCGTGGGTACTCCAACGGCTGGGCGGTGTACGACAGGATGAGCGGTGCCGTCATGTACAGGTCCGGTACATGTTTCACCGCGGCGAGCCCGAGATCGCGCCGCAGCTTGTTCACCGCCCTCGGCGCGGCGAACAGCGGCAGGGCGCTCTGCCGCAGTATCCCGTCGCGCAGCCGGCCCGGCCAGCCGGCCGCAGGCTTCAGGCCGAGCCCGAACGGTGGCGCGTCCGGGGTGGTCAGCGGCAGCAGGAAGGTGGCCAACTGCGCCCATGGCAGGCCGGACGCCTCCGCAACGGCGGCGGCGCCCCAGCAGTTGTTGTCCAGGGCGATGACGTCCGGCCGCCACTTCGCGATGGCGTCCTGCATGTCGGTGACCTCGTGCCGGGCCCGGTCCACGTACATCGCCACCGAGCGGCGCATCGCCCCGATCGGGGTGACGGCCTTCCAGGTGTCGTCCTCCCGCTTCTCGATCTCGGGGTGGACGGCCGCCGCGCCGAAGCCGAGCCCGCGCAGCGTCTCGAGAGTGGACTCCTCGGCGAACACGACCAGTTCGTGTCCGCGTTCCCGCAGCTCGAGCAACGTCGGGATCAGCGGGTACACGTGCCCGCTGCCCGGTGCGGTGTAGACGAGAAATCGGCTCATGGCAGGTCTTCCTCTTCTTCGGTCGGATGGCCGGGGGTGCGCTCGTCGGCGGCGCGTCGTCCACCGGAGGGATGCCGCTCAGTCGGCGGGTACGCCGACGTCCTCCGCTCCGGCGCGTCGGCGCTCTGGTCGGGGAAGTCACGTCGCCGCATCAGGGCGAAACCGAGAAGGCCGCCCACGATGGCGACGATCCCGCCGACCCGCATGACCAGGTCGAGCCCGGCGATGAAGGCATCGTTGGCGGTCTTGGCGACGAGGGCGCGCTGTTCGGGTGGCACGGCGCCGGCCACCTCGGTGAGCCGGCCGGCGGAGACCATGTGCGTCAGCTTGGCCGTTTCCTGTGCGGGCAACCGGCCCGCGGCGTCGATGGCGCCCGAGAAGTCGTGCGCCATCCGGCTGTGGGCCATGGACCCGAAGGCGGCGATGCCCAGGGCGACGCCGCCCTGCTGGAAGGTCTCGCTGATGCCGGACGCCATGCCGGCCCGCGACAGCGGCACCAGGGACACGGCCGCCGAGGCACGCACAGGGTTGAACACGCCCATGCCGAAGCCGGCGAGCAGCATGCCGGGCAGCAGGGCGGTCCATGCGGAGTCCGCGGTGATGTCGCGGGCGGCCAGCATGCCCAGCCCGAGCGCGACACACCCGATCCCGACCAGAAGCCGGGCCGGCATCCGATCGGAGAACGTGCCCGCCACGGCCGCCGCGACGAACAGCGCGAGCGTGAGCGGCAGGTAGCGCACTCCGGTGCCGTACGCCGAGAAGCCGAGGATGTACTGCATGTACAGCACCTGGAGCAGGATGGCCACGTTCAGCGCCGCGTTGGCCGCAACGGTCGCGATTCCGAGGCCGTTGAAGGAGCGGTTGCGGAACAGGTCCAGGTCCAGCATCGGCTCCGGCGTGCGCCGTTCGATCAGGACGAACAACGGCAGCAGGGCGGCCGCGCCCACGAAAAGGGCGACGATGAGCGGGTCCGTCCAGCCCTGTGCCTCGCCGCGGATCAGGGCGAAGACGAGCATGGTGAGCGCGACCGAGAAGACGATGAGACCGAGCCAGTCGATCCGCTTGCTGTTCGAGTCGCGGGACTCGGCGGCCCGGGCCAGCATGACCGCCATCACCAGGAAGCCGATGGGTACGTTCAGCAGGAAGATCCACCGCCAGCTGACGGTGGTGAGCGCGCCGCCGATCAACGGCCCGAGTGCGACGGCCAGTCCCGTGACGCCGCCCGAGATGCCGAAGGCGATGCCGCGCTGCTTGCCCTGGAAATGGTTGGCGATCAGCGCGGGTGAGACGGCGTACATCACCGCACCGCCGACGCCCTGCACGGCCCGGGCGGCGTTGAGCATCCCCGTGCCGGTGGCCAGGCCGCACGTCAGCGAAGCCAGAGCGAAGATCCCGAGCCCGATGACGAAGACGCGACGTCGCCCGAGCCGGTCGGCCAAGGTGCCGGCCGCGAGCAGGAACGCCGCCAGCGTCAGGGCGTAGGAGTCGATGACCCACTGAAGGTCGAAGAAGCTGGAGTCCAGTGAGCGCTGCATGTCGGGCAGGGCCACGTTCACGACCGTCACGTCGAGCAGCAGCATGAACGTCGCCACTGAGACGGCGCCGAGCATCCACCACTTGTTGGGGCGCACAAAGGAGTTGCGGGGCGGCGGGTCGGGCGCGGGCTTGGTCGTCGTACCGATGTCACTGTCGGCCATCTCGGGACTCCGGAGGGGGGAAGAACGCGGAGGAGACGTGGACACAGCTGGGCGTGTTCACGTGGCCGAGACTAGGGAGTCGACTGACAGCGGCAGACCAGCTCAACTGCAGGGGAACTTCAAGAATTTGAACGGCTACGAGTCTACGTACGTACTAAGGACGTCAGTAGATAAGAAGACGTCAAGGGAGAACCCAGTGTCCCGCCACCGTATCGCTCTCGCCCTGGCCGCAGGCGCGGCCTCGACGCTGCTGCTCGCCGCCTGCGGCTCGTCCACCGGCAGCTCTGCCGACACGGGTGGCGCCGCGCCCGCGGCCGGGGTCGGGTCCACCGCGCCGGCGGACGGCGGCACCACCGCTGCGGCCGGCAACGGCGGGAGCGGCGGCATGGTCAGTACGAACATGCTGATGGCCAAGCAGATGTCCGGCATGGGGGCGGTAGTCACCGACGCCAAGGGCTGGACGCTGTACCGCTACGCCAAGGACCAGGTGAACATGTCGATGTGCACGGACAGTTGTGCCCAGACCTGGATGCCGGTGATGGCCGACGGCAGTGTCCAGGGGATGGGCGTGCAGGCCAAGATCGGCACGGTGACCCGGAACGACGGCATGAAGCAGGTCACCCTGGCCGGCTGGCCGCTGTACCGCTACATGGGTGACAGCAAGGCCGGGGAGATGAACGGACAGGGCAAGAACGGCGCATGGTCCCTCGTCACACCGGCCGGCAAGATGATGGCCATGTCGGACGGCGCGTCTTCCTCGTCCGGGAACGGCTCGGGCGCGAGCCCCAGCATGTCAGGCATGCCCGGGATGTAAGGGCCGGTCGGCGTACCGCGCCGTCGAGGTGGGCCACGCCGCACCAGGAGTTCGCGCCCGTACTCTGGAAGCAGATGCACGAGATACCCCTCCCGGGTATAGTGGCGGTCATGGTCGAAACAGGTGGACGCAGAAGGCGATGACAGCAGCGACGAACCGACGCATCGCTGCCCCCGGCGGCGCAGTGCGCTGGACGTGGGCCGCTGTCGTCGCGCTCCTGGCCACACTCGCCGTACTCGCGCACCATGACATGACCGCCGCCGCCATGCGTGGCCCCGCCATGAGCGCGATGCCCGGCATGGACCACACTTCGGCGGCCATGACGTCGACGGCCGCCGAAACCGACCACAGCGAGGCCCTGCAGAGCGAAGCCCCGGCCACGGACGGCGACGGCGGCGCCTGCTCGGGCCCCGCGATGCAGCACTGCTCGTCCGGAGACGTGGGCGCGCCCCAGTTGCTCGTGCCGCCTTCCTCCGTGCCTCGGGTCGGTCATGGCGACGCCGCGGACGCCCTGCCCGCCGGCCACGGCCCTCCCACCGCATCGCACCGTGCGCCCCCTGACCTCGCCGTCCTCTCCCGGCTGTTGATCTAGGCCGTACCCCGAGGGCTCATCCGCTGCGTTCGCCATCCGTATGCGAGCGGTGCCGCCCTGACGTACCCCCGATCAACGGCACATCGTGAAGAGGACTCCCATCATGAACAGCATCAACCGCCGCTCCGTCCTGCTGGCCGGAATCGGCGCCGCCGGTGCGGGCGCGCTCGCCGCGTGCAGCAGTGGCTCCGGCAACTCCGGCTCGGGCGCCCTGGTCAACCCCTCCGGCTCGGCGGTCGCCGCGGCCGAGAAGAAGCGCAGGAGCACGGGCCGGACCCGGAACGTGACCCTCACCGCCGCCCGCGCCGCGCTCGACCTCGGGGGTGGGATCATGGCGGACAGCTGGGCCTTCAGCGGCCGGACGCCGGGCAAGGAACTGCGTCTGTCCGTCGGCGACACCCTCGCCGCCGAGCTGTCCAACCAGCTCCCGGACAAGACCACCACCTCCATCCACTGGCACGGCATCGCCCTGCGCAGCGACATGGACGGTGTGCCCCCGGCGACCCAGGCCGCCGTGCGCCCCGGCAGCAACTTCACCTACCGGTTCATCGCCGACGCCCCCGGCACGTACTTCTTCCACCCGCACGTGGGCGTCCAGCTCGACCGGGGCCTGTATGCCCCGCTGATCGTCGAGGACCCCAAGGAGCCGCTGGCGTACGACGACGAGTGGGTGGTCGTCCTCGACGACTGGGTCGACGGCGTCACCGGCACCCCCGACGAGGTCTTCGCGGAGCTCAAGCAGGGCATGGGCGGCATGGACATGGGCGGGATGGACATGGGCGGCTCCAGTCCCAGCCCGAGCAGCTCCTCCGGCGACATGGGGGACATGGGCGGGATGGACATGAGCAGCATGAGCATGAACGGCGGGACCTCCGATACGGCGAGCGCCTCGCCGTCCGCCTCCGGGGGCATGTCGATGAAGTTCATGCTCATGGGCGCCGAGAGCAGGCTGCTCGGTGGTGACGCCGGCGACGTCAACTACCCGTACCACCTGGTCAACGGCCGCGTCCCGGCCGACCCGGACATCTACACCGGCAAGCCGGGCAAGCGTGTGCGGCTGCGCATCATCAACGCGGGCGGCGACACGGCATACCGGGTGGCGCTCGGTGGTCACCAGCTGACCATCACCCACACCGACGGCTTCCCGGTCCGGCACCAGCAGGTGGACGCCCTGCTGGTCGGTATGGGCGAGCGGTACGACGTGCTGGTCACCCTCGCTGACGGCGTCTTCCCGCTGGTCGCCCTCGCCGAGGGCAAGGACGCGAGCGGCATGGCACTGGTCCGTACCGGCCCCGGCGGCGCGCCGAAGCCTACGGTCCGTCCGAAGGAGCTGGACGGCATGGTCATGGCCGCCTCGCAGCTGACGGCGGCGGACGACGTCCGGCTCGACTCCAAGAAGGCCGACCGGGTACACCGCATCGAGCTGACCGGAAGCATGGGCAAGTACGACTGGGGCATCAACGGCAAGCGGTTCGACATGAACAACCCGACCGCGAACCCCATCCTGGTGAAGCAGGGCGAGCGGGTCCGGCTGGACTTCGTCAACAAGACCACCATGTGGCACCCGATGCACCTGCACGGTCACACCTACCAGCTCGGCACCGACGGCCCGCGCAAGGACACCACCATCGTGCTGCCGAAGAAGACGGTGTCCGTGTTCTTCGACGCGGACAATCCCGGCCAGTGGATGATGCACTGCCACAACGCCTACCACGGCGAGTCGGGGATGATGGCGCTGGTGGCCTACCGGGCCTGAGACACGTCCCCATGGGCTCCTCCCTCCGCACCGCTTGCGCCGTGCGGAGGGAGGAGCCCGGCGGGGGAGGGGTGGTGTCAGACGCGGACGCCGAACATGAAGGGTCCGCCGATGGTGTCCATCGACTCGTAGCGCACGTTGGTGCCGGTGCGCGGGGCGTGCAGGATCTGGCCGTTGCCGGCGTACAGACCCACATGGTGCAGGTCGTTGAAGAAGAAGACCAGGTCGCCGACCTTGAGGTCGCCGACCGAGGTGATCCGGGTGCCTATGGTGGCCTGCGCCTGCGAGGTGCGCGGTATGGAGACACCTGCCTGCGCGTAGGCCCAGGACGTCAGCCCCGAGCAGTCGAAGGAGGACGGGCCGGTGGCGCCCCATACGTAGGGCGTGCCGATCCTGCCCTGGGCGGCCTGGAAGGCGGCGGCGGCCCGGCCGGAGGCGGAAGGGGTGCTGCCGAGGTTCACGCGCTCGGTGGAAGACCGGTTGGCGCGGTCCTCCTCGGCGGCGAGCTGAGCCTTCTCCCGGGTGGTGAGGCTGTTGAGGAGCTTCTGTGAGGCGGCGAGTCTGCCCTGGACTTCCTTCTTCTTCTTGCCCAGTTCGGTGCGGGTGGCCGCGAGGTCCTTGAGTTTCTCGGTGGCCTCGGCGCGCTGCTGGGCCAGTCCGCGTTCTTTCTCCTGGATCTGCTTCAGCGTCGCGACCTGCTTGCCGCTCACCTGGTCGAGGGCGGACGCCTTGTCGAGGTAGTCGTCCGGGTCGGAGGAGAGAAGGAGCTGCACGGAGGGATCGATGCCGCCGCTGCGGTACTGGGCGGTGGCCATGGCGCCGATGCTGTCGCGCAGCGCGTTTAGCTCGTCCTGGCCGCGGGCGACCCTGTCCTGGAGGGCGGAGATCTCCTTCTGCAGTTTGTCCTGCTTCTCCTTGGCTCCGTCGTACTCCTCGGTGGCCTTCTCGGCCTCCTCGGACAGAGCGTCGACTCTGGCCTTGACTTCGTTCTTGCTCGGCTTGACGCTCGGCGCGGCGGTGGCGGCCTGGGCGCTGAACGCGACGGCAGCGGCGGCGGCCGAGGTGAGCACGGTCACGCGGGTGCGACTGGGTTGCTTCGGTCGACGATGCGTTGTCATCCTCTGACGACTCCTCCGAGATGCGCTGCCACGTGTGATCATGTTCAATGCAACTTAGTAGATTCGTAGATTGGCTGGCAAGCCGCACTGGTGAGGTGAGGCGCGTGGACGACCGAGAAGGATGGGGCGCCCGTCAATCCTCCGTGCGTTTACCCGCGTTGCGCAGGGCCTTGCGGAGTGCGGCGAGTTCGCCGGGCGCCATCTTGTTGATGAAGTGGGTGAGTGCCACGGGGCGGTCCTCGCTGGCCTCGAGGGCGTCCTCCATGAGGGCGGCTGCGTACTCCTCACGGGTGCGCACGGGCTCGTACAGCCAGGCCCGGCCCTCCTTCTCCTCGCGCAGCAGCCAGCCCTTGGTGTGGAGGATGTTGGCCACGGTCATCACCGTCGTGTACGCGACGGGCCGGGTCCGGTTGATGTCGTCGACCACCTCGCGCACGGTCGCCGGCCGCCGCCATCTCCAGAGGCGGTCCATGATTTCCGCCTCCAGCTCCCCGAGCCGCCGCATGACCGTGTCTCCCTCTCCGCTGTGGATTCCACTGTGGATTCCAGGCCAATCGTAGAGTGCGGGAGCGTTGCCGGGAGTGTGAAGGATGCGTACGGCCGACCTCGGCCTCAGCGGGTGAGACTGCCCTCCAGCAGTGCGAGTACCGGTCCACCGGCCAGGCCGAGTACCACGGAGGCCGTTGCCGCCCCGTACGCCGTGAGCGCGGCCGTCCGCCGGATCGGGAGCGGGCTCAGGTCCCGTCCGGCCGTGACCGCCGGCGCGATCCAGCGCAGGTAGTAGAAGAGCGAGACCACCGTGTTGACCGCGGCGATGACTGCGAGCCAGGCGTAGCCTCCGTCGATGACCGCGCTGAACGCCTCCAGCTTGCCGAGGAAGACCGCCGTGGGCGGGGTGCCGACGAGGCCGAGCAGGCAGACGATCAGGGCTCCGGCGAGGGCGGGCTGTCGGCGGGCGAGTCCCCGGTAGTCGTCGAGGGTGTGGAGTGCGGGCAGGGCGCAGACGACCGCGAAGGCGCCGAGGTTGGTGAGCGCGTACCCGGCCAGGTAGAAGAGCAGGGCCTGTTGGGCGAGGTCAGCGCGGCCCGCCACGGCCACCGGCATGAGGAGATAGCCGACCTGGCTGACCGTGGAGTAGGCGAGGAGCCGTTTGACGTCCTGCTGGAAGAAGGCCGCGAGGTTGCCCAGCGTCATGGACGCGGCGGAGAGGACGGCCACCAGAGCCGGCCAGGGTACGTCCGCCCCGGCGAGGGCTTGGGCGCCGAGCCGGTAAAGGGCGGCGAATGCCCCGATCTTGGGCAGGGTGGTGAGGAACGCGGCGACCGGCGCGGCGCTGCCCTGGACGGCGTCCGGTACCCAGAAGTGGCCCGGCACACCTCCGGCCTTGAACAGCAGCCCGGCGAGGATCGCGACGACCCCGACAGCCGGCAACCCACCCGGTGCGTCCGCCAGTCCGGTGCGGAGCATCGGGTAGGCCGTCGTACGCCCGGCTGCGAACAGCAGGGTGATGCCGGCGAGCAACAGGATTCCGAGGAGTGCGCCGATCACGTAGTACTTCAGCGCGGCCTCGGTGCCCTGGGCGTCCTTGCGGAAGCCGGCGAGGACGTACGACGGGACGCTGGCGAGAAGGTAGGCGGCGGCGAGGAGGAGCAGGTCGTTGGCGCCGGCGAGCATCAGGGCGCCCAGGGCGGCGAGTTGGACAAGGACGTAGAACTCGCTCTCGCGCGGGTTCGCGCGCAGTGGTGCGGCGCTGAGCGCCAGGATCAGCAGCGTGCCGCCGAGGATGACGATCCGGCTGGTGGTGGTGACCGGGTCGATGGCGAAGGCCCCGTCGAAGGCGGTACCGAACGAGGCCACCGTGGCGGCCACGATCCCCGCCGCGGCGGCGGCGCCGGCCAGTGCTCCGACCAGCCACTGCCGGGAGCGCGGCAGCCAGGAGCCGAGGAGCAGGCCGATGACGGCCGAGGCGGCCAGAAGGACCTCCGGGAGGAGGTCGAGGGGGTTCTCGTTCATCTCGGTCATCGGGCGAGCAGCTCCAGCACGGCCCGGGAGGCGGGCTCGACGACGTCGAGCAGGAAACGCGGGGCGAGCCCCAGGACCACGGCCAGCGCGAGGAGGGGAGTGATGGCGGCGGCCTCGTTGGCGCGGATGTCGGGGAAGGGGTGATCCGCCCCGGGCGCGGCGACCGGGAGCCGCAGCGGCCCCAGGAAGATCTGCTGCAGCGCCCGGAGGAAGAGGCCGGCGGTTAGCAGGATCCCGAGGACGGCCAGGGCCGTCGCCACCGGCCGCGGTCCCAGGCTGCCGGTGAGGATCTGGAACTCGGCGATGAAACCCGAGAAGCCGGGCAGGCCCAAGGAGGCGAATGCGGCCACGCCCGTCAACGCGGCGAACACCGGGGCCCGTTCGGCGACACCCGAGTACGCGGCCATGTCATAGGTCCGGCCGCGCTCGTAGAGCACGCCGGACAGCAGGAATAGGGCTCCGGTGAGCAGACCGTGGCTGACCATCTGCACGACGCCACCGGTCACGGCCAGGCGCCGCGCCTGCTCCGGGCCGTCGCCGGCCGCGCCGGCGGCACCGATGGCCAGGATGATGTAGCCCATGTGGTTGACCGAGGTGTAGGCGATCATCCGCTTGAAGTCGGTCTGGGCGAGAGCGACGAGTGCGCCGTACAGCACCGACACGACACCGACCGCGACGAACACGAGCGCGTAGTCGCGCCAGGCGCCCGGAAGCATCGGCAGGGCGATGCGCAAAAAGCCGTACGTGCCCATCTTCAGCAGCACTCCGGCCAGGATCGCCGAACCGGCGGCGGGGGCTTCGGTGTGGGCGGGCGGCAGCCAGGTGTGGAAGGGGACGGTCGGCGTCTTCACGGCCAGCCCCAGGGACACGGCGAGGAGGACCAGGGCGCCGTACACCGAGCGGCCCGCCAGGGGGTTCTGCCGGGTGAGGTCGGCGATGTCGAAGGTGTGCGGGGTGGCGGCGAGGTACAGGCCGATGAAGCCGAGCAGGAGGGCGAGCGACCCGATGAAGGTGTAGAGGAAGAACTTCAGCGCGGCGCGCGCCGCACCCTTGTGTCCCCATCCGGCGATGACGAAGTACATCGCGACGATCGACAGGTCGAAGAAGACGAAGAACAGGATCAGGTCGAGCGCCACGAACAGCCCGAGACACGTGGTCTGCAGCAAGAGGAACAGCGCGGCGAACTCCCGCACACGCCGGGTCTGCCGCAGCGCGTAGACGGCACAGGCCAGGAACAGCACGCAGCTCAGGGCGAGGAGCGGCAGCGACAGCCCGTCGACCCCGACGTGGTAGCTCACGCCCGCGCTCGGCATCCACCGTGCCCGGACCTCGTACTGCGTGCCGCCCGCTGTGCGGTAGCCGGCCCACACCGCGACGGTGAGGGCCAGTTCGGCGGCGGTTGTCGCCGTCCACGCCCACAGGAAGAGTCCGCGTGGGGCCGTGCGCGGGATGCACAGCAGCACGGCCGCCACGGCGGTAGGCAGGAGGACGAGGACGGTGAGCACGGCGGTCACCTCACGAGGACGAAGACGACGGCGAGGACGGTGAAGGCCGCGACGGCCTGCGCGAGGTACTGGTGCAGTTGCCCGGTCTGCGGGCGGCGGGCCCACCGGCCGAGGGTTCCGGTGGCGGAGGCGATCCCCTCCACGGCACCGTCGACCACGCCCTGTTCGGTTCGGCGGTCGGTGAGACGGGCCAGCCGGACGGCACCGCGGGCGGCGCCCTCGACGCCGCGGTCGAGGACCTTGTCGTCGAAGGCGGCCAGCGCGCGGGCGAGCCGGTCGACGGGGCGTACGAAGAGGGCGCGTGCCGCGACCTCGAGGTGGAGCCAGCCGCCGAACGCGTCCCGCACAGCGGCCGGGAGCGGGACGGTGCGCGCTCCCCAGCTCCATGCGGCGAGTGACGCGGCCAGCCCCAGGCCGCCGGAGAGGGCGAACTCCCATACCTGCGGGGCGGGTTGGCTGCCGTCGGACAGCACACGTTCCAGCGCGTCCCGGAGCGGTGGGAAGGCCGGCACGGTCAGCGCGGCGCAGGCGACAGCCAGCACCGTCCAGGGCAGCCAGCCGGCCACCGGAATGCGGGCCGTTGCCGTCGCCGGCTCAGGCGCGTGGTCGTCGGGCGCGGGCTGCCAGACGAACCACAGCACCTTGACGCTGTACGCGGCGGAGACGACAGCGGCAGCCAGCCCCGTCACGTACAGTCCGGGGCCGTCATCGAGGGCGGCGGCGAGGACGACGTCCTTGGCGGCCCACAGCGACAGCGGTGGGACGCCCGCCAGCGTCAGTGCCGCGACGGTGAAGGCGATCCCGGCCGTACGGTGCCGACGCGCCGCGCCCCGCAACGCCGGAAGCGCCTTGGTCCCCAGCAGGGTCAGCCAGGCGCCGGCGATCAGGAAGGCCAGGCTCTTGGCCGCGGCGTGGGCCATCAGTTGCAGCGTGCCGCCGGTCAGGCCGGACGCGCCGGCGGCCAGCACCATGAATCCGATCTGGGCGCAACTGGACGCCGCGAGCAGCTGTTTGAGATCGCTCTGTGCCACCGCGACCAGACCTAGGGCGAGCGCGGTGGTCGCGCCGGCCCACGCCACGACGGGGCCGCCCCAGCCGGCGGCGTCGAGCAGTGGCTGGAGCCGCAGCAGCAGATAGGCCCCTGCCACGACCATCGTCGCGGAATGCAGCAGCGCGGAGACCGGGCTGGGGCCCTGCATCGCGCGGGAGAGCCAGAAGCTGAAAGGGAGTTGGGCCGATTTGCCGAGCGCCGCAGCGACCACCCCGGCGGTGATCAGGTCCAGCCAGGGGCCTTCGGCCTGCCCCAGCCGGCCCAGGGCGAGTGACGCGGAGGGGCCGCCTGCCAGCGCGGCTCCCGCGGCGAGGTACAGGCCGAGATCGGCGGATCGGGTGGTGACGAAGGCCGTGTTCGCCGCGTGCACCCGCTCCGGGTCCCGCCACCAGTAGCCGATCAGCGCCCAGGATGTCGCGCCCATGAGCTCCCAAGCCATCAGCAGGACCAGGAGGTTGGCGGCCGTGACCGTCGCGAGCATGGAGCCGCTGAAGAGCAGCATCAGCCCGAAGAAGCGGGCCCGTGCCTCTCCCGGGCCGATGTCCCAGACACTGAAGACCAACACCGCGAGGGTGACGGCGGTGACGGTCACCACCAGCAGCCCCGACAGACCGTCGACCGTGAGTCGCAGGGGCAGACCGTCGAGCAGCGGTGCTTCGGCACTCGGGTGGTCGAAGGCGGTGAGGCAGGCGAGGACGAGGCCGACGACGGCTGCGGCGAGGGCCACGACGGGGGCCGCGCGGTCGGCGGCCCGACCCAGGATCGCGAGGAGGCCGCCGACCGCCACGGGGAGGGCGACGAGCGCCCAGAGCACCGCGCTCACTCCTTCAACTCCGCCGCCATGTCGGTCATGTCGACCTCGCGGGTCCGGAAGAGGGCGGTGACGACCGCGAAACCGATCGCCATCTCGACGGCCATGACGGTCACCGCGATGACGATCAGTACTTGTCCGTCGGCGGCAGCAGGGGCGATGTAGTGCCAGATGGCCGCTGCCGCGACGATCAGGCCGCCCAGCATGAGTTCGAGCCCCATCATCAGCATCACGATGGACTGCTGGGTGAGCGCACCGAACAGGCCGATGCTGAACAAGGCGGCCGCGAGCAGCAGGAGGAGTTCCAGGGTCACCGGCCAACCCCTCCGGCGGTGGAATCCGCGGCGCGTCCGGCGGAGAGGTCGTCGCCGAGGCGGTCGTAGCGTCCGCGTCGCGTGGCCAGGACGACCGTACCGACGATGGTGGCGAACAGTGCCATGCCCAAGGTCATCATGGTGAGCATCTGCGGCCCCATGAGCGACATGCCCAGCGCGTTCGTGGGATCGTCCGGGGGTTCGCCCCTGCGCTCGGGCCATGGGGTGACCAGGATCCCGGTGGCCAGGGCGGCGAAGACGGCCGCACAGATCAGGGCCGCCCCCTTGGCGTTGTGGACCATGGTCATGGGCATCAGCCCGGCCGGGTTCATCATGTACATCACCATGAAGACCGCCATGATGGCCATCTCGATGGTCATCATCAGCACGATCACGACTCCGAGGTAGTCCAGGCCGAGCAGCACAACCTCACCGCCCGCGCACAGCAGCGAAGCGAGCAGCGAGTACGTCGCCCTGGCCATGGAGTCGAAGCGGAACACCATCACACCGGACGCGACGGCGAGCACGGCCAGCACCCAGAAGATCACGTCTGTCAGCACGAGCGGCAGCCTCCGGTCCTCATCCGTTGAGCACGACGACGGCGACGACGAGCGCCTGGACCAGGACGAGCGGCACCAGCACCAGCCAGGCCAGCTCCATGTAGCGGTCCATGCGCAGCGCCGGGATCAGGCGGCGGCTCCCGACCAGCGCACCGAGAACCGCGGCGGTCTTGATGAGCGTCCACAGCCAGGCCGGCAGCAGGGGGCCGTGTCCGCCGCCCAGGAAGAGCGGCACGCTGAACGCGGCGGTGACGACCAGCAGCATCCACCGGCCACCGAGCAGCATCAGCCGGTCCACGCCCGAGAGTTCGGCGGTCACACCTCCCGCGACGTCCGTTCCCGTCGGCTGGTCGAACGGCCCCCAGAACGACATGGCCAGCGCACTCGCCAGATACACGACGAACGCCACGGGCATCCACACCCCGAACCACAGTCCGTCCTGGGCCGCGACCACGCCCCCCACCCGCAGGGACCCGGCCCCCAGCGCGGCGGTGGTGATGGCGAACATGTGCGGCAGCTCGTACGCCAGGCCCTGCGCGAGGAACCGGTACCCGCCGACCATCGACAGCACCGAGTTCGGCCCCCACCCGGCGAGCCACACCGCGGCCCACGCGAGTGCCTCCATCGCGTTGAACCACACGATGCCGACATCCGGATCGCTGACCGAGGTGAAGCCCAACGGCAGCACGACGCCCGCGAGTACGGCGGCGAGGGGGACGAGCACGACACCGATCCGCCGCAGCAGGGCGTCCGCCGCGTTCGTACGCCGTGGCTGCTGCACCAGCAGGCGCAGGCCCTCGCGCAGCGGATCCACGGATCGTAGGAGGAGAGCGCGGACCGGCGCCCCACGCCCCTGCCGCGCCGCGGCCTCGAGCGCCGCGTCGAAGCCGGCTGTGACGACCGCCGCGCCCGCCAGGGCCGCCGGGAGGATCAGGGTCGCCCACAGAGGCGCGGGCTCAGCCATGGCCCCTCTCCCGCGCCGGTACGGCGACCAGTTCGTCGATGTCCGGATCGAGGCTCGCGACGATGATTCGGGCCGCCGCGAACTCGGCCTCGCCCAGCAACTCGGGGAGCGCCGCGAGCAGTGCGGCCGACGGCGGTCGGCCACCGTCCACCCGGCCGCGCGGTCCCGTCACCTCGTCGCGGCCCAGGCCCTGACGGTCACCGAACCCGTCGACGGCACGCGCCGCTTCGTCGAGCCACACGCGGAAGCGGTCGTGGACGTCCCCGTCGGCCACGAGTGCCGGCCCCGAAATCCCCCACTCGTGCGCCCGGGAGGCGGGCAACGGGCCCATTCCCGTTGTGAGCCAGCGCAGGGTACGCGAGCGGGACATGCGGCGGACAAGTTGCTTCAGGTCATCTCCGACGCGGTCCACGGTCGCGCCTGCCAGGACCTCGTCCCGCAGTCGGCGGGCGCGTGCCGCGGGGTCCCGCCACCCCGTCACGGCCAGCAGCCGGCCGAGACTGTCGAGGTGCGCGGCGCATCGCCGGCGGGCGGCCTCGTCGCGCGTCACCTCCTCTCCGCGAGAGGCCCTCAGCCAAGGGGCGCTCCAGAACGGATCCTCGTGCGTCCGGGTGGACACGTACTCGACATCCACCTGCTGCACGACATCGCCTTGAAGGGCGGTGCGCAGGATCAAGCCGGTGGGCCAGTTGGCGAGGGCTGGTCCCAGGGGAACGTGGAGACGGTCGAGCCGAAGCCCGTCGCGGTCGTCGGCGCGGTCGGCCATGGGCAGCCCGGCGACTGTCATGTCGCTCATGTCGTGCCCGGCGTGACCGTGCGCATGGTTCTGGTGGTCACCGGCGGCATGGTCCTCGGTGGATGTCTGGTGAGCGGTTTGCTGCTCCGACTGGTGCCGGCCTGGTGATGCGGTGGGGGAGCCGTGGTGAGGATCGGGGTCCGACGGCTCTCCGCCGTGACCGTGGTGGCGATGGCCATCGGCGTCGTGGCAGGAAGCAGGATCGTCCTGCCCGTCGTGGTGGCCGTGGTCCATGGCCCCGGTGGGCAGCGAGTCCGCCGAGGAACCGTCCTGCGCGGAGGCCGACCGACCCTCTTGCGCGACAGCTCGAAGCCGCGCGGCGGCCGCTTCCAGCTCCGCACGTACCTCGTCCGAACTGTGAAGGTGGACACGCCCCTTGGGATGCGGCGCCTGCCTCCAGACAGCCTCCAGCCACTCGGCGTCGCGGGGTCCGTGTGCCCCGGCCACGAGCAGCAGGTTGGCGGCGGCCGGGCTTTCGACCACCGGCCAGCCGAGGCGGCGCACTTCCGCCTCTACGGCCAGGCGGATCGCCGTCGCCCCGGGCCGGGCGACGCAGAGCACGCCCGGACGGGACACGGCCGCGCGTCGCAGCGCGTGTCTCAGGCCCATCGGAACGCGCCCTCGCGCCAGGCGTAGCCGACCGCCGTGAACAGGATCCCCAGGAACAGGAACATCTCGACGACGGCCCCAGTGCCGACCTCGGCCACCACCTTCGCCCACGGGTACATGAAGAGCATCTCCATGTCGAAGGCCAGGAAGATCATGGTGATGGGGTACCAGCGCACGTGGAACCGGGAGAACGCGTGTTCGCGCGGTTCAAGCCCTCCACTGAACGAACCAGCCTCCAACGGCCTGCGCTCGACAGCGAGCCAAGCGCCCCATCCGTACAGTCCCGCGACGCCTCCGGCCACCACACCGAGCAGGACCAGTACCGGTTCCCACGCACTCATATCTGCCATGCTCCTCAGCAGGACTGGGTTGCATGGGAGCACCCGTGAGCGATGGACGAGTGCGCGCGGAAAACGACCGACAACGCCAGGTGAGCAGGGATGTGCGTGAACATCGGTTCAGAGATGTCGGTCGTCGACATGAAGCCTCTCCGCTAAGGGAATTGGCAGAAGCGTTCCAGAGAGAACACTAGTTGTCGCAGGGCGCTGCCGACAGGGGACGCCAGCATCTGGTGCCACCTCGTTCGACCGGCCGAGTGCCCAAGTACGGTCCGCCCCTTACGCGCGTCGTCTTCGCGCCGTGCCGTCACCAGGCAGGTGGTGCCCAACCGGCGGCGGACTCCTCTCGCTGACGGCCCCTTACGGATGCTCGCACCACTGCCGGTTCCAACGGCGGTACCAGGGGCGTCACGTCGTAGTGCACGGCGTCTTGTGGCGTCAGTCCGGTCTGGCACGCCGGACACGGCCGCGGTGTGCCGCTCCGCGCACGCAGCAACGGCCAGTAGACGAAGGCGGCGTCGATCATCGCCGGAGATCACATCCGGTGATCCGGAATTCTCGGGGCGGGTATCGAGCAGGTGTCGGCGCAGTCCCGGAGACTGGCCGGTGTGGCGACCGTGGGTGCTGCCGGCCGTGGCGCGCACAGCGATTCGTCGCGGCGGACGCGGAGGCGTCCGGGCCGTGGGGCGATTCGGGGTGTTCAGCCTCTACGCGGTCGTGGCTCTCGTCGTCGGTTCCGCACTCATCAACCGCCGCGACGCCTGACCGGGCGTCATCCTCCACCGGCTGCGCCGCCAGCAGGAGAAGGAAGAGGCCGGCCGGACCGAATAGGCGCGTGAGGGCGGGCTCACCCCCGTCCCCGCCCTCACCGACAGGCTGCGGCCCCGCTCCGAGAGGGCCGCAGCCTGCTTTCGGCGGCCGGTCCGCGGACCTTGTCGTCCTTCGCGATCGTCTCCTCGACCGCGACGTGGATGTGCGGCCCTGGGAAAGATGTGGCACCACGAAGGTGTCCGGGGCCGCCTCGCAGGCGGGGCTGCGGCCGACGGCGATGCGGATACCGATCGACGAGGTGACGTCGGCACCTGTCGTCGACAGCAGAACGATGCGGGTGGCCGGCGCCGACGGGATGGGCCTCCGCGGGGCCGATCGGCAGCGTAGGGAGCAGAGGCACCTCCTACGCGGCACCAACAACCCAGGCGTGGAGATACCCAAAGCAACGGCAGCGGCCGAGGCCACGGACGTTCTCCGGGAGACGGACATCTCCTCTCGTCGTCCTCCGCGCCTGCCGGCAGACGGGGTGGGTGTCTGGTCCGGCTCTGGACGGGGCAGGGTGGACGTTGACGTGAGACCTGGTGCGGAGGGGAGGCGGGGCCGGTGCGGGTGGTCGTCACGGGTGCGTCCGGTTTTCTGGGAGGCATGCTGGCTGAACGTCTGGTGCGGACGCGGGCGCTGGGCGGTGTAATGATCGACCGGCTGGTACTGGCCGACCAGGTGACGCAGTCCAACAGCGCGCTGGCGGCCGACCCGCTGGTGGATGTGGTCCGCGGCGACCTGGCCGCGTGCTGCCAGGAACTGTTCGCCCAGCCGGTGGATCTGGTCTTCCACCTCGCGGCCGCGGTGTCTGCGGCTTGCGAGGCGGACTTCGAGCTGGGCCTGCACGCCAACGTGGACGCGACGCGGGCCGTTCTCGACGCGGCCCGCGCGCAGGCGGCGGGGGGCGGGCCCGTGGTGCGGCTGGTGTTCGCCAGCAGCATCGCCGTCTACGGCTCCAGTCCCGATCTGCCGCTGCCCGCGGTGGTGAGTGAAACCACGCTTCCGCTGCCGCAGTCGAGCTACGGCACACAGAAACTCATGTGCGAGCATCTGATCACGGACATGACCCGCCGCGGCCTGCTGGACGGCCGGGTCGTACGGCTGATGACGGTGGCGATCCGCCCGGGTGCCCCCAACGCGGCCGCCTCCAGCTTCATCTCCGCCCTCGTCCGCGAACCACTCGCCTCCCGGCCGACGATCTGTCCGGTCGACCCGGCCCTGAGCGTGGCGGTTGCCTCCCCGCGCCGCACCATCCAGGCGCTGACGCATATCGCCGAGGCCGAACGCGGCACCGGCCCCGGCCACCTCAGCGGTGTGCTGCCGGTCAACCTGCCCGCGCTGACCGTCTCCGTGGCCGAGATCCTTGCCGCGCTGCGGGAGGTGGCCGGGGGAGACGTGGCGGACCTGGTGAGCCTGGCACCCGATCCGGCCATCGAAGCCATCGTCGGCTCGTGGCCGGCCGTCTTCGACTCCCGGCGCGCTGCCGCACTGGGACTGCGGCCTGATCCGAGTTTCCTGAGTGTGGTCAGGGAGTACGTCGCCGATCACCGGGACGCCGTAACCGCAGCCTTGCGGTGATCACCCGGACCTCTGTCGTGCGCGAGGCCGCGAGGGCAGACGGGTGCCGCCAGCCCCGTCGTCGCACTTGAGAAATCCGGCGACGGCGTCGATCATCCCCGGGATACTGGTCGCCCATGGATGAGGTCGAGGTCGTCGTCGCCCATTCCGAGCGGGCGACCCTGCGCGTCGGCGATGTGTTTCTGAAGGTGGACGCCGATCAAGCGCGCATCGACGTCGAGGTCGAGGCGATGTCCCTCGCGCCAGTGCCAACCCCGCGGGTCCTGTGGCGCAAGCCGCCCGTGCTCGCGCTCGCCGCGCTGACAGGGACGACGCTCGGACGCCTCGGCGGGCCGTCGACCGGTTCTCCGACGGCATGGGCCGCGGCGGGCGCCGCCATCCGGAGGGTGCACGATGCGCCACTGCCGCCCAGGCTCGGCCGGGCCGGCCGAAGCGTCGCCGCGCTGGTGGCGGAGCTGGACGACGAGTGCGAGTGGCTCGTGACGAACGGCGTCCTGCCCGCGGACCTGGTCACCCGCAACCGCCGGGTCGCCGAGGCCGCGCTCCGGCCGTGGACTCCGGCGTTCACGCACGGCGACCTGCAGATCGCGCACGTCTTCGTCGACGGCGACGAGGTCACGGGCATCATCGACTGGTCCGAGGCGGGCCGGGGTGATGCCCTGTACGACCTCGCCACCTTCACGCTGGGACACGAGGAGCACCTGGACGACCTCATCGCCGGCTACGGCACCGACGTCGACCTCGACGTGATCCACGCGTGGTGGTCGCTGCGAAGCCTGCTGGCCATCCGCTGGCTTCTGCAGCATGGTTTCGACGCGTTCGCGCCCGGTTGCGAGGTCGACGTACTGAGATCCCACATGTGAGGCCGCACGGACCCGGAAGCAACCCGGAAGCCGTGTGAGCCAGGAGTCATCCCTTCCCCCTTGCCCGATCTATCGATATTCGATAGTTTCCCATCGTCATTCGATGGAAGGATGGGTCGTGGGAAAGCTGACGGTGGCGGCGCTGCGCGCCGTGCTCGTGCTGGTGCTCATCGGCACCGTGTTCATTCAGGTACTGATGGTGTGGACGTTGGTCAGCGGGAACGACCCCGAGGACGGCTCGCTCCCGCTGACCGCGTTTCGCGTCGCCACGATCGTGGGCATGGTGTCGGTCCAGGTCGCCGTCGTCTGCGTCGGGCGGTTGGTGACGATGGTGCGACGCGGCACCGTGTTCTCCCATGCCGCCTTCCGGTACGTGGACGGCGTGATCGGCGCGATCGTGGCGGCAGCCCTCGTGTGGTTCACGGTCACGGCCATCAACGCACCCGGCCAGCGCGACGACCCGGGCGTCACCCTCATCATGGGCGGCGTCGGCGTGGCCATCCTCGGCGTCGCGCTCATCGTGCTCGTGTTGCGGATGCTGCTCGCCCAGGCCGTCGCACGCGACGTGGAGGCGGCGCAGATGCAGGCCGAGTTGGACGAGGTGATCTGATGCCGATCGCCGTCGACATCGACGTGATGCTGGCCAAGCGGAAGATGTCCGTGGGCGAGCTCGCGGACCGCGTGGGCATCTCACCCGCCAATCTGGCGGTCCTCAAGAACGGCCGCGCCAGGGCCGTGCGCTTCACGACGCTGGCCGCGCTCTGCGAAGTGCTCGAGTGCCAGCCGGGTGACCTGTTGCGCTGGGAGGCCGAGGACATGGCCAGCGGATGAACCGGCGCTCGTTCCGGCGACTCGGTAGGGGGCGGCGGGTGTGCTCGGCCGCGGATCGTCGGCCCGGCTTCCGTACCCTGGCGCTATGCGCATGCGCCCCACCCTGAGTTGGACTCCCTCCGAGGACCTGCCGCCGAGTACGACGGATCTGCGGCCGGTCGTCGACGCCCTGCGAGCCGGCGGCGTGCTGGTGCTCAGCGGTGCGGGCATGTCCACGGAGTCCGGCATCCCCGACTACCGCGGTGAGGGCGGGAGCCTGAGCCGGCACACGCCGATGCTGTACCAGGACTTCACCGGCAGCGTCCAGGCACGGCGCCGGTACTGGGCGCGCAGTCACCTCGGCTGGCGCGCCTTCGGACGGGCCCGTCCCAACGCGGGGCACCGTGCGGTCGCCGAGTTCGGGCGGCAGGGGCTGCTGTCGGGAGTGATCACCCAGAACGTGGACGGGTTGCACCAGGCCGCGGGAAGCGAGGGCGTGGTGGAACTTCACGGAAGCCTGGAGCGGGTGGTGTGCCTGGACTGTGGCGCCCTCAGCCCCCGACGTGAACTGGCCGCTCGGCTGGCGGAGGCCAATCCGGACTTCGCGCCGGTGGCCGCGGGCATCAACCCGGACGGTGACGCCGACCTCAGCGACGACCAGGTCGGGGACTTCCGCACAGTGCCCTGCGTGCGCTGCGGCGGCGTCCTCAAACCGGACGTGGTGTTCTTCGGTGAGGCCGTGGCGCGGGAGCGGGTCGAGCGGTGCCGGGAGCTGGTCCGCGCCGCGGACACACTGCTCGTCCTGGGTTCCTCGCTGACGGTGATGTCGGGGTTCCGGTTCGTACGTCAGGCCGCCGAGGCGGGGAAACCGGTGCTGATCATCAACCGGGACGTGACGCGGGGTGACCGGTATGCCGTCGCTCGGGTCGAGCTCCCGCTGGGACGGGCCCTCGCCACGGTGACCGGCCGACTGGGTCGTTCCGACGACAGCCTGGCTGCGCCTTCGATCTGACGTGCTGCACCGGTCGTGCCGTCGTGCGCTGGCCGGGCCGCTTCCCGGGCCGGCGCCCGGGAAGCGGCTGCGCGCTAGTCGCAGGTCAGGGTCGGCATCGCCCAGTCACCGTGGTCGTTGCCGTTTCCGTCTCCGGCGTCACCGACCCTGAGGTCGATCACCTGGGCGCCGCTGACGTCGACGTCGATGGGCACCGCGGCCTGTTTGCCGCGGATCGTCGGCGTCGTCACCAACGTCTTGCCGTCGGCGATCACGGAGAATGTCACCGTTCCCGCGCCGCCGGTCTCGTCGTCGACCCCGACGTCCGCCGTGAACCGGGAGCAGTTGCCGGCGAGATAGAGCTGGACGTCGCTGACCGAGTTGGTGCCCAGACCCTTGGTGTAGCCGGCTGCGGCGATGGTGATCGGTCGGCCGTCGCCGGCCGCCTGCTCGCCGACGCTGCTGTCGCGTTCCACCGGACCCCAGCCGTTGGTGGACGACAGGAACGTCAGGTCGCTCACCGCGCTCTTGCCGGACGGCGGGGCGGGCGGGATTCCGCCGACGATCCGCTCGTCACCGCCGACGGCCTGGCGTCCGTTCTGCCGGTAGTGCACCGTCGCCGTGATCGCCGAGGCGGACGGCAGCGTCCCGGTCGGTGGCTGGACCTTCCAGGTGAAGGTGGCCGATCCGCCCGGTGGTACACGCTTGACGGACGTGGGGCTCGTGGCGCTGACACTCCAGCCGTCGGGCGCGGCGAGCGAGCCCGTCAGCTCGGACGCGGACGACCGGTCCTTCGGTACCCGTACCGTCGCCTCGGCCGTGAAGGCCTGGGCCGGCTGAGCGGTGTCGGGCACGTTCAGGGTGACGTCCGCTCCCGGACGCCTCGGCATCGCGTACGTACGGGCGTCGTAGCGCGGGCTGTCGTTCTGTGCGACGCGCAGCGACGAGGCGTAGCTGCCGTAGTCGGTGAGTGACACCTTGCCGAGCCCGCCGGTGCTGCCGTCCAGGTTCCACACGGCGATGGCGATGCTGTTGCGGCCGTTGGGATTGAGGATTCCGTTGGGTACGGGGAAGGTGTGCTGCGGGCCGAGGTAGTTGACGTAATTGCCGACCTGCCAGCCGTTCACGAAGATCGTCGCACGGTACTTGCGTGACGGGTCGTCGGTGAACGTCAGCCCGAGGGAGGTGTCCTGGCCGTGCGGCAGGTCGAGGCCGACGTCGGTCCGGTACCAGGAGACCCCGGGACGGGTGTCGGTGGCCGGCAGGGAGACCCGGTCCCAGTTCTTGTCCGGGTAGCCCGGCAGGGACCAGCCGGCCCGCTCGCCGTACAGGCCGCCCGTCGAGAGCGGTCCGCGCACCGTGTCCTGCGGGTCCTCGCCGCCGCGTACGCCCTGCAGCCGCCAGGTGACGGAGGTCAGGGGTGCTCCGACGAGGGATGCGCTGGTCAGGCCGCGTGCGGTCTTGTTGCCGTTGGTGGAGTTGTAGTCCTCCTCGTGTCCCATGTTCACGGTGAGCACGGAGAGGACGTTGTCGCCGTGGGACCTCACCGAACCGTCCGGGAAGGTGAAGTCGGCGCTGCCGGTGGTGGAGCTGCCCAGGAAGGTGCCGTTCAGCCAGGCGGAGAAGGCCTGCGCGCCGCCGCCTGAGTCCGACACCAGGTGGATGCCGGTTTCCTTGCCGGTGGCGTGGAAGCGGCCGCGGTACCAGGTGTTGCCGGTGTGGAAGCCGTAGTCGTCGGCGTAGAGGACGGGCAGCGAGTTGACGCCGGAGACGCTGTTGGTGGTGGTCTTGTCGGCCACCTGCCAGCTGGAGTCGTCGAAGGCGGGGGCCGCTTCGGGGGACTCCTCGGTGTGCTTCCAGTTCGTCAGGTCCGGCAGGTGTACCGCGGCGGCCACCGGGATCTTCCCGGTGAGGCTTCCGGTGTCGGTGGCCTTGGTCTTCAGTTCCCTGCCGTTCCAGGTGACGTGGGTGGCGGAGGTGAACACCTCGATGTTCTTGTCGTCGGCGTTGTCGCCGGTCAGCGCCACGGTGCGGCCGCCGCCGAGGCTGGTCGCGGTGCGCAGCAGATGGGTGCCGCGGACGAGTACCGGTCCGTTGGCCGTGTTCTGGCGCCAGAACGTCTTGGCCGTGGCCTTGTCGCCGACGAGCAGGAGCAGCGGGGGCTTTCCGCCGCCGCTGATGCTGATGCGGATCAGGCCCTTGTGGGTGTAGTTCAGGCGCAGGTCACCGGTGGCCTCGTCCCAGGTGGTGGTGGCCGTGCCGCCGCTGGTGGTCACGGTGGGCCTGGAGGAGTAGCGCAGCACGGTCTCTCCGTCGCTGCCCGGGTCGCCGTAGAGCACGGCGACATCGCGGTCGCCGATGGCCGCACTGGTCATGATCTCGGAGGTGGAGTACTGCAGCTGCGCGTGCCCGAGCTGATAGTGGGCGACGATCACGTGGGAGTCCCGGCCGTCGAGCGTGATCGCGGTGCCCGGCTGCTGGGGCACGACCGGGTAGGTCGGCTGAGCGGCTGCGGTGCCCGTCGGTACGTCGATGGCGTCGATGGCCACGTAGTTGTCGGTGGAGGCCGAGCTGTGGCTGCCGGCGACGACGATCTTCAGGGTGTGCGATCCGGCGGGCAGACCGGTCTTCTGGAAGATCACGGCCTGGTTCTCGCCGCCGGAGTCGTCGACCGTCGCCACCTTGGTGCCGTCGAGGTAGACGTCGGCGTAGCCGTGGTTGTTGGTCTTCGACCCGATCCAGCGGATCGCGGTGCCGTCGAAGGGGACGGTGAGGGAGTCGCCGGCCTTGTTGGAGAACGACTCGGTGTGCTTGTAGTCGCCCCCGGTGTAGCTCTGGTTGGCGACGTGCGACCACGAACCGGTGTACTGAAGCGCGGAGTCGGCATCGTCCCAGGTGTAGGTGGTGTCCGCGGCCGGCTGGGCGTTGAAGTCCAGCGAGATGTGGGTCGTGTCGACCGCCGTGGACGTGGAGTTCCCGTGCCGCAGCACATGGAACTGCGTCTTGGTGTCGGGGTTCATCCGGGCCGTGTCGACGACCGCGGAGTCGTCCGGCGGCGTGGTCCTGATCGCCTCGGTCTTGGTCAGCGGTGCGACCGACTGGGTGAAGTACCCGATCAGCTTGTCCTCGTCGTACTTGGGGTCGAGCTGGCGGGTCTCACGGATCGCCGCTCCGTAGTCGTACGACGTGTAGTTCTCCGGCATGCCCAGCCAGCCCCAGTTGGTGCCGCCGTAGGTCATGTAGAAGCTCTGCGCGGTGGCGCCGACGGCTATGTTCTGCTTGTAGAACACGTTGGCGAACTGGTCGTTGATCAGCTGGGCGCACTTGTCGTAGCCCGGCCCGCCCCAGGGGTCGAAGGCGCCGCCCTGGAACTCCGGGGAGTACAGCGGCTTGCCGGCCGGGTGGTCGTAGCTGATGTCGGGGACGCCGTTCCACTTCGTGGGGTTGGAGCAGTCGAAGCCCTGCGGGTAGGAGTCCGGGCCGTCGACGTCCAGGGCGCCGGCACCGGAGTTGAAGGTGCCGTTGTTGTTGCCGGTCAGCGGCACGGTGATGCCGTCGGCGCGGGCCTTGTCCTCCAGGTGCTGCATGTAGGAGCGGGCGGCGGCGGAGCCGTTGTAGTACTCGTTCTCGACCTGGTAGGCGATGACCGAGCCGGTGCCGTTGGTCAGCTGGTGGCGGGCGATGATCCGGTCGATCTGCGTCAGCCATTCGTCCGCGTACTTCAGGAACCGCGGGTCGTCGCTGCGGTTGTTCCCGGCCTTGGTGGTCAGCCAGCCGGGCAGACCGCCGCTGTCGACCTCCGCGTTGATGTACGGCGCCGGGCGTGCGATGACGTAGAGCCCGGCCTCCTGGGCCATGTCGAGCAGCTTGTCGACATCGCGCACCCCGCTGAAGTCGTACACACCCGGCTTGGGGGAGTGGTAGCCCCAGTCGAAGTACAGCGAGGTGGAGTTGAAGCCGGCGGCCTTCATCTTCTGGAAGATGTCCCGCCACAGGTCCGGGCTCGGGAGCCGGAAGTAGTGGAACTCGCCGGACCACAGGTAGGTGCGCTTTCCGTCGACGAGGAACGAGTAGCCGTCAAGACTCACGGTGTGTGCCTGCGGACCGGCGGCAGGGGCGGTGGCCATCGCCTTCCCGCCACTGTCCTGCGCCACGGCGGGCGCGGTCAGTCCCGCGGCCAGGGCGATGGTCGCCGCGGTCGAGAGGACCGCCTTCCACCACCGGCCGCGGCCGGGTCTCGCAGCTCTTGAACCGATTCGATTACTCCGCACTGCGGCCTCCATACCGCCTGAGCAATCAGCATCAAACAGACTCAGGCAAAGTCGAACAGTAGAGCCGCGCAAGGAGCAACACAATGGGTCGGAAGCACACGGTCGAGACGGCAGGGGCCAGCGTGAAACCGGCACGAGGGCAGGCCAGTTGACGACACGTCACGACCTCGGGATCAGGCCTGGTGACGCACTGTGCGGACGGTCGCCGTCATGGGGTTGCCCGCGAAGACGCGCACGCCCTCAGCGCCGTCGTCACGCACAGGCTCGGGGTGATGTCCTTCCCCGACGGTCCGCCGCCTACGTCGGGCGGGTTGAGCACGGGGTGCCTTGGCGGGATGCTGGAGGCAGTGCCCGTCATCGGTGACGTAGCGCCGAGCCGCGGTGCTGTTCGTGCTGCGGCGCGAGAGGAACGATGCCGGACACCGCCCATGGACCAGGAACCCGACACGAGCGCAGCGGCGAGGGACTCGGGAACGCCCGAGGACTTCGCCGTCGTCATCGACGCCCGCGGGGCCGTCATGGCCTGGAGCGCCGGAGCGAGCAGACTGCTCGGGTACGAGGCCGAGGAGGTCGTCGGCCGTCCCGCCGCCTCCCTGCTCGCCGCGAAGCTGCCTTTCGCGATGCGCCGCCGCATGGCCGCAGGGGAACCGTGGACGAGCGATCTGGCGCTGCACAAACGCGACGGAGACCGCGTCAAGGTGCAGCTGCGGGGCTTGCCGCTGGCACACTCCGCCGACGGAACCCCCTGGGTCGTCGCCCCGGCGGCGACGACGTACCCCGTCGCGCCGGCCGACGCGGAGACGGCCGAACTGTGGGACCTCACGCTCGCCCAGCTCCCCCTGCCCGTGGCCGTCTACGACCGCGAGGCCCGGTTCGTGGCCTGCAACCAGGTGATGAGCCGGGCCATGGGACTCACACAGGAGGAGATGAGGGGCCTGACCCTGTGGGAGATCTACCCCGCCCCGCCCCTGGACGAGATCGACCGCCTCCAGCGCCAGGTCGTGCGCACCGGCAAGCTGATCTTCCGCGAGGAGCAGCCGTTCCGGGCCTCCGGCGAGGTCCGCGATCACGCCTGGTCGGTCTATCTCTCCCCCCTCAAGGACCGGGCGGGCGAGGTGCTCGGGGTGTCGGCCGTGGTGATCGACATCACCGAGCAGTACTGGGCCCGACGCCGTCTGGCGGTGCTGAACGAGGCCGGCGCCCGCGTCGGCAGCACCCTGGACGTGACCCGGACAGCCGAAGAGCTGGCCGAGGTGGCGGTGGACGGATTCGCCGACTTCGTCACCGTCGACCTGCTGGAGTCGGTCGTCCAGGGACACGAGCCGCAGCCGATACCGCCTGACGCACCGGTGCAGTGCCGCCGGACCGCACAGCGGTCGGTGCTCTCCGGGTGCCCGGAATCCGTGGTCCGGGCGGGCGACGTCGATTTCTACCCTCCCGGAACACCACCGGCACAGGCCCTCATCACCGGCCAGGGCGCCTACTACCGTGCGAGTGACCCGAAGCTGCGCGAGTGGACGACGGGCTCCCCGGCCCGCGCCGAGAGCATGCGCCGGTTCAAAATGCACTCGGTGATGATGGTGCCGCTGCGCGCACGGGGCATCACCCTGGGCGTGATGCACCTGCTGCGGCACCGGACGGCGGACACGTTCGGCGAGGACGATCTGCTGCTCGCCGAGGAGATCGCCGCCCGGGCCGCGGTGAGCATCGACAACGCCCGCCGCTACACCCGCGAACGCCGCACCGCGCTCGCCCTCCAGCGCAGCCTCCTGCCCGCGAGGCTGCCCCGCGCCGAGGCCATGGACCTCGCCTACCGGTACTTTCCCGCCGGTTCGGGGGAGGAGATCGGCGGCGACTGGTTCGATGTCATCGCGCTGTCCGGCGGGCGGGCCGCGCTGGTGGTCGGGGACGTCGTGGGCCACGGCGTGCACGCCTCTGCCACCATGGGCCGCCTGCGCACCGCGGTACGGACCCTCGCGGACGCCGACTTCGCGCCCGACGAACTGCTCACCCGGCTGGACGACCTGGTCATCCGCCTCGACCGGGAGGAAGGCCCCGACGCGCGACGCGACACCGACGGGGCCTCGGGAGAGGTCGGTGCCACCTGCCTCTACGCCGTCTACGACCCCGTCGCCGGCGTCTGCGATCTGGCCCGGGCCGGACACCCGCCACCCGTCCTGGTCACAGCCGACGGCACCGTACAGCTCCTGGACCTGCCCGCCGGGCCACCGCTCGGCCTGGGCGGACTGCCCTTCGAGGCCGCCCGGATCGACATGAGCGAGGGAAGCGTCCTCGCCTTCTACACCGACGGCCTGATCGAGACCCCCGGTCGCGACCTCGACGTAGGACTGGAGCTGCTGACCGAGGCACTGCGCCGCCCGGCCGCCGACCTGGAGGAAACCTGCGACGAGGTGATGCGCAAGGTACGGCCCGACCCGCCGGCCGACGACATCGTCCTGCTGCTGGCCCGCACCTCCGGACTCGGGACGGACCGGGTCCGCACCTGGCAGCTGCCCGCCGACCCCGCCGCCGTGGCCGGCGCCCGCCGGATGGCGAGCGAACAGCTGACCGCCTGGGGCCTTGCCGAACTCGACTTCTCCACCGAGCTGATCGTCAGCGAACTGGTCACCAACGCCATCCGCTACGGCAGCGAGCCCATCGAGCTACGGCTGATCCGAGCCGACGTACTGATCTGCGAAGTCTCCGACTCCAGCAGCACCGCGCCTCATCTGCGGCGGGCCCGGGTCTTCGACGAGGGCGGACGCGGACTGCTGCTCGTTGCGCAGGTGGCCGAGCGCTGGGGCAGCCGCCACACGTCCACCGGCAAGACCATCTGGGCCGAACAACCGCTGCCCGGCTGAGCGTCCCGGAGCCGTCGCCGGCGCCGCGCACCCTCCCGGCATGGCAAGCTGTGCTCGCAACAGCCCGAGCCTCAGGAGGACACGATGACCGCAGAGTCCGCATCCCAGCAAGGTTCGGAGCCGGCTGACGCCGAGACGTCCGCTCCTGCTCCCGCAGGCGACGGCCAGGACGACATCAAGCGCAAGTTCCGCGAGGCCCTGGCACGCAAGCGCGGTGCGCAGGCGGACTCCGCTGACGCCGCCACGAACGGCGACACGTCGAAGATCCGCGGCGCGCACGGCCCGGCCGCGCACCAGCGGTCGTTCCGGCGCAAGAGCGGCGGCTGAGCGACTGACGTACCCGGCTCAGCGCAGCCGGCGTACGCGCAGCACCAGATCGTCGGTGTGGTGCGCGCCGGCGCCGCCGTCGGGCACCACACGGGGCCGCTGCTCGTGCACCTCCACCTCCCAGTCGTCGTCGAGGAGGTCGACGACCATCGAGGGCCACACGTAGTCAGCCGGGTCGAAGCCGCTTTCGTGGTCCTGCTGGGTCTCCATCCCCGCGTGGTGCACGACCAGCAGAATGCCGCCCGGCGCGACGGCGGCGAGCAGTGCTCGCTCCGCCGCGGCGTCAGGGGTGCGCAGCAGGGCCGGGTACTGCGCCGAAACCAGGTCGAAGGAGGCCCGCGGGAGCATCGCGTCGGTCAGCGCGGCGTGCACCCAGTGAACGGCGAGGCCGGCGTCCCGTGCGTGCCCGGCCGCCCGCTGCAGTGCCACGCCGGAGACCTCGAGCGCGGTCACCTCCCAGCCGCGGCGCGCGAGCCAGACGGCGTCCGCGCCCTCCCCGCAGCCGACGTCGAGTACCCGGCCGGGGGTGAGACCCGCGACCTCGGCCACGAGCGCACCGTTGGGCCGGCCGCTCCACAACTGCTGCCGGTCCGAGTACCGGTTGTCCCATTCCGCCCGCACCGCCGGGTCCCCGAGATATCCGTCGGCAGGCCAGGGGGCGTCGGACGCGGATGGTGCTTCTGCGATGTCGTTGTCGGTCACGGACCCACCGTCGCCCAACCGGGTCCTGGCCTGCCACTTCTGTTGCCGGTCCGGCAAAACGGCAGTCTGTCGCGCCGCGTCCGCGCGTTCACGTCCTGGTGGCACGGTTCCACAGGGCGGGCGCTGTCGTGTGTGGGTGCCTACCGGTGCGTGCTCAGGCCGTCGAGGATGAGCCCGAGCATGTGGGGGGCGCGGTCTTCAGGGGTGGACGCGGCGCGCCACAGTGCCCCGGTGAGTTGGAGGAAATCGCCGGGGTCGGCGTCCTGGCGGATGGCGCCGTCCTTCTTGCCGGCGTCCAGGAGTTGGGTGAGGGCGGCGATGACGGGGCCGTAGCTCTCCTCGGCGATCGCCTGGTGCGCCCCGGCGCTGAGGGCGTCACCCAGGCCGTGCTTCTTGCGCATGGCTTCGACCAGGTCGGTCGTCCAGTGGCGCAGCGCTTCCAGTGGCGGCAGCTCGGCCAGCAGGTCCGGCACGGTGCCGGTGATGCGTGCGACCTCGTCCTGGTAGACGGCCAGGACCAGGGCCTCGCGGGTCGGGAAGTTGCGGTACAGCGTGCCCGCCCCCACTCCGGCGCGCTGGGCCACCTGGTTCATCGAGGCGTTGCCGTCCTCGCTGAACGCCTCGCGGGCGGCCGCGAGGATGCGTGCCCGGTTCTCGCGAGCGTCTGAACGGACCACGGGACCTCACCTTGCTAAGTGGAGAACTCTCCACTACGGTATTCGGAGAGCTCTCCACTTACTTTAGAGGGGCGTCATGCACTACATCAAGCTCGGCACCACAGGCATGGACGTGTCACCGATAGCGATCGGCGCGATGACCTACGGCGAGCCCGACCGCGGGCACCCCGTCTGGTCGAAGGGCGAGCAGGATGCCCGACCGCTCATCCGGCACGCGGTGGAGGCGGGGATCAACTTCTTCGACACCGCGAACATGTACTCCAACGGTTCCAGCGAGGAAATTCTCGGCCGTGCGCTGAAGGACTACGCCGACCGCGACGCCGTGGTCGTCGCCACCAAGCTGCGCCACCCGATGCGCCTCGGCCCGAACGGACGGGGACTGTCGCGCAAAGCGATCATGACGGAGGTCGACCACTCCCTGCGCCGTCTGGGAACCGACTACATCGACCTCTACCAGATCCACCGCAACGACCACTCCACGCCCTGGGAGGAGACGCTCGAAGCACTCAACGACCTCGTGAAGGCCGGCAAGGTCCGCTACCTCGGTGCCTCGTCCATGCACGCATGGGAGTTCGCCAAGGCCCTGCACCTGCAGAAGCAGAACGGCTGGGCGCGCTTCGTGTCGATGCAGAACCACTACAACCTCCTCGCCCGCGAGGAAGAGCGCGAGATGATCCCGCTGTGCCTGGACGAAGGTGTCGGCACGGTCATCTGGTCGCCCCTGGCGCGCGGACGCCTGGCCCGCGCGTGGGACGACGCCCGCGCCACGGCACGCTCCGAGACGGACGGCGCGTACGCGGACCTCCTCTACTCGCCCGAACAGGAGGTATCCAACAAGGCGATCGTCGACGCGGTGGGCCAGGTGGCACAGACTCACGGCGTCAGCCGCGCACAGATCGCGCTCGCCTGGCTGCGACACCGACCGGTCGTCACCGCACCGCTCGTCGGCGCCGGCTCGATCCGGCAGATCGACGAGGCCGTGGCCTCCCTGGAAGTCGAGCTCACCGACGACGACATGCGCGCCCTGGAGGCCCCGTACACGCCGCGGAACGACTGGCAGGGCGTCTCGGACGAAGCCGAGATGGAGGCCATCCGCCGGCGTGTCCCCGGAATGGCCCTGGCATGAGGCCCATCGTCCGCTCCGGCGCTGCCGCCGACGCCGGAGCCCTCCTCACCCTCCTCGGCCCGCCCGTGTCCTGGCCCGCCGAGCTCATCACCGCCGCCCCCTGGCAGGACCCGCAGTACTCACCCCTCTACAACGTCGCGAGCCGAGGAGACACAGATGACATCGGTACTGGTCACCGGAGGAACAGGATTCATCGGCAGCTGGTGTGCCCTGACCCTGCTCGAAGCCGGACACACCGTACGCACCACGGTCCGCGACCTGCGGCGTGAACCGGCACTGCGCTCCTGGCTCCACGCGGCCGGGCCGTTCGACGACGACCGCCTCACGGTCGTACGCGCCGACCTCGAACACACCGAGGGCTGGGACGACGCCGTCGCCGACTGCGACTACGTCCTGCACGTCGCCTCCCCGACCCTGCGGCAGACCCCGGCGAACGACGACGACCTGGTCGTCCCGGCACGGGAGGGCGTCGTACGCGTGCTGCGCGCCGCCCGCGACGCCAAGGTCCGCCGGGTCGTCCTCACGAGCGCCTTCGGCGCCATCGGGGTCGGGCACCCCCCGCGCTCGACCCCGTTCACCGAGGAGGACTGGACCGACCTCGACAGCGACATCCCGCCCTACCAGCGCTCCAAGACCCTGGCCGAACGTGCCGCCTGGCGGTTCGTCGAGGAGGAAGGTGATGGTCTGGAGATGGCGGCCGTGCATCCCGTGGGTGTCTTCGGTCCCCTGCTCGGCCCCGACGACCCGCCGTCCCTGCGTCTGGTGCGCAGAATGCTCGAGGGACGGGTCCCGGCGTGCCCGCCCTTCGCGATGGGCTACGTGGACGTGCGCGACGTCGCCGACCTGCACATGCGCGCGATGACCGATCCGGCAGCCGCCGGGGAACGCTTCCTTGCCGTCGCCGGACACAGCCTCCGCGTCGTCGAGATAGCCCGCATACTGCGCGACCGCCTCGGCGAGCGCGCCGCGAAGGCCCCGACCCGCGAACTGCCCGTCTGGCTCGCCCGCGCGCTGGGCGTCGTCAACCCGGAACTGCGACTGCTCAGGCACCAGCTCGGCCGCGATCTCAACGCCACCGGCGCCAAGGCCGAGCGACTCCTGGGGTGGCGGGCCCGCCCGATCGAGGACACCATCGCCGAGACCGCCGAGAGCCTCCTTGCGCACGGCATCGCGTGATGACCGGGACGGCGGGCGAGTTCAAAGCGTACCCAGGACGAGTCCGGCCATCGCGGGGCCATGGACCACAGCACCGACGGCTCCCCGTGACGTCGTCAAGCTCCCGAACTGCTCGAATCTGCCTCTTCGCCGCCGCGCATCACCGCATGGTTCCCCTGAGACGGACAGGGCGGTGCATGGGCAGCGCGACCCCCGTCCGCTCGGCCCATGCACCGCCTCGTCGGCGACGGGGCCGGCTCGCTCAGCGGGCCGGCGCCTCACCGCACTCGCAGGGTCAGTAGGACCCGGTCGATCCCGTCCAGACCTGCGCGCCGCCGTCGTACCCGCCCTTCGCGAGCGACTTCACATCGATGTCGTTGACCATCTTGGTGTAGCAGCTCGTCGAGCCATTGGGCACGGAGCAGGGGTACTCCTTGCCGTCGCTGGTGCGATGGACGATCGCCCACGGCTTGGACTGGTCCTGCGGGACGTAGGGCGCGCGGGAGATGCGTGCCCAGGCCGCCCGGCAGCTCGGGCTGTAGCGCAGTTCCAGATAGGCGGGACCGAGCCAGTGAGCGCCGTTGGACGGCGTGATGGCGTCGCTCTGGCAGTACGCGGCCGGGTCCTTGCCCTCGCAGGAGGATCCGTAACATCCCGCGGCGTTCGCGGGCGTGGCGAGCGCGGTACCCGACGCGGCGAGGACCAGGACGGTCACCGAAGCGGCCCAGTTGCGAACCTTCATTGACTGACTCCTCGTCACGATCTCTGCCACGTACAGCTGTTGGCCCGGCCGTCTGTGCGACGACCGTTAATGTGAGGATCTGGATGTCGTCTTGCGAAAACCTTGTGACGGAGGATTGTTGAAGCTCCTTGTGCTCGGCCCATTGGAACTGCGCCTCGAGCGGGGGGCGCTGGACCTGGGGCAGCCCCGGCGGCGAGCGGTCCTCGCCGCGCTCGCGGCGGACTGCGGGCGCCCGGTGTCCATGGAGACGCTGGTCGACCGCCTGTGGGACGGCGATCCGCCCGACGGTGCGCGGTCGGTCGTCTACTCGCACATCAGCCGCTTACGCAGGCTCCTGGAGGAAGCCGCGGCCGGTGAGGACGCCGGGGCGGCGGGGCAGCCGTCGATCCGCCTGGGCAAGGTGTCCGGCGGGTACGTCCTGGAGGCGGACGAGGACGCGGTCGACCTGAGGCGGTTCCGTTCCCTCGTCGCGCGCGGGCGTGGGCCGGCCTGCCCGGACGCCGAGCGCACCGGACTGCTGGAAGAGGCGCTGCGGCTGTGGAGGGGCGTGCCGCTGGAGGGGCTGTCCGGCGCCTGGGCCGAACGGATACGTACCGGCTGGGACCAGGAGCGTATCGAAGCGGCACTGGCCTGGGCACGGGCCTGTCTGCGTCGGCGCAGCCCGGAGAGGGTGCCTGAACTGCTGCGGCCCCTGCTGGCCGACCATCCCCTGAACGAGCAACTGGCCGCGCTCCTGATGAGATCGCTGGCGGACGCCGGCTCGGCCGCCGACGCCCTGCACGTCTACACCGGGATCCGTGAACACCTGGCCGACGAGCTCAACCTGCAGCCCGGGCCCGAACTCCGCTGTCTGTATGAGGAGTTGTCCACCGGTGCCGCGCCGCCACCGCAGCAACGGCCCGCCTCTCAGCAGACCGCGCCTCCCGTTCCCGCCCAACTCCCCATGAACGTCCGGCCCTTCATCGGGCGGGACGAACAGCTCACCGACCTGACCCGGGCCCTGGTACCGGCCGACGGCGGCGAAGGGGCCACGGCGGCGGTCGTCTCCGCCGTCTCCGGCACCGCGGGAGTCGGCAAGACCGCGCTCGCCGTGCACTGGGCACACCAGTCCAGAGAGGCATTTCCCGACGGACAGTTGTACGTCGACCTCAGGGGCTACGATCCGCAGACCCCGCTGTCCGCGGCCCAGGCCCTCGTCGGCTTCCTCACCGCCCTCGGTGTGCCCTTGCAGGAGATCCCGCTGCGCCTGGAGGACCGCGCAGCGCGCTATCGGACGGCTCTCGACGGCCGGCGGCTGCTGGTGATCCTCGACAACGCCGCGTCAGCCGCGCAGGTAAGACCGCTCCTGCCGGGCAGCCCGAACTGCCGGGTGCTGATCACGAGCCGGGACTCGCTGAGCGCGCTCGTCGCCGTGCACGGCGCGCACCGCGTGGTGCTCGACGCGCTGGACCTGACCGACTCCCTCGCCCTGCTGCGCGCGTTGACCGGCGAGCGCGTCGACGCGGAGCGCGCCAGTGCCGAGGATCTCGCGCAGCAGTGCGCACGCCTGCCCCTGGCCCTGCGGGTGGCGGCGGAGCTGGTGCTGTCCCGGCCCGCCGAGCCGCTCGCCCACCTGGTGGCCGAACTCCACGACCACCAGCGGCGGCTGGACCTGCTGGACTCGGGCGACGATCCCCGGGCCGCCGTACGGGCCGTGTTCTCCTGGTCCTACGCCCGACTCGCCGACCTGCCGGCCCGGCTGTTCAGACTGCTGGGTCTGCACCCAGGGCCCGACGCCGACCTCCACGACCTGGCCGCGCTGGCCGGAGAGTCCGTGGACGCCGTACGACGGGCCCTCGACGGACTCGTCCGCGCCCACCTGGTGAACCGCACCATCGGCGGTCGGTACGGAATGCACGACCTGCTGCGGGTGTACGCGGCGGAACTGGCCGCCCAGCACGATCCGGAAACCGAGCGGGACGCCGCCCTGACCCGGCTGCTCGACCACTGCCTGGCGGCGTCCGCGGCGGCCATGGACGTCCTCTATCCCGCGGAACGCCACTTGCGTCCGGACGTCGAACGACCCGCCACCGGTCTGCCGCCGCTGCGGACCGCGGAGGAGGCCCGGGCCTGGCTCGCCGCCGCGCAGCCCACCCTGGTCGCGCTGTGCTCGCGCACCGAGGAACCCGGCCCGTCCCGCCACACCGTGCGCATCGCCACCACACTGCACCGCCATTACGAACGCACCGGCCACTACACGGACGCGCTGACCGTCCACACCCATGCGCTACGAGCCGCACGCTCGGTGGGGGACACCCGCGGGGAGGCCGACGTCCTGGCCTGCCTCGGCGCCGTCCACCGCCGAATCGGCGATTACGACAGCGCCCAGCACCTCCATGACACCGCGCTCGCGCTGTGCCGCCGTAGCGGCTACACGGCGGGCGAGGCACGCCATCTGACGAACGTCGGAGTCCTCCTCGAACTGCGCGGCCGTTACCGGGAGGCCGCCGAGCAGCACGAGCGGGCTGTCGTGCTCTTCCGCTCGGTCGGCGACGCGCAGGGTGAGGCCGACGTGCTGAACAACCTCGGTATCGTCCTGGAGTTGGTCGAGGACTTCACCGCCGCGGTCGAACGATACAAGCGCGCCCTGGCGTTGTACCGGTCCATGGACCACCCCTTCGGAGAGGCGAGTGCCCTCGGTAACCTCGGCATCCTGCTCGTGCGGCTGGGCGACCACACGGCGGCGGCGGGGCACCTGGAGCGTGCCCTGACCCTGTTCCGACGGCTGGGGAACACCTCGGGAACAGGGCACGCGCTGTCCAACCTCGGAAACGCGCTCGGCGGCCTGGGCCGGCACGCGGAAGCGGCCGGGCATCAGCGCGAGGCCCTGGAGCTGTTCCGCCGGATCGGCGAGCGTTACGGCGAGACCGGCGCCCTCAACGGCCTGGGCGAGGCCCTGCACGGCCTCGGACGCCCCGCCGAGGCCCTCGACGCCCACGCACAGGCCCTCGAGGTGGCGCGCGAGATCGAGGAGCAGGAAGAACAGGCCCGCGCCCACGTCGGTACGGCCGCCGTGCTGCGAGCAGGTGAGGACGTGGCCGGAGAAGTCACCCACCTCCGCGAAGCCCTGACGCTCTACACGGCGCTGGACTCCCCACGGGCCCAGGAAGTCGCCAAGCTCCTCGGCGACCACTGACGCAGCCTCGGTGCAGCGGCATGGTGTTGTCCCGGCCTGGCTGTTCAACAGGCCGGGACAACTGGCGCTTCGGCCTGTGCCTGCTGCGCGGAATCGCCCCGTGGGGTCAGTCGATCGGTTCCAGCTCGCAAGGGGACGCCTTGCCCTTGAGGAAGGTGTAGGCGGCTCCGTGCGGGGTGTTCTCGATCCGTACCGTGTCGCCACGGCGCAGGGTGTGGTGCCACGGCTCGGACTTCTGAGTGTCCTTCGGCGCACCGGGACCGGGATCGGCCCTGATGATCTGGTTGCCGGCAAGCTCGCTCACGGGCGTCGCACAGCGCTTGCCCGTGGGCACTTCGTTGACCTGGGCGTACACTCCTGCCTTGGTCAACTCCCGTACCAGGTCGCGCTGTTGCGGTCCGCTGAGCGTGATGTCCTCCAGGGTCAGGGTGACGGTACCGTCGGGGTGCGTGTCGACCGCGTAGGCCGGTGCGGTCCCCGATCCGGGCAGGGCCACTGCTAGGGCCGCCGCCGCGCCGCAGGCGGCCAGAGCCAAAGCGGCACGGCGCGGGGTCACCACGCGGCGGTGCGCGGTGGCCGCCGGTCCGGCCGTGGCCGCCCGCAGCACCACCTCACGCTTGAGTTCGTCCAACAGCCGGTCCTCGAACATGGCGTTCATGCGTTTCCCCTGAGGTACGAAAGTGTTGTGGTGTCCGAGCCGGATGTACCGTCCGGCTGCCGGGCGCGCTTGGCGGCGGCGCGCAGCGTCTTGCGGGCGCGGTGCAGTCGTACGCGCACCGCGACCGGGCCTATGCCGAGGGCCGTGGCGGCTTCTCCCGTGGTCAGCTGATCGACGACGACGAGTTCGATGACCGCCCGCTCGCCCTCCGGGAGTCCGGCCAACGCCTCACGGTGTTCGCGCGCGGCGGCTTCGGCGTCGATGCGCTCCTCCAGCCGGCTGACGTCGTCCGGCTCCAGGAGGCGGCGCCCCGCGATGCGGCTGGTGGCCTGCGACTCGCGGGCCGCCCGCCGCCACTCGACGGACACCACGTTGCGCGCGATGCCGTAGAGCCAGGCCGTCTCGCTGCCGCGGCCCGGTCGGTAGGAGTCCGCGGAGTCGAGGACGGCCAGGAAGATGTCGCCCGTCAGATCCGCGACCAGGTGTGGATCGGTGATGCGCCGTGCCACGAACCGGGCCACACCGTCTATGTGGCGCCGGTAGAACTCCTCGAACGCGGCAGGATCTCTCGCTGCGTGCACGCGACCGCCCCTCTTTACTCATCGAGCACAGACCGGGCGGTCCTTCCGCCCGGCGACCTTCACTCATTACTTGTCGAGGGGAGGATGAGTGTTACGAGGCGGGTGGGCTGGTCTCGCTGCCGGAGCGCAGGGGAAGTGGCGGTAGAAGGACTCCAATGCGCCGAGGCAGCGCAGGAGAGGGCCGTCCTCCTCCCCAACGCTGAGGCGCGGCGACCGGTTCCGGAAGTCGCCGGAAGGCCGTGTCCAACAGGTCGACCAGGCGCGCCTCTCGCAGGGGGCCGTGCATCGGTAAGGCCGCACGCCCCCGCTTCACACCGTTTCCGTACCCGGGCCGGTCCCCCTACCGGCCTCCCGGAATACACTACAAAGTGTAAGGTCAGCCTTCGTCCCCGTACGCTCCTCCGCCTTCAAGGTGATCGGCCACCATGACCTCACAACTGTCGGCCCCGATACCCACGCGTCCCTCCGCCGCGAAACGCACACCGGGCACCGAGCCGAGCCGGCTGCGCCGCCGGGCCGCAGACGCCACCGTCTGGTACCTGCGGCTGATCGCCGTACTGAACATAGCGGCGGTGATGTCCCTGCCGTTCCGGCAGGAGGTCAACGAGCACAACAACGGCCGTATCACCCTCCATCTGCACCGGCAGCACGCCCATCACTCCGGGCAGTTCTTCACGCCGTACCTGGCCACCGCGGGCCTGGTCTCGGCAGCCCTGGCGATCTTCTTCGTGCTGGTGATGCGCCGCCGCAAGCGGGCCGCATGGGTGGTCAATCTCGTCCTGTCCGCCCCCCTGTTCGCCCTCTACGTCCTCGCGCTCACACAGCACGAGTACCGCGCCCACGCCTTCAACTGGCTCTCCGCCACCCTGACCGGCCTGTTCGTCGCCGCACTGCTGATCAGCCGCCGTGAGTTCAACGCCGTGGGAGACCCCTCCAACCCGAAGCTGGCACTGGCCGTCGGTGTGGGCGGCCTGGCGGTCACCGGAGGCTTGGGCACCCTCCTCGTCCACGCGACGAACAAACTCCCCGGCGCCACCCTCGCCGACGAGATCGCCTACGCCCTCCTGCGCGGCGTGAGCGTCGGCCCCCTCGCCGACACCGTCACCGCGGTCCACGCCCCCCGCTGGACCGACATCATCATCAACATCCTGCTCGCGGCGGCTTTCTGCCTGGTCCTGTACGCCCTTTTCCGCTCCCCGCGCGGCCGCCGACTGCTCGGCCCCGAGGACGAGGAACGACTCCACGCCCTGCTCGACAAGCACGGAGCCCGCGACTCCCTCGGCTACTTCGCCCTGCGCCGCGACAAGGCGGCGATCTTCTCCCCGACCGGCAAGGCGGCCGTCACCTATCGTGTCGTCGGCGGCGTCAGCCTGGCGTCCGGTGACCCGATCGGCGACCCGGAGGCCTGGCCCGGCGCGATCGACGCGTGGCTGACCGAAGCGCGCCAGCACGCCTGGACGCCCGCGGTGATGGGCGCGAGCGAGGAGGCGGGCACCATCTACGCCCGCCACGGTCTGGACGCCCTGGAACTCGGCGACGAGGCGATCGTCGACATCGCCGACTTCACCCTCGAAGGCCGCGCCATGCGCGTCGTACGGCAGGCGCACAACCGGGTGCGCCGGGCCGGTTACACGGTCCAGATCCGCCGCCACCAGGACATCCCGGCCGAAGAGATGGCGACGCTCATCGAGGCTGCCGACCGCTGGCGCGACGGCGCCACCGAACGCGGCTTCTCCATGGCCCTCGGCCGCCTCGGCGACCCGTCGGACGGCCGCTGCGTGATGCTGGTGTGCCGCGACGCGGACGACGTCCCCCGGGCCCTGCTGAGCTTCGTCCCCTGGGGCGAGCACGGCCTCTCCCTCGACCTGATGCGCCGCGATCGCGACTGCGAGAACGGTCTGATGGAGTTCATGGTGGTCGAACTCCTCCTCAGAGGAGCCGAGCTGGGCATCCAGCGCGTCTCCCTGAACTTCGCGATGTTCCGCTCGGTCTTCGAACGCGGCTCCCGTCTCGGCGCGGGCCCGGTGCTCCGCCTCTGGCACGCCACCCTCACGTTCTTCTCCCGCTGGTGGCAGATCGAGTCCTTGTACCGCGCGAACGCCAAGTACCGCCCCATCTGGGAACCGCGCTACCTGCTCTTCGCTCGCAGCAGTGACATCCCCCGGATCGGCCTGGCGAGCGCCCGCGCGGAGGGGTTCCTCACGCTGCCCTGGCAGAACTGAACGAACTGCCAGGGCGGTCTTGGCCAGGTCCTCGACACACGGTACGGTCGGCGGGATATCGACGACGGCAAGACGGAAGCCGGTGGGAATCCGGAACGGTCGCGCCACTGTGTGCCCCGCCTCCCAGGAGGTGGCGGCGAGTCAGACCCGTAGCCGTCGTCCTGTGCACCACCGAGATGGGACGCGAACTCCCAGAGGAGGCCCTGCCATGGCGCAGCATGTCGCCCAGCCGACCGCCACCACCCCCGCTCTCCCCGCCAAGCTGCCGATCGGCGCGATCGTCCCGTGGGCGGTCTTCTTCGGCATCCTGATGCTGGTCCTGCTGTACTTCGTCGGCGCCGAGCAGGGCGCCACCTCCGTCGTCTCCGGCTCGGACGTCCACGAGTGGGTCCACGACGCCCGTCATCTGCTCGGCTTCCCCTGCCACTGACGCAAGGGACGCCGACACCCTCATGAATTCCGCAACCGTACGGAACCTTCTTGTACGGGGCATGCTCGCCGGCCTTGCCGCCGGCGTGCTCGCCCTGGTCGTGGCCTACTTCCTCGGTGAACCGAACGTCGACAAGGCGATCGGTTTCGAGGATGCCCACTCCCACGAGCACGAGATGGTGATCGTCTCCCGCTCCCTGCAGTCCACCGCGGGCCTGGCCACCGGCGTCCTCGTCTACGGCGTGGCGTTCGGCGGTGTCGCCGCTCTGGCCTACTGTTTCGCGCTCGGCCGGATGGGCCGCTTCGGTCCGCGGGCGATCGCGCTGCTGTTGTCCGGCAGCGCGCTGCTGGCGGTCTACGTCGTGCCGTTCCTGAAGTACCCGGCCAACCCGCCCGCCGTCGGCGACCCCGACACCATCGGCAGGCGGACCGCCCTGTACTTCCTGATGATGCTGCTCAGCGTCCTGATCGCGATCGCGGCGACCATCCTGGGCAAGCGCCTCGCGCCCGGCCTGGGCACCTGGTGGGCGACCGTGATCGCGGTGGCCGCCTTCGCCCTTGTGATCGGGCTCGCCTACGCGTTCCTGCCCGCCGTCAACGAGGTGCCGAAGGACTTCCCGGCCACCGTGCTGTGGCGCTTCCGGCTCTCCGCGCTGGCCATCCAGCTCACGCTGTGGACCGGATTCGGCCTGCTCTTCGGCGAGTTGGCCGAACGCCTGCTCAACCCCAAGCCCGTGACAGCCACCGCCGCGGGCCGACGGACGGTCGCCGCGCCCAACTGACCGAACCGCCGCAGATGCGAGGGCCCACGGAATGCACCACTCTCCAGGGCCCTCCGTCAGCGGGATCTGGTCGCCTGAAGCGGGTGCCCGAGCCGCAGGTTCCAGCGTTCGGAGCGTCCGGTGATCTCGGTCGCCGTCAGTGGAGGAACGTCCGCGCGCCAGAAGGCCCGCGGGGGCGCCCCCAGCACGTGCACCACCACGGCCCGTACGACGTCGGGCTCCACCAGGGCGATCGTGTGGCCGTCCGTGCGGGACGCCGTGTCCAGCCACTGCCCGATCCGCAGGCACAGGTCCCGCACCGACTCTCCGCCGTGAGGCGCGGAGTCCGGGTCGCCGAGCCACAGCGCGACCGCCTCCGGCTCGGACCGGCTCACGTCGTCGAGGGTGAGCCCCTGCCAGCGGCCCACGCGCAGGCCCGTGAGCTCGTCCGGCGAGTCGTCCGCACTCAGCCCGAGTGCCGTGGCGGTCTCCCGGCAGCGCACGCTGGGAGAGGTGACGACGCGAACGGCCGGGCGCATGGTTCCGGCTGCCGTGCGGGCCTGCGCCGCGCCGTCGTCGTCGAGCGAGGTCCTACCGTCGTCGAAGCGCGCCTGGCGCATCGACGGGCCCAGGGCAGGCGAAATGAGGGTCACACGACTGGTCACGTGGTCCGCGGCTCCTGTCTCTACCGGATAGGCCACATACGATCACGCAGAACCGGACCAGGCCAACAGCCGTATATGCCCCGTAAAAGGTGAAAAAATATGGGTTCTGGGCAGACGGTGAGGATGGAGATGGGCGGCGAAGGGTTTTGACCGGTCCGGATGATCCGCGTACGGACACCGGCCCCCTGGATGCCGCGTTGGCGGAGACGGTCCGCCGTACCGGCGCGTCCATCGGCGCCCTCTACCTGCTCGCGCCGGACGGGCCGCTGCTGCGTCTCGACGCGGTGTGCGGGGCGCCGGTCGAGTTCGCCGCACCCTGGGCGAAGGTCCCGCTCGCCTCTCCGGCGCCGGTCGCCGAGGCCGTGCGCGAGGAGCGGATGGTGTGGGTGGCCAGCCAGGAGGAGATGGCCCGCTCCTATCCGCGCACCGCGATGGTGCTTCCCTACCCGATGTCGCTGGTCGCCGCGCCCGTCACCGGCGTGCGGCAGTGGGGGTGCCTGCTGTTGATGTGGCCGGCAGCGCGTCCGCCCCACATGACCCCGCGCGAGCGCGGCAACATCACGTCCAGTTGCCGGCGTCTTGCCCGCCTGCTGGAGGAAACCGCCGAGCAGGCCGCGGGCGCCCGCACCGGAGGGCCGCGCGCAGTGCCGGTGGGAATCGGCCGCCGGTACGCGCCCCCGGAACTGGCCCTCGCCGATTTCGTCGAGCGGCTGCCCGGCGGAAGCTGCGCGCTGGACCTGGAGGGCCGCTTCACCTACGTCAGCTCCGGCGCCGCCGACCTCCTGGGCCGTGAGGCGGCGCGACTGCTGGGGACGCAGCCGTGGCAGTCCCTGCGCTGGCTCGACGATCCCTTCTACGAGGACCGCTACCGTGCTGCGGTCATCAGCCGGGAGCCCGTTTCCTTCACCGCGTGCCGTCCGCCGGAGCAGTGGCTCGAGATTCACCTGTACCCCGACGAGAGCGGCATCAGCGCCCGTATCCTGCCCAGCCGCGTGCACGAGCGGGCCTCGCCCCCGTCCGGTCCGCCGGCCATGCCGGCCCGTGCGGGACAGCTGTATCAGCTCACCCATCTCGCCGCCGCGCTGACCGAGGTCGTCGGCGTCCAGGACGTCGTCGATCTGGTCGCCGACCAGATCATGCCCGCTTTCGGCGCCCAGGGGCTGGTCCTGTCCACCGCCGAGGCGGGCCGACTGCGGATCACCGGCCACCGCGGGTACGCCGACCACACCATCGAACGACTGGACGGGCTCCCCCTCGACACCACCTTCACCCCCGCGGGTCAGGCCCTCACCACCGGAATGCCCGCGTTCTTCGCCGACGCGGAGGAGATGCGGCGTACCCATCCCGACGCGCCGCCGGCCAGCGGGAAGCAGGCCTGGGCCTTCCTCCCGCTGATCATCTCCGGCCGACCGGTCGGCGTCTGCGTCCTGTCGTACGACCATCCCCACACCTTTCCGGCCGAGGAACGAGCCGTTCTGACCTCCCTGGCGGGTCTCATCGCCCAGGCATTCGACCGCGCCCGCCTCTACGACACCAAGCACGAGCTCGCCCACGGCCTCCAGCAGGCGCTGCTGCCCCGCAGCCTCCCCTCGATCGACGGACTGCGGGTGTCCGCCCGCTACCTGCCGGCCACCCGCGGTATGGACATCGGCGGAGACTTCTACGACCTCATCCGCCTCGGCGACACCGCGGCCGCCGCCGTCATCGGCGACGTCCAGGGCCACAACGTCGCCGCCGCTGCCCTGATGGGCCAGGTACGCACGGGCGTCCACGCCCACGCGGCGCTCGGCACGCCCCCGGACCAGGTCCTGCAGCGCGCCAACGAGCTCCTGACCGACCTCGATCCCGACCTGTTCACCAGCTGCCTCTACGCCCATCTCGACTTCTCCCGCCGCCGCATCACCCTGGCCAGCGCCGGCCACCCCCCACCGATCCTGCGCCTTCCCGACGGCAAGACCGGGCCGCTGGAGGTCCCGCCCGGACCGCTCCTGGGGATCGACCCCGCGGCCACCTTCCCGTTGACCGAGATCCCGCTTGTCGAGGGAACACTGCTGGCCCTGTACACCGACGGCCTCGTCGAAGCACCGGGCGTGGACCTCGACGACTCGCTCGCCCGCCTCGCGCACGATCTCGCCGAGGCCGACCTCGGAGATCTCGACGTGCTCATCGACACCGTGCTCAGCAGGGCCGACACCAACGGGCAGCGCCTCGACGATGTGGCGCTTCTCGTGC
Source organism: Streptomyces sp. NPDC002144 (assembly GCF_053593695.1). Classification (NCBI taxonomy): domain Bacteria; kingdom Bacillati; phylum Actinomycetota; class Actinomycetes; order Kitasatosporales; family Streptomycetaceae; genus Streptomyces; species Streptomyces sp. NPDC002144. Next base: position 143,616 of record NZ_JBSFDB010000021.1, read on the forward strand.
TGCAGAACATCCTCTGACCTGTCGGCGGCGCGGCACCGGTCGCAATGCTTTGGCGTTGCCGCCGAGCAGGGTGGGGTCGATCTCGATGTCGAAGAAGATCGCCCCGCCGCCCCGCAGGTGGACCAGCCGGCGCGAGACCGGCAGGGGAGAGCTGCACTTGGCCGTAGTGATCCGGGGGGGCGTTCGGCCGGGGCTGACCACAGCCGCGTCGGTGCAGCCCTGGCACACCGACGGTGGCCGGGGAACGCATCCTCGGCCCGGCGTTGCGGGAAATCGACATCGGGGACGGCATCGATGGAAGGAATCCACCATCTCCCGGCTCTGGCTGCAGCGCCCCTTCTCCCGCCCTCACGCGGAGTCGTGGTCGGCCCCCGACGCCCCGCCGACCGGGGCCGGACCGGCGTGTCGACGACGGTGGAGAGGAACCCCGATGACTGCTGAGCGCGTGCTGACGCCGACTCCCACGGCGTACCGACGGCGGTGGCCGGCGCTCACCGCCCTGCTGCTCGGTGAGGCGATGAACCTGCTGCACGCGACCATCGTGCAGGTCGCCGCTCCGAAGATCCACGCCGACCTGGGCGGGTCGGTGTCCGACATCCAGTGGTTCACCACCGCGTACACCCTGCCGTTCGCGGTACTGCTGATCACCGGCGGGCGGTTGGGTGACATCGCCGGCCGCAAGCGGCTGTTCGTGATCGGTGTCACCGGATTCACGGTCGCGTCCGCCGCCGGTGCCGAGGCGCCCACGGTGGGGCTTCTGATCGCCTTCCGCGTGGTGCAGGGAGCCGCGGCGGCGGTGATCATTCCCCAGGCCATCGGCCTGATCAAGACGACGTTCTCCGGTCCCGAGATGTCCAAGGCACTGGGCAGCAGCGGTCCGGTGATGGGTCTGGCCGCCGTGTGCGGGCCGGTGCTCGGCGGTGTGCTCACCCATGCCGACCTGTGCGGCTCCTCGTGGCGCGCGGCGTTCCTGGTGTCCGGCGGCGTCGAGCGGCGCGCCGTGGCGCGAGGACAGGACATCTACGCGGTCACCGCGCCGCTCGCCGTGGAAGCGGTCGACCGCATTCTCACGGGACGGAACAGGACCGTCGGTGTCGCTTCGGCCGGCGAGATGTTCGACGCGCGCGACTTCCTCGACGCGCTGTCCGCACACATCTCGCTGGAAGTGCGTCCCTAGCCATTCCCTAGCGAGCCGCACATGCTTCGGATTCGTCCTCGAAGAAGGCGATGGCCAACCCCTTTCCGGTCAAGAGTCGTGGCTGCGGTGAGTCTCGTAGAGACGCCGCCAGGCCACCGCCCCAGGGCTTCACGCGGACGACCTCACGGGGAGAGGTCGAGCGGGCCGTCGGCGTAGGCACGGGCCTGGGGGGAGGGCAGGTCACCTACGGCGACCAGGCGTCCGAGCACTTGGGCGCGGCGTTCGCGCGCGAGCTGCGGATCGTGGAGCGGATCGTACAGCGATGGCGCCTGGACCAGTCCGGCCAGGAGGGCGGCCTGAGGCCAGGTGAGCCGGTTCGGGGTGGTGTCGAAGTAGCCGCGGGCGGCGGCCTCCAGTCCGTAGAAGCCGTGTCCGAAGTAGGCGACCGAGAGATACATCTGAAGGATCTCGGATTTCGGGTAGTCGTGGGCGAGCTTCAGGCCGAGCGCCACCTGCTCGACCTGGTCGGTGCGCGTCCGACCCCCGTTGGTGTACAGCATCTTCGCGAGCTGTTGTTCGAGGGTCGCGCCGCCTCCGTCCCCTCCCCGGCCCTCCAGCCACACCACGACCGCCCGTGCGACACCGACCGGATCGATGCCCGGGTTGCGCCAGAAGCGGGAGTCCTCGGTGGCGACCAGGGCCTCGGCCACCTTGGGCGGCGTCGGTACGGCCCGGGCGTTGATCCCCCGTTCGGCGTCCAGCGCGCGCACGCGCTGGTCCGCGTCGCCCACGTTGGGGGTGAGCGCCAGCAAAGCACCCCCGCACAGGGCGCACAGCACCGCCGCCGACAGCGTCATGACGAGCCCCGCCCGCAGACAGCGCCGCAGCCACCCGGGCACGACCCGACGGCTGACCACCTCGGCCCCCGCCACGGCGGACACCACCACAGCGGCGGCGAAGCCGAGAACCCCGGCTTCGCCGAGCCCGTAACCGAACCAACGGTCACCGAGGATGAGCAGGGCCGCCGCTCCCGCACCGGCGCAGAACGCAAGGCAACGGCGCAGCCACCGAGTACGTCCCGTCTTCCGCGAGGGCGGAAGGAGCGTACGGCCGTCGACCACACGGACCCGGGTATCGTCCATGGCGCCTGTCACCAGCCGCGGCATCGCGACGACACGGCGGTCGTCGCGGGGCCGTCGCGGAATTGCTCGGTCATGGAACACAGGGTGCTGCGCGATCGTAAGAGCAGCTTGAGCCCTCCCTGAAAGGCGCGACAAAGCCGCGTATGCCCGAAATAAGCATGCCTTCCTGCTGCCGCCGCACTCGCGAGGAGGTGGTGGCTACGGCTTGTCGGCGGCGAGCTCGACGGTGGGCAGTGCGGGCGAGGAGGTGCCGGCGAGCGCGCCGGCCATCGCATCGCGCCAGATGGGACCCGGGGTGTCGGCGCCGAAGACCTCCTGGTGGAAGACACCGCCGATGGTGATGTCCGTCATGGAGACGTTGTGGGACGGACCCCCGACCCAGACCGCGCCCGCCAGGTTCGAGGTGTAGCCGACGAACCACGCGGCCCAACGATTGTCGGTCGTACCGGTCTTGCCCGCGCTGTCGCGGTCCTTCAGACCCGCCTGCTGACCGGTGCCGTCCTCGACCACGCCCTTGAGCAGCGTGTTGATCGTGGCGGCCGTCGTCGGCGACATCGCCTGGTCGCACGAGGTCCGTGGCACCGGCAGGGACTTGCCGCCCGCGTCGGTGATCGACTCGATGGCCACCGGCGTGCAGTAGACGCCGTTGTTGGCGAAGGCCGCGTACGCGGACGCCATGGTGAGCGGGCTCACCACCTGCGTGCCCAGCGTGATGGAGGGGACCTGTTCGAGCGGAGCGCCGTTCGCCTGCCGTACACCGAGCCGCTGCTCCATGTGGACCACCGGACAGATCCCGATGTTGCTGATGAGCTGGACGAAGTAGGTGTTGACCGACAGGGCCATCGCCTTCTTCAGGTTCATCGGGCCGACTTCGGACTTGTCCTCGTTCGACAGCGGCGGGGCGCTTGGATCACCCACCCAGGGCCTGCCGCAGGTGCTGACCGGGCTCGGGTAGTTCATCGAATACGGCGCAGGCAGCACGGTGTTGGGATCGGTGCCGCCGTCGATGGCCGCCGCGGCGACGATCGGCTTGAAGGTCGAGCCCGACTGGAAACCGGTTCCGCCGCCCATGCCATGGTCGACACTGAGGTTGATCTGCGTCTCGTTCTTGCCGAAGCCGTACGGGCGGGACTGGCCCATGGCCAGGATCTTGCCGGTGCCGGGCTGGACGAGCGTGACGGCCGTAGCGACGGAGTCGGTCGCGTAGACGTGCTGGGTGATGGACGCCTGGACGGCAGCCTGCGCCTTGGGGTCCAGGGTGGTCGTGATGGTCAGACCGCCGGTGTCCCACCGCCTGGCCCGTTCTTGCTTGGTCTTGCCGAAGACGGGGCTTTGAAGGAACGCCTCGCGGACGTAGTCGCAGAAGAAGCCGGCACCCTGGACGGCGGTGATGCAGCCGTTCTTGGGCGCGGTGACCTTCAACCCGAGGGGTTGCTTCTTGGCGGCGTCGGCCTGTGCCTGGGTGATGTCATGGACGTCGGCCATACGCTGCAGGACGGTGTCGCGGCGGTCGCGGGCGGCCTGGGGGTGTTCAACGGGGTCGTACAGCGTGGTGCCGTTCACGACGCCGGCCAGGAGGGCGGCCTCCGGGAGCGTCAGGTCCTCCGCGTGGGTGCTGAAGTAACGCTCGGAGGCCGCCTCGATGCCGAAGGACTGCTCCCCGAACGGCACGATGTTGAGATAGTTCTCCAGGATCTTTTTCTTACCGAGTTCCTTCTCGGCCTGGATCGCGTACTTCAGTTCCCGGACCTTGCGGCCCAGGGTCGGAGAGGTGGCCTGGGCCACGGCGGTCGGGTCGTTGCCCGCCTCCTCGATGAAGACGTTCTTGACGTACTGCTGGGTCAACGTGGACGCGCCCTGTTCGGCGCCGCCCGCCTGGGTGTCCTTGACGACCGCCCGCAGCACCCCCTTGGGATCGATGGGGCCGTGCTGCCAGAAGCGGGCGTCCTCGATGGCGACGATGGCCTTCTGCATGACCGGGCTGATCCGGCTGAGGGGCACGACGGTCCGGTCGCGGGAGTAGACGGTCGCGATGAGGTGGCCGTCCGCGTCCAGGATGTGCGAGGCCTGGCTCAGCGGCGGGCTCTTGAGGTCGCCGGGCAGGTCGTCGAAATCGGTTGCCGCCTCCTTGGCCGACAGACCGAGCGCACCGGTGGCCGGCAGCGCGATGCCGGCCAGCAGCAGGCCCGCCAGTGCGCTGATGCCGAGAAACTTCACCGTCTGGGCGGCCCTCGTTCCCGACGACGAAGCTGACGACATCGATCCCCCGGAACGGGACCCACCGGAACGCACGAAACCCATGGCGCGCAGGGTACGTCGCGATCCTGTGACGCCCGCCAGCTGACCAGCAGGACGAGGTTTTCGCCCGTCACGAGACCGGAGCGCCACCACAGCACTCAGGCCGGTGAGTGAGTTGGTGCATGAGGCGGTTGCGTCTGGGGACCCGCGAGGGGCCCCGCGGGGTGTGGGTAGGGCTGGGGCAGTTCTGGGCTCGCGGGCGAGGGGGCTGCGCGTGGGGTCTGGTGGTGCGGTAGTGACGCGGCGCGGGAACAGGGGAGCGCTGGGCCCGTGGTGCCATGAGCGGCGGATCAGTGACGAGGGAGGTTCTGGCGTTGTTCGAGGGCTTTGAGAGTGGGCGGGTTGAGGTCGACGGGGCGTCGATATTCGTCCGCCACGGCGGGCAGGGGCCGCCGGTGGTGTTGTTGCACGGTCATCCCCGCACCTCTGCGACCTGGCATCGCGTCGCGCCGCTCCTGGTCCGACGCGGTTTCACCGTCGTCTGTCCCGACCTGCGCGGCTACGGCCGGTCCACCGGTCCGGTCCCTACGGCAGACCACACGGGATACTCCAAACGGGCAGTCGCCTCTGACGTCGTGGAGGTGATGCGCCGCCTGGGCCATTCCCGGTTCGCACTCGCCGGACACGACCGCGGAGGCAGTGTCGCGCTGCGTCTCGCACTCGATCACCCTGGCGCCGTGGCGCGGGTGGCGCTGATCGACTGTCTGCCTTTGAGTGAGCATCTGTCGCGTATCACGGCCGAGTTCGCCACCCAGTGGTGGCACTGGTTCTTCTTCGCCCAGCCGGACATCCCGGAGCGGGTGATCAACGCCGATCCGGACAGCTGGTATCGCGGCGATCCCCGGAGCATGGGACAGGAGAATTACGACGAGTGGCGTTCGGCCACGAGAAACCCCGACGTGGTGCGCGCGATGCTGGAGGACTACCGGGCCGGCCTGACCGTCGACCGGCGGCACGAGGAGGACGACCGCGCGGCCGGGACACGGATACAGTGCCCGGCGCTGATTCTCTGGTCGCTCCGGGACGACCTGGAGGAGCTGTACGGGGATCCGGTGAAGATCTGGCGGCAGTGGGCCGTGGACGTACGCGGCCACGGCATCGACGCCGGCCACCACGTGGCCGAAGAGGCCCCCGAGGCGCTCGCTTCCAGCCTGGCGGACTTCTTCGACGGACGTAGTGAGTAATAAATCGGACTTTTGTTCGTCTGCTGCCTTCATCGAACATACCCCACCAGATCGTGCCAAGTTTCGGTGCCAGCATGGGGATCACGGGCATGGAGGCGCAGTGGGACGGGCGATTGCTACGCGGCAGGGGATTGGTACCCGCTGCCGATGATCACGATGTGACTCCACCACGGCGCGGGCCCACCGGGATGCCGAAGCCTGCTGCAGCGGAGGAGCAGCGCAGACCAACGGGAGACGGCGTCCTCCGACAGGCTCGCCGCATGCGAGAGCGCATGCCGTGCCCCAGGCGACGACCGCGGCGATGTCATTGGCTGCAAGCACCGGCTTCCCGAAGGGCGCCAGGACTGGGCTGTGGGGAGCGAGGGTGCCCAGTCTGTGGAGGAGATCAGTTCTGGCGGTGTCCCACAGGAACGGGGAACTACGGGTACAACGCCCACTTGTGGAGGACGACGAGCGCGTAGGTGCGCCCCCCGGCGGGTTCGCTCGCTATCCGCCTGCGTCGTGCTCCGAATGATCCATGGTCGGCGGTGCGTCGTAGGTGATGACGACCGGTGCGTTCGCCTCCGCCCGTGCGCGGTCCGACGCCGTCGCGATCTCGTCGTAGGTCCATTCCCTGTGCAGGCGCTCCCCGTGGGCATCGGTGATGTCGATCACCACTCCGGTCCATTCCTCGGCGGGCTGTTCGGGAACGAGCCCCAGCTCGTACGCGGCGTCCTGGAGAAGCGACTCGGTGATGCGTATGCCGGTGAGTCTCTCGGTCAGGGCGAGGACCGCTGCTTTCCGGTCGACGTCCGGGGCGCTCTCGTCATGCTCTCCGTCGGGGGTCAGGGGGAAGCCGACTTCCCGTAGCAGGGGAAGCAGTTCATCGGGGGTGTTGCCGTCCCGCGCCGAGGGGACCTCGAACGTCGTACGCAGCTCGCCGTCCTCGTACCAGTGGAAGAGATCGATGGGCTTGCCGCCGTTGGTCGAGTGGGCCACGACTCGGCCGCCCCGCGAGAGCGTCTCCACGCAAGCGTGGGTGATGCCCAGGCCGCCGTCGAAGCCGAGGACGAGTGTCCAGTCGTCCATCTCGCCGCGAGTGCTGAAGGCGCCCGCGACGTAGGACTCGTCCCAGTAGTCGTAGCCCACATCGGCGCGGTGGGCGTCGTCCGCCTCGAGCAGCCCGGCCGTTCCCGCTCCGGTGCCGACGGGCTCCGCCTCCATCGCGCGCAGGACCTCGCGCGGGGTCCTGCCTCGTATCGATGTCAGGGTGTATCCGCTCCCCATCATGTGGCGGAAGAGTGGCGAGGTGCGGATCCAGGCGTAGTCGTGCGCGGTCACCAGGTTCATATCGCGCAGTGTGCCTGATGCCTATGACAACGACCCGGTGCCAGCCGGGTTGTACAGCTGGACCTGGGGCCGCGTGCGAAGAGGGCGTCGGTAGGTTCGCTCGCGCCGTTGCTTCGCCTCCGGAGGTCGGCCCTGGATCGTTTTCGGACCCCGATCACCTCGGTGTGGAGCGGGACTTACGTCCCGATCTCGAAGGTGGGCGGTTTGACGTTCGCGAGGCATCGTGTGGTGGGCGCGGTCGGTGTGTCGAAGAACGAGGCGGTGATGGTTTGCGCGCACGGTGACTCGGCGTACGTCACATGGGCGACGTAGGGGATCGTGACGGCGGTGGAGCGGCTCAGCGTGCGGGCCACGTACGCGCCGTTGCTCGGCGCGGTCTGAGCGTCGAACCCGCCCGACAGCACGAGGGTCGGGATGTCGCTGCGCGTCACGTTCCGGATCGAGGGCGGCGCCGCGGGGATGTCCCAGGCCCGGCAGTCCGCGTGCAGGAAGGGCAGTTGCGGAGCGTTGGCCAGCAAGGAGCGGGGGAACGACGGGAACACGCGTCGTCCGGCCCGGATCACGTCGGCCTGGCTCTCGTAGGGCGTCCATTCGCTGCAGAAGACACCGTAGGCGAGCCCGTAGGAAACCCTGCCCATGGCCTGGGGGCTGAGCTTGCCGCCCGCCCACTGTTCGGCGATCCGTTCCGGGTGGCCGTGGGCCAGTTCGTCGATGGAGCGGGGCACTCCGGCCGCGACGTGGGTGGCCGAGGTCAGCCAGGTGACCAGGGCCGCGCCGTCCAGTACGACCTTCACCGGGGCGGGCCGGCCCGGGACGGTGACGGTGGTCGTGACCGGGTGTGCGTCGAGCTTGAGGACGAGGCGTTCGAAGGTGGCCTTGAGGTGCGGGTAGCGGCGGTTGCAGGCGGGCTCGTCGGCGCAGGCCTTGAACAGGCCGTCGAAGCCCTCTCGGGCCGCCTTCCAGGTCACGCCTCCGCCTGCCAGAGACGGCGGCAGGACGCCGTCGATGCCGACCGACCGGATGCCCTGCGGGTGCAGGCGCATATAGAGGAGGGCCAGGTCGGTGCCGTACGAGATGCCGAAGACGTTCCACTGCCTGATGCCCAGCGCCTTGCGCAGGTCGGCGTAGTCCGCGGAGCTCTCGGTGCCGTTGTAGGCGCCGAGGTCGGCTCCGCGGCGCACCAATCGTTCACGGCATGTCCGCGTCGCCTCGACGTGCAGGCGTCCGGTGGACGGCGCGTTGTAGACGAGGCCGACGGCCTTGGCGTTGAACTCGTCGATGTTCGGGCAGGTGAGTGCCGGGTCGGCCGAGTAGGTGCCCCGCTGGGACATGAAGATCACGTCCCGGTCGCGGTTCAGGCCGCCGTTGAGCGCCATCGGGATCTCCGAGACCGCGTCGTCGCCGGGGCCGCCGGCGAACCACACGATCGGGTCGGAGGCGGGTCTGCGCTTGGCCGCCGGCACGATCGCGACTCCGAGGGTGATCTTCCGGCCCCTGGGCCGGTTCCGGTTCTCGGGCACGGTGAGCGTTCCGCAGTGGGCCGTCTTCAGTGCGGGAATCGGGTCCGCGGTCCTCGGGCAGGGCCCGGGCACGAAGCGGGCGTGGCCCGCTGTGCGGACGGCCGTGCCGAGCGGTGTCGCGGCCCCGGGGGTGGCCGAGGCCGGGGCCACGGCGAGGCCGGTGAGGAGGACGCCGGCCGTCGCCCCGGCGAGTGCGGCCGGGCGCCGTCGCACAGTGCGTCGGAACGGGGAGGGAGGAGGGGACATCATGCGGTCTCCGGTTCAGGGAGTGATGGTGAACGGTTTCGGCGCGAGTCCCGCCACACAACCGGTGTCGGGCGTGCTCGGATGCGCCAGGAAGGAGGCCAGGACGCGCTGCGCGCAGGACGACTGGGGGACCACCCAGTGGCCGACGCCGGGAATCCGCACCACGGTCGAGCGCGACAGGGTACGGGCCGCGTACGCCCCCCAGCTCGCCCCGGTCTTCGCGTCGAACGTCCCGGAGACGACAAGCGCGGGCACCTTGCTGACGGTGGTCACCCGCTGGACGGCGGTGCGGTCCGGAACGTTCCAGACCCGGCACACCTCGTACTGGAAGGGGAGTTGCGGTGCCTGGGCCAGGACCGTGTCGGGCCATCCGGGAAAGTTCCGGCGCCCCGCCTGGAGCACGTCCCGCTGCGAGAATCCCGGCACCCACTCGCTGCACGCCACCGAGTTCGTCAGGCCGTAGGCGAACTCGCCGACGGCGGGTGTCGCGCCGGCGGCACGCGCCCGGGCGAAGCGCTGCGGATTGCCGTGCGCGAGTTCGTCGAGTGCGGCGGGGACGTCGACGGCCGGCAGCGCGCCACCGTCGGCGACCAGCAGGTTCACCAGCGCGCCCCCGTCGAGGACGACCTTCACCGGGCTTCCTCCGCCGGGCGGCTGGGCCATCACCGTCAGGGGGTGCGCCTCCAGTCGGCGCACCTGCTCCGTCAGGGTGTGTCGGACGTCGGGGTAGCGGCTCTTGCAGCGCGGCTGGGCCGCGCAGGCGCGGAAGATCGCGTCGATCCCCTCCGCCGCGCTGTCCCAGGTCCACGGCAGGCTCACGATCTGCGGAGGCGCGACCGAGTCGATCGCCATCGACCGGATCCCGGCAGGCTGCCGGCGCAGGTAGGTGAGGGCCAGATCGGTGCCGTAGGAGTACCCGTAGACGTTCCACTGTCTGATACCCAGCGCCCTGCGCAGGTCGGCGAAGTCTGCGGCGTTCTCGGTCGTGTTGTAGGCGCTCAGCTCGACCCCGGCGGCCGTGAGACGGTCCCGGCACTGTTTCGTCGCCCGCACCAGGAGCCGCCCCGTGGACGGCGCGTCATAGCGCCGCCCCACGGCTCCCGCGTAGAACCGGTCGATCTCCGGGCAGGCGAGGTTCGGCTGCGAATGGAGCCCGCCGCGCTGGGTCATGACGATGAGATCGCGGTCCCGGTTCACCTGGGAGTCGATCAGGAAGGGAATCGCCCCGATCGCGTCGCCCCCGGGACCGCCCTCCATGAACACCACCGGGTCCTTGGCCGGCTTCGCCGACGTGGCCGGAACGATGACCACGGTCAGCCGGATGGTCCGCCCGCCGTGGCGGGCGCGGTTCTCGGGCACCTCGAGGTATCCGCACCGGCCGGAGACCGGCTCGGGAGCGGTCGGGCAGGGGCCGGGTACGAACCGCGCCGGAGTTCCTGGCGAAGGATTGTGGACGGGGACTGATGTGGCACTGCCGGCGGCCGGGCCGGCCAGCCCCATGAGGGCCAGACCGGTTGCGGCGAGCGCCGTCCCGGTGCGCGCGCCTCTGGGGTGGCGCCTGTGCGGGCCGCGCACCCATGGTCGTCCGGTCCTTCCGCCGCTCCTCCGTACGGACGGCAGGCACCCCGGATCGATGTCCGCTTCCGCCATGTGATTCCGTCTCTCTTACGTCGCGAGGCCGCCCCGTACGGGACGGCACACGTGGTCTGGCCCGTCGGCGCGTGGCTGCGCGGGCATGCGTGGCCAGCCTGTGCGAGCAGGGAGACGTCCACCACTCGAGTGCGCCACTCGGGGGCTCGTGGCGTCCTTGAACGCGGTCGTCCTGCGTCGAGTCCGCCGCAGATCCGGGGAGACCTCCGACTCGGAGTGCCGCGGTCCGCACCGAGGGCTTTGGGACCAGGTCGTCGACCGGTCGGGTGGTGACGCCGTGGACGTATGCCGCTGCGACGGTCGCCGGCCTGCGTGCTCGGCAGCCCTTCCCCAGGGCCGTTGCGCACAGCGGACCGTTGGTGTCGCCCTGGCAGAGTCCTTGCGGAGCTGCCAGGGCGAATCGGACCACTGTCAATTCCCGCACGGCTGCGGCTCGTTGCGTGTGACGCGGCAATTCCGCGGTTTCTCACCGGCTGCACAGGAACGTGTCATGGCAGGACCCGGCGCGGGAACGGGAACGGCGGTCAGCGGGTGAACGTGACCCGGCTCTCCTTCAGGGCGCTGCAGTTGGAGTTGTTCACCTGCACGTTGATGTTGCTGATGTTGCCGCCCCAGCTGACGCAGTGTGCCTTGCCGTAGACGTAGGTCGGTCCCGCGTATGACGTGTACTGGCCGGAGTCGTCGTCGCCCTGGTCGGTGTCGGGGACGTAGATCCACGCGGACATGTCGACGGCGGTACCGGGGGTGTTGCGGATGGTCGTGACGCAGTTCTTGCCGTTCGAGGAGTTGTACGTCAGGTAGACAGTGCCCAGCGAGCCGACGGGTGCCGAATTCACGGTCTTGTAGCCGCTCCCACAGACCTTCTGCGGTGTGGTGTTGGGCGCGGCGGAGGCCGGTGCCGCCATGGCGGTGACGGTCCCGAGCGACAGGGCCGCTAACGCGGAGGCGACCAGGACAGAGCGTTTTGCTAACACATTTCCCCCTTGCGGTCTTTGGTGCTGTTTGCTCTCACCTCGTATGACCCATGAGGCATTGGCATGGTTGTGCCTCATACGCAAGAGATGTGACCCGTGATCCGCTTTGGCGTCCGCTGAGGGCCCGTGTTGTCTGCGAAACCCTCGACCGCGACCTGCTGCCCTGTCTCCAGCGCCGGGGTCAGCGGGCGAGGACGCGGTTCAGCCAGGCCAGCAGGTCGCTGACGATCTCCTGTCTGTTGATCTCGTGGAACAACTCGTGCCGGGCTTCGGGATAACTGAGATAGGTCACGTCGATGAGGCCGGCCTCGCCGTAGCGATCGACGAGCAGGTTGCTGCGTGAGAGTTCGGCGTTCAGCGGGTCGTGATCCCCGACCAGGACGCAGATCGGCAGATCCGCCGGGATGCCCTTGGGCTGGGCAAGTGACGCCGAGGCGATGGTGATGTCAGCCATGCCCTGGGCGTCGAGGCTGAAGCCGCACATGGGATCGGCGAGGTAGGCGTCGACGGCCGCTTCGTCCCGGCTGAGCCAGTCGAACGGCGTGCGGATGGGCTGGAACGCCTCGTTGAGCGCGAGCAACGGGTCTCCTCCCTCCGCGGCCTCCTGCGCCTGTGCCGCGAGCATGACGTCGACCGCAGTGGTACCGGCGAGGGCGAGTGCGTCGATCAGGTGGGCGTGGTCCAGGACGTACTGCTGCGAGGCGAAGGAACCGAGGCTGTGTCCGAGCAGTACCAGGGGCAGGCCGGGGTGCTGCTCGCGGATGGCCTCTGAGAGGGTGACCATGTCACTGACGAGTCGGTTCCAGCCGTCGTTCCCGAGGTGACCGGGCTCGGCGTGCCTGCTCAGTCCGTGTCCGCGGTGATCGTTGGCATAGACGGCGTAGCCCTGAGCGGTCAGTGCTGCCGCGAGTGGGGCGTAACGGCCGGCGTGCTCTCCCATGCCGTGGGCGATCTGGACGACGGCTCGCGGGGGCGTCTCCGGCGTCCATTCGTGCACGTGGATCTGGACGCCGTCTTCGCTTTCGAAGGTGAACATCGGGTTCCTTGTCTTGGGTGTGCGGGCAGCCCTGAGGGTCCGGCCGAGTTGGAGAGGGTGGGCCGGCCCGAGCGGTTCAGGCTCACGGCGGTCGTGGTGTAAGGCGGTTGTGGCCGCCGGGCCGGTTCAGGCGTGCTGCTCGCCGAGGTAGCCGGCGATGATCCGGGACTGGTCGGCCCGGAGTTCCCGGGCCGAGGCGTGCGCGGTGATCTCGCCGTGGGAGAGGACGTAGCCGCGGTCGGCGATGTCGAGGGCGAGGCCGACGTGCTGTTCGACGAGCAGCACCCCGCAGCCGGTGTCGTCGGCATAGCGCCTGACGATGGGCAGCAACTCCTCGACGATGATGGGTGCCAGGCCGAGGCTGAGCTCGTCGAGCAGGAGCAGCCTGGGGCCGCGGGCCAGCGCTCGCCCCATGGCGAGCATCTGCTGCTCGCCGCCGGAGAGCAGTCCTGCCTTGCGGTCCTGGAGGCGGGACAGGGCGGGGAAGTAACGCTGGGCGGCCGCCTGGTCGAGGCGCTCGCCCCGGTGACCGAGGCGCAGGTGTTCCGCCACCGTGAGGCCGGAGAAGATGCCTCGTCCTTCCGGAACGTGGGCGATGCCGAGGCGGGCGCGGGTCGCCGCCGGGATCCTGCCGAGGTCCGTTCCGTTGAAGGTGATCGTGCCGGCAAGGGGGCGCAGCAGCGCGGAGACGGTCTTGAGCGTGGTGGTCTTCCCCGCTCCGTTGGCTCCGAGGAGGGCGACGACCTCTCCCGCGCCCACGTCGAGGTCGATCCCGCGGATGACAGCGGCTCCGTCGTATCCGGCGGTGAGTCCGGCTACCTTCAGGACTGGGGTGCTCATCGGGATTCCTCCGTGGATACCCCCGCCGTCAGGCGGGGGAGGAAACGGACTCCTGCGGAGCAGGGCAGGGAAAGCCGATGCGCCGCCAGGGCGGATCGGCGTTCATGGCCAACCACCCGCAGGTAGGTGGTAGTTTGTGTGGCGTCCGGTCGGCGATGACCAAGCTGGCCGGGCCTACCGCCGGGCTGGCGGGATGTCAGGTCTGTGGAGCTGGCGTAAGACTGCTGGGCGTACCCACGTCCCTTGCCGTTAGTTCGGGGCAGCTGCTGTCTGAGAAGCAGAAAGCTCAACCCGCGAGGGAAGAATCTCCCTGCTTCAGCTGGGCGAGAAGTCAAGGTGTCTCCGGTGTGCTGGTGAGGGCCTCGGCGGAGCCACCGGCCGAAGTGCCGGACGCGGTGGCGGGCTGGACGGCGGATGCCCCGAGGTAGGCGGTCACGACGGCGGGGTCGGTTCGGACCTGTGCCGGTGTCCCGGAGGCGATCACCTTGCCGAACTCCAGGACGACGACGTGGTCGCAGATGCCCATCACGAGGCTCATGTCGTGGTCGATGAGGAGCATCGCGGTGCCGGCCTCGGCGACCGCGCGCAGTCTGCGTCCGAGTTCGGCGCTCTCCGTCGTGTCCAGGCCGGCCGCGGGTTCGTCGAGACAGATGATGCGGGGGTGGGCTGCCAAGGCCCGTGCCACACCGACGAGTTTGCGTCTGCCCTGGGACAGTTCGTGTGCCGAGGCGTCGGCCAGGTCCTCGAGTCCCAGGGCCGCGAGGGCTTGCGGGACAGCGGGGCTCGGGGACGGGCGGCGGCCGAAGGTCTCGCCGAGCGTGGTCCACCACGTCGAAGGGTCCGCCGTGACCTGGAGGTTCTCCGCGACCGTGAGGTCTTCGAAGAGTTCGCTGCTCTGGAAGGTGCGGGCGAGCCCTCGGCGGGCTCGTACGTGGGGCGCCCGTCCGGTCAGGTCCTTGCCGTCCAGTTCCACCCTTCCTCGGGCGGCGACGAGACCGGTGACCGCGTCCACGAAGGTGGTCTTGCCGGCCCCGTTGGGGCCGATGAGCCCCACGAGTTGGCCCTCGCCGACCTCCAGGGAGACATCGCTGAGCGCGTGGACGCCGCCGTAGCTGACGCCCAACTGCTGGACAGAGAGCACGTTCACGGTGCGACCTCCTTGGCGTCGGCAGTGGTGCGGCCGAGGTGGATCTCCGGGGAGCCGACGGCGGATGGGGTCTCGGCCGGTGGTCCCGTCGTGGCTGCCGCGCGTCTCGCCCGCTTCGCCGTCCTCCGGCGGTGGGCGGCGCCCGCGATGCCGTCGGGGTTGGCGATCAGCGTCACGATCAGGGAGACGCCGCCGAAGAGCAGGGCCCAAGTCCCCTTGATCCCGAACCACTTGTCCAGCGCATGGGGCAGCAGCGCCTCGGTGGACATCAGCCCCGCGATCACGGCTCCGGACACCATGGTGATGCCGCCGATGTAGGCGAAACCGATCAGGCCGAGGGCGGCAAGGGCGGTGAACCGGGCGGCGCTGACCGAGCCGAAGTTGTAGCCGTAGAGGGTGCCGGCGGCGCTGGCGATGAAGGAACTGATCGTGAACGCGGCGATCTTCACGGCCCGCACGTCGACACCGGCTGCCGCGGCGGCGCGCTCGTTGGAGCGGACGGCGAGCATCCGCCGGCCGAGTCCGGTGCGCCTGAGATGGGCGACGTACAGTCCGAGGGCGACGGTGACGGCCAGGACGAGGAAGCCGAACATGGGGCTGGGTTCGTTGCCGTCCAGGCCGCGGAAGTCCGCTTTCGGACCGAGGTCGATCCCGAACAGGCGCGGCGGGGGTACGGACACTCCGGCCGTTCCGCCGAACGAGGTGTTGTTGAACAGCGCCTGTTCCATGGCCAGGGCCGCGGCCAGGGTGACGACGGCCAGGCTTACCCCCCGCACCCGCAGGGCGGAGACGCCCGCGGCCACTCCGAGCAGTGTGGCCAGCACCATCGCGCCGAGGGCGGAGAACGGGAACGGAATCCCCCACCGGACCGAGAGGTGGGAGAGGACGAAGCCCGCGGTTCCGGAGAGCGCGAGCTGCATCACGGAGATCTGTCCGACGTAGCCGGTGATCACGACGTACGACAGGACGATGACCATGCCGATCATCGAGTTCGTGAGTGCCTGGCGGAAGTCGAACGGGAGCACCACCAGTGCGGCGGCGGCGACCGCGGCGGATATCAGAGCGGGACGCAGCAGTCGCTCGGGCAGGGGCACCGCGGGCAGCCGCTGTTCGACGAGTTCACCGCGGCGCGGCAGACCGGCACCCCGCACGTACAGGGCGACGACCATCAGAGCGAAGACGAGGAGCTGCTGGAGGCCGGGCATGGCGTTGCCGTTGTCGGTCGGGAACCAGCTCTGCGTGGACAGGTAGTAGACGACCGACTGGAGCACTCCGATGAGGATGCCCGCGGTGCAGGCGATCCACAGCGAGGTGAACCCGGCGAAGAGGGCGGCGGCCAGGGCCGGGACCACCTGCAGGGGGAGCGTCACGGAGTCGACCTGCACGATGGGCGCGGCCAGGACACCGAGCAGCCCGGCGACCAGGGCGGCCAGGAGTGTGTTGGCCATCGAGACGCTGTTGGGCGACAGGCCCGCCAGCAGAGCGGCCTGTTCGTTCTCCGAGGCCGCGCGGGTGGCCAGGCCGAAGCGGCTCCAGCGGTACAGGGCCGCGAGGACCAGGGCGATCACGACGACCAGTCCGGCCAGGACGAAGCGGTCGGAGGGTGTGGTGATGCCCAGCATGGTGACGGTGCCGTTCGGAAGGATGCTCGGTGCCTGCTGCGGCTGTACCCCGAAGACCAGGAGCACGGTGGCCTGCAGGGTGAGCAGGACGCCGAGGGAGGCCGCGAGTTTGGCCAGGGGCGAGACGGTGCGCAGTGGCTTGAAGACCGCTACCTCGGTGAGCACTCCGACGGCGAGCGCGACCGCGAGGGCGCCGGCGAGAGCGGGCCCGACGGGCAGCGTGGGCCCGAAGAAACCGTTGGTCAGGGCCCAGAAGGCATAGGCCGAGGCCATGGCGACGGCGCCGGTGGACAGGTTGATGATGCCCGAGCCCCGATAGGTGACCACCACGCCGAGCGCGATGCCGGCGATCAGTGCCCCCTGGCCGAGGCCGAGCACGGCGAAGAGCAGGATCTGTTCCAATTCATGACTCCTGTCATGAGTCCGCAGGTCCGCGGGTCCGCGCTGCTGAGGCTGCTTCCTGGGTGGGCGTGCAGCCTCGGCGGCGGCGCGGGCGGGCGGGGCTCACTGGGGCGGGCGGATCCAGTCGGTCAGGGGCTTGAACTGGCCCTTGCCCTCGTACTGGTAGAACCTCGCCTGGTCGTTGCAGACGGCGGGGGCGTCCGGGTACTTGCCGCACTTGACCTCGGCGGCGCCCATGATGACCGGCCCGGGGAACTTCTTGAGCTGCTCGGTCACGGACGCGGGGGTGATCTTGTCCGGGCCGATGGTGTTGAGCACCTTCGCGTACGTCAGGATCGTGCTCCAGCCCAGC
Source organism: Streptomyces sp. NPDC002144 (assembly GCF_053593695.1). NCBI lineage: Bacteria > Bacillati > Actinomycetota > Actinomycetes > Kitasatosporales > Streptomycetaceae > Streptomyces > Streptomyces sp. NPDC002144. The sequence goes on from NZ_JBSFDB010000021.1 coordinate 160,496, forward strand.
GGCGCGAAGACCTTGGACTGGTTGTCCTTGCCAAGCCCGGCCTGCACTGAGGCTTTCAGGAACGCCTGGGAGTCGGCGGCCGAGGAGTCCATCGGCAGCGTCTGGGCGACGCCGTACGTCCAGGTGGGCAGGTCCCCTCCGAGCCCCTGGGCGACATCGGGGGACATGCACAGCGGCGTGGAGACGACCGGTTTGGTGACATTGAGCTGCTTCAGTGCCTTGGCGATTCCCACGCATCCGCCACCGATGGAGATGGGCACCACGACGTCCGCGGTGTTCGCCCCGGCCGCGGTGACCGGGCCGATCAGATCGGTGGACTGCGCGTCGAATCCGACGGACTTCACCTTCAGGCCGGCCGCTTCCAGGCCCTTCACCGCCGCACCGGAGGCGATCTTGTCGCCGGGCGTGTTCGTGTGGATCACCGCCGCGGTCTTCGCCTTCAGTACGTCACGGGCGTACGTGCCCCAGGTGCCGAAGATGTGCGGCAGGTCGCCGAACGTGCTGAAGGTGTTCTTCGCGGTGGGCATGGTCGGGCCCGTCGCCACTCCGACCAGCACGGGCTTCTTCCCGGCGATCACGGAGTTGAAGGAGGCGTCACCGAGGTAGAGATTGCCGACGCCGATGGCGGAGACCTCCTTGTCGCCCAGCAGTTGCTGGCCGCACTTCTGTCCCTCCTCCTCGGCGGACACCACCGTGCAGACGTTCAGCTTCAGCGGGTGCCCGCCGATGCCGCCCAGTCTGTCGTTGACGTACTTCACCGCGGCACGGGCACCGAGGGTGGCTTCGGGGTTGCCGCCGGGGCCGCCTTCGACGTTCACCCAGCCCAGGGTGACCGGGGCGAGGGCGGCGTCGGCCTTGCCCGCCTTTCCGCCGACGTAGCCGAGGTAGTCGGTCACGACGTCACTCGCCGAGCGGGAGTCCGCAGTCGCGGAGGAGCCGCCTCCGGAGGCGGCGGACGACGAGGGTGCGCTGGTGCCCGATCCGCCGCATGCGGCGACGCCCAGCAGGGGCGCCATGGCGGCGGAGACGAGGCCGAGTCTGAGGGGGCGTGAGGTTGCGGGCATGCGGGATCCTCCAGGATCGGAAAACGGCAGGGCGGTGCCCGGCACGGCATGCGGGGAGAGTGCGGAAGTCAGAGGAGGGCAGGAGGGCGCACCGGGATGACCGGTGCCTCGGTCCAGCCCGAGGTACTTCGAAAGGCCAGGTGATCGGCGCTTTCGAGTTTCGTAACTTTCTTACGGATCGGGAATCTAGGTGTACGCTGGCGCCCTGTCAACGCCCCGGTTCACACCGAATTAACGATTATGCAATGGGAGGGGAAGGACATGACGGAGCACGCCGTGAGACGCAGGCTCCCTCGGCGCTCACCCGAAGAGACCCGGGCCCTCATGCTGGAAGCGGCCACCAAACTCGTCTGCGCCGGCGCCAATGACACGAGCGAGGAGGCTGTCTCCGCAGCCCTTGCGCACATCCGCGTCAAGCGGGTCACCGAGGAAGCCACCCGCATCATGCGGGAGAGGCTGGGCGACGACACGGCACCGGCGATCACGACCGGATCCATCTACCAGATCTGGCCCGCCCAAGCCGACTTCCAGGCAGATCTCCTCTTCCACCTCACCAGCCGACAGGCCGAACTGGTCCCGGGGCTGCCGGAGAGCATCCGCCGTTTCAAGGAGGCGGTCGACAGCGGCACGACCTGGCAGGAGGCTCTCAACGACGTCCTGACGGACAACCACGAGAACCATCGAGTGGACCCGGTCTACCGCGTGCTGCTGGGCTTCTACGCCAGCGCCGCCAACCCACGCGTCCGCGACGCCCTGGGGCACTACGGCGAGTCCTTCACCGAGGTCGCCTGTGAGGCGTACCAGGCGCTGCTGGACGCCTACGGGCTGCGCATGCGCGCGCCCTACAAGGTCGAACACCTCGCCACCACCATCGCCGCCCTGCTCGACGGCTTCCACATGCGCTGGATCGCCGGACACCCCAACCTGGAGGACCCGGAAGGACAGGACCGCTGGTCCCTCGCCACCCGCGCCGCCGTGACGGTGTTCGACCAGTTCACCGAACCGGCGTAGGTGGTTGCGCACGTCGGCTGGCGTAATCGCCCGACAGCCCGGGGTCCTGGCTGTCACGGACGGCAATCGCCGGCCGCGTGCACGAGATCGGCGGCGGCCGTCGGCCTGCCTGAGAGCTCGGGGCTGGTCGCCGAGGAACAGGCGAGTTCGACATGAAGGGCGGCAGCGATGGCGCCGTTGTTCGGTCAGGGCGGCCGGCCCGGCGCGGTGCCATGGCTCCCGCCTCGGTCTCGGTGCGCCGGAGGCGGTACCGGTCCAGGCGGCTCGAATCGGCGAGTGCGGCCGCTTCGTGCGAGCCGGTGATGGTGGACCGCAGCGTGTCCAGCAGCGCGCGCGGACGTCCGCCTCTCCGCGTCCTGGCAGACGCGCGCGAGCGCCGGAGTACACCGTCGCTGGATACATGGACCGGACGGCAGCCGTGCTTCGCCGCAGCCATCGCCAGGCGGACAGCGCCTTCTGCGGTGACCACCCAGTCGGATCCGTCGCTCGTCGCATCGACGACGAGGTGCGGGGGCGACCTCAACCACGACTGCTTCGAGACGCCCGGGTCCCGCTCGACGATGAGGCCACACATCGGCATGGCCGTTCATCCGGCATCCGCCTGCGTGTCGAGCTCAGCCAGGCACCGGATCTTCGGAGACGGGCAGCGGTTGTGCAGAATTCGGGGCCAGTGCGCGGATGGAGGGGGTGGCGACCATGGTGAGGGTCGCCAGGAGGATGAGCGCGGCGGCCGCGAACAGCGTGGCATGGAGGCCGAGGAGGAGTACGGCGGGGCCGGCGGCGAACTGGGCGAGCGGAAGCGCGAGGTAGGAGCCGAGGTCGTCGTAGGCGTAGACGCGGGCAAGGCGGTCCTCGGGGATCTGCTCGTTGAGGGTCGAGTACCAGGCGACGCCGGCCTGTTCGACGCCCACGCCCGCCACGAAGTTGGCCACGACCAGCGGCCAGGTGTGCGGGGCGAGCACCAGCAGCAGCGGGGTCGTCGCTGTCAGCCCCATCAGCGCGCAGCCGACCAGGATCGCGCGCCGGGGCCGCCATCTCAGCGCCAGTACGCCACCGGCGACCGCGCCGAGGGAGGATGCGGCGAGGGCCAGGCCCCACCCGGTCCGGCCGATCGGGGTGGTGTCGGCGACGGCCGGGCCAAGGACGGTGAACGAGGCGGTCAGACCGGCGTTGAGGAAGCAGAAGGCAACCACGATCACCCACACCCAGCTGCGAGAGGTGAACTCCCGCCAGCCAACACGCAGTTCATGAATCACACCGGGGCTGGGCGCGGGCGGCGCGGCCGGGACGCGGACCAGCGTGAAGGACGCGGCGGCGAGCGCGAAGCTGAGGGCGTCGAGGGCAAGGCCCCAGCCGGGTCCGACCGCGGCGACCAGTACGCCGCCCAGGGAGGCGCCCGCGATGGTCGCGGTATTGCCCGCGATCCGGGAGAGCGCGAGGGCGGCGCGGCGGGACTCGGTCGGGACGGTCTGGGGCAGCAGGGCCTGGGCGGCGGGCTGGTAGCAGGAACTGGACGCCCCGTTGACCGCGGCGAGCAGCATGAGCTGGGGGATGGCCGCACTGTGCGCGAGGATCAGGGCGGCGGTCAGCGCTTGGCTCGAGGCGCTGACCAGGCTGGTGCCGACCAGCAGCGGGCCGCGCGGGAGGCGATCCGCCAACACCCCGCCGTACAGCAGGAAGAGAATGCCGGTGAGGGAGCGGGCGCCGACCACCAGTCCGAGCGAGCCGACCGAGCCGGTGGCGTCGAGCACGGCGAAGGCCAGGGCGATCGGTGCCACTCCGTTGCCGAGCAGGTTCGCCGTCGTACCGGTGAAGAGGTGACGGAACGGGCGGTGACGCAGAGGCGCCAGGGCGGCAGACATGCGCCCGATCGTCGAGTTGGGCGGCGCACCCGTCAACGTGTTTTTCGACCGCAGGATGAGTGCGGCTGCCCGCTGCACACCTTGAGGAAGGCTACGGGTCGGGAGATGGCGGCTGGGACGGCGGTAGTTGCTGATCTGGCCTGCAATGCACGCGTCACAGCGTCGCGGGGGAGACGGTGATCAGGTAGATGCCGTAGAAGAGTGAGACGCCGGCCATTGCGGCGAGCAGGATCACGAGAGTGCGCAGGCGGCTGCGCGCCAGATGGAGGGCGAGCGGGAGCAGCAGGGGGAAGGCAGGCAGAAGGAACCGCGGCTTGCTCGTGAAGAAGTGGGTACCGCCGACGGTGATCACGACGAGTGCCGCGCAGTACGCGAGCAGGGGCGCGGGCATCCTGTTCACGACGCAGAAGACAAAGAGCAGCAGTGAGCCGAGGACGATCGCGGCGGTCACGTAGGCGACCAGGGTGTCGTGCCCGATGATCAGGTGCTTGATCATGTGGGCGGTGTAGTGGCCGAAGTCGAACCGTGAGCCCCACAGGCTCTGCACCCGCAGGTAGCCGAGAGGGCTGTGGGTGCGAAGGCCCACCCAGCCGATGTAGCCGAGCCATCCGAGGGGAGCCAGGGCGGCGGCCGCCCAGGCGCGTGGAACGGTGGGCTCACCGGCGCGGCGCAGCTGCCAGAGATGAGCGACGGCTCCGATGACGACGGCGGCCGCCACGGCGATGCCGTTGGGACGGCACAAGCCGGCCAGCACCGCCAGCATCCCCGCGGCCGGCCAGCGGCGAGTCAGTACCGCATACAGCGCCCAGGCGGCGAAGGCCGTCATGAGGGGCTCGGTGTACGCCATCGTCAGGATGATCGCGTGCGGCTGCAGCGCCCACAGTGCGACGAGGATGATGCCGACGCGTCGGCTGTGCAGCAGCTCGCCCACCGCGTACACACCCCAGGCCGCGACCAGAGCGGCACTCCACGCGATGAGCAGCGCCGCGTTGATCGGGCCGATCGGCAGCACCGTGCTCACTGCGTGGATCAGGCCCGGGAAGAGAGGGAAGAACGCGAGGTCGTTGTAGACCTTGTGGCCTCCGGGGGAGTGGGTGATCATGCCGTAGCCGTACTGGGAGATGTGCCTGTACCAGTGGCCGTCCCATTCCAGGCCGAGTACAGTACGCGGGTGCTTGCCCAGGTGCAGCGACCACAGGGCCGCAAGGATCACACCGGCGAGCCGTAGGGAGGCGAACAAGGCCAGGGCGGGCAGCGCATTCCTCGGCTCGGGACGATGCCGCCACTGCCGAGACGGTTGACGGAGCCTCGGTACGTACCGCCGGGTGAGCGTGTCGCTCGCCGTCGTGAGGCTGTCGCCCATTTCGCCCTCCTTCTCTGCCCAGCAGGAGGGAGTGGCCGGAGGCAAGGTTCCACTGATGGAAAATCTCTTACTTCATGAAAGATGGGGACGTTCGCCGCACCTGCGGATGATGCTGGAGTACAAGTGCGTGTACGAAGCCCAGGGCGATCCTGTCCCGCAGGACGTTCAGCCAGCAGGTGAGCAGCGGGTAGGCAGAGATCTTCGTCTTTGCCGGGCGGCACGGCGCTGAGCGGAGGAGGATGGAGGGACCGGTCCGACCCATTTGTTCTTGGGAGGAGAGTGCGTCATGACATCACCCTCCGATCCGTCGCTCAGCGGTACCCAGTTCGGCAAAGAACCACAGGACGACTCCGGCATCGAACGCTTCGGCGCGTTGGCGAACATGGGCTGGCAGATCCTGCTCGTCACGGGCCTGGCCGCCATCGCCCTGGGGGTCGTCTTCCTCGCGTGGCCGGGCGAGACGCTCCGGGTCGTCGGTGTGCTGTTCGGCGTCTACCTGTTGGTCACGGGTGCGTTCCAGTTGGCCGCCGCCTTCGGCACACACGTTCCGGGACATCTTCGGGCCCTGCACTTCATCACGGGTGCGCTCTCCATCCTGCTGGGGCTGATCTGCTTCAGGGGTGCGATGGAGTCGATTCTGCTGCTCGCCCTGTGGATCGGCTTCGGCTGGCTGGTGCGGGGCATCATGGTGACGGCCACGGCGGCCTCCGCCCCGGCCATGCCCGCGCGAGGCTGGATGCTGTTCTCCGGAATCATCGGCATGCTGGCAGGCATCGCGCTCATCGTCGCGCCGTTCGCCTCGATCGCCGCACTCACCCTGACCGTGGGCATCATGGCCATCGTGCTCGGAGTGGTCGAGGTGTTCCACGCGATCCGGATGCGCATCGAAGTCGGCCGCCTCGCTCCCGGTACCGCCGCCGAGCGACGGCCTCTCTTCCGCTCTCAGCCGCATCCCCAGCACTGACACGCAACGGCTTCCTGCGGCACACCGACGTCAGGTTGTCAGACGACGGATCGCGACCACCGCCGCGTCGTCATTGAGGTGGTCATGGACGTGCGCCAGCAGGTCGTCCTGGAGGAGGCGCAGCAGTTCGTCGGGGTCCTCCTTGGCCCACTGCGGCGCCCGTTCGGTGAGGGGATAGAAAACCCCCTTGGCGTTGCGGGCTTCGATGACACCGTCGGTGTACAGCAGTAGCAGGTCGCCGACGTCGAACGAGAACGTCTGCACGTCGTAGGCATCAAGGCCGAAGACACCGCCGAGCCCGATCGGCAGATGGCTCGCCTCGGCCACCAGCGGGGTGAGGCGGTCTCCGCGCAACAGCAACGGCGGCGGGTGGCCGCACGTGATCAGGTGGACTACCGGATCGTGGTCGGGGATGTCGAGCAGTATGGCGGTGGCGAAGTCCTCATTGGTGTCCGGCTCCGACGGGAGCCGCCACTGACTGGTGTCCCAGCGCAAGGCGGCGTCCAGGTGGATGGCGAGACGGGGAAGGGTGGCCTGCCGATGAGCGGCCGCACGGAATGCGCCGAGCAGCAGCGCTGCGTTGTTGATCGCGGCCAGGCCGTTACCGCGCACATCACCGATCAGCAGCCGAGTACTGCACTCGGCGGTTCGCGCGACCGCGTACAGGTCCCCACCCAGATCGGCTTCCTCCTCGGCGGGCAGGTACAGGCCGGCGATCTGGAGCGCACCCGTCTGCGCGGGCAGTGGCCGCAAGAGCACACTCTGCGCCGCCTCGGCCACCGATTGCACCCGATGCAACTGCCGCTCACGTCGATCCCGCACCACGCACACAGCGACACACACGACGGAGACAACGACCAGAGCAGCGATCTGGGCCTGAACGTTGGCGGTGGTCACGACCCCCCTGAGCAGACCGATCAGCACCTGCGCCAGCACTGCCAGGGCACCCATCAGCGCGGTCACCCGTGCACCGGCGAAAGCCACCGTGATGGCGGGCGCCGCGACGAGCAGCGGACCAAGATGGATGTCCGGCGGGGCCAGCACATCCACCACACACACGGTGACGATCAACGCAAGGGGGATCACGACCAGCACGGGGACGTGACCCGGCCGCCAGAAACGCTTGAAATCCAGCCGCTGCCGAAAGCCCATGCTTCAAGCCTTCCACCACCCGCCCATCCGAGTATGCGCCACTCCGCGAATCATCACCGTGCGAGACCGCAATGATCGCCTCGCATTACATTTCAGGAAGCCTCGAGGGCGGCGGGGAGAACGGGGCTGCTGCCGTCAGGACCTGCTGAAGGGCCGGCACCGGCGCCATGCGGCGGTTCCTGGGCCATCTCGCCGGGGCAGCGGTCGGCCTGGCGAGGTTGAAACGGTCGCAGCCAAGGCGCGCGCATCGTTGACCGAATGGAGCGCGGCGTCCTCGCGAAAACGGCTGCGTGGCTGGAGCACGAGCGGCGGACCGAGGTGCTGGATGATGCGACCGGCCGCCCACTTCGAGATGCCGAACAGCGGCGGGAGCTGCACGCTCTGGACTGCGATCGGTGCAAGGGCGAACCTGTGCACCGGCGTCCGGGACACGGTGCCGAACTCCTCAGCAAGTACGCCTTTCTGGCGCAACGGCGGTGTGGCTAGGTGGTGTGCAGGGGTTCCTTGAAGGACTTGCGGAATACCGGCCCAGCCAGCGGAATGATCGAAGACTTCACCTTTGAGGTGAACGAGGTGGGGTGCCGTTCAAGTCTGACGTCTATGCGGGTGCCGTTGTCCGTGGGCGTCATGTGAAACTGCCAGCCGCCCGAGCCGAAAGGTACCGAGTCATGCGTGGTGACGGTGACCGTGTTCTTCGACGGGTCCCATTCGTAGCGGGCGCGTTCCCACGACTTGTCGTTTCCCTCGGTCACCTCCGCCCACATATCTCCCCGCTCGTGGACCTGGAAGTGCTCGGCATCGATGGAGGGCCACTCCTCGACGCGGGAGGGGCTGAAATTCGTCAACACTGCCATGACCTCGGCTGGGCTCATCGAGGAGTTCACGTGGAAGTGTAGGGATGGCATGACCTGCTCCCTGGTCCGAGAAGGCCGTCTCTGGCGGCAGCCTTCGGTGCGCATCTGCTGGGCTGCCTGGCTCGCCCCGCCGACGCAGCACGCTCCACCTCTCAGGATGCACCTCCGTGCGAAGCCACGCACCAGCAGGTTCCTGGCGCATTGCCATGCGATCAATACGGCGGCCCTGCGGGACCGGGCGGACGATCAAGCGGCTCAAGGACTGAAAAGGAACCACAGGTACAGGCCGTGTCCGTCGAGAACTACCTGACCCAGCTCGATCAACTCGCGCGCGAACCCATCAGTCAGCACGCCTGCGGGCAGCGTTCCTCCATACACGGCATTGCACAACCCGCTCGCGTTCCGGGAGGTCGAAATCAGAGGGCACGTGCTCGCCGCCACGTGCAGTCCGGCGCCGTCGGCCGCTGTGGGCAGCGGCGCTCTCGACCCGCTTGAGCAACGCCGACGCCGTACCGTCGTCGACCTGGCCGCATCGCTCACGCTTCCCAGCGAACGCTCCAGGCCCACCGCGACAAGTACAGGGTGAGGCCGCTGCCCATGCGGCGACGACGGGAGGTCCGGTGGAAACGGACGAGGATCTACTCGCCCGCTCGACAAGGGAGCCGGAGGCGTTCGAGCTTTTGGTGCTACGGCATTCGGCGGCGCTGCACGGCTATCTGTCGCGCCGTGCACCAGGAGTCGCGGACGATCTGCTGGCGGAGGTGTGGCTGCAGGCGTTCGCCGGCCGCGGTACGTACGACGTGGCCCGCGGTACGGCGCGTACCTGGCTGTTCGGGGTGGCCAGAAACGTGCTCGCCGCGCACTGGCGCCGACGCGAACAGGACGGGCGAGCGCTCCCTGGAGGCGAGGAGAGCAGTGATCCATGGCTCGCGGTCGACCAGCGGCTGGATGCCGCAGCGGTCGCGCCGCTGATCCGCGAGACCCTGGGCGAACTGCCGCACGTGGAGCGCGAACTGCTGTTGCTCGTCGCCTGGGAACAGCTCACGCCCACCGAGGCCGCCACCGTGGTCGGCATCCCCGCAGGCACGGCCCGTTCCCGGCTGCACCGCGCCCGCACCCGGCTGCGTACGGCGCTCGGTACCGCCCGCCCCCTTCCCCTGACAGGAGATCTCGCATGACCGAGCACGACGTCGATGTCCTCGACTTTCCCGGCGCCGACCGTCTGCGGGCCGCGGGCGATGTCGCGCCGCCGAGTCCGTCGGTCGTCAGCGCAGCGCGTACGGCGGTTCGCGCGGCCGCGACGGACAGTGGGACGGTGGTGACCCTCGCCGGCTCCCCGCAGGGTCACCGCAACCGGCGGCGCATCCTGGGCTCCGCCGCGGCGGTCGCGGCCATCGCGGTGGGTGTCGCCGTCTACCCGACCGTCGGTGTCGGAAGCAGCCCGCCGGCGGCCGAGGCCGACGCGGCGAGCTTCCTGCACCGCATGGCGGACACCGCGGGCGCCGGGTCAGTCCCCAACTCGCCGTATTGGAAGGTCGAGACGCGTACGGCGGTGACCTCTTCGGCCCCCGGCGGGGTGCCCTCGACCAAGACCGAGACCGACACGGAGTGGCTCAGCCGGAACCGTTTCCTCCGCACGTCCACCGGTGGCGGGGTCATGGAGTTCACGGGGCTGGCAAATGGCTGGGCCCTCTCACCCGACGGGCGCGCCCGTTCCACGGCCGGTTATCACGTCGCCCAGCAGGGCGTGCATGAGCTGACGTCGTGGAGCGTCGGCGGGATGGTCCCGGGCCGCGGGGAAGCGATCACCTGGGACCAGCTGAAGACCCTTCCGACCGAGCCGAAGGCCCTCAGGGCGAGGCTCCTCGGCGGCGTCGGCGGCGCACCGGAGGCCGACAAGCAACTCTTCAACGGCATCGACGCCTTGCTGGCCAACGCACCCGCCGCCCCCCGGCTGCGCGCCGCGCTCTTCGAGGTCCTCGCCGACATCCCACACGTACGGTTGGTCGGGCGCGTCAAGGACAGCGCGGGACGGAGCGGTACCGCTGTCGAGCTGAGGATGGGGCGCGGCAGCAGCCGGCTGATCATCGACCCCGAGACCTCCAAGCTTCTGGAGGCCAGGACTGTCGTCCAAGCGAACCCGAAGGGCGACCCCGCTGTCATTCGCACCACGTACCTCTCCGCCGGACCGTCCGAGAACGCTCCGCAGCCGGGTCGCGGAAGCGGGGCCTGAAGGGCGACCTGCGGGGCCCGTGTTGTGTGTTCATGGCGTCGAGGCCCGGCCGCCGCGGTGGCCTCGGTCGGCCGGCTGGGCATCGGGTGCTCGATCAGTCGTTGATCGCAGTAAGGGATCAGTGCCGGCAACTGCTCGGCGGTGTCGTCGGGGAGTTGGATGCTGCGCTTGGCGCGGCACATGGCCACAGCGCCCTCGACTGCGGCGACGACGAGTACGAGTGTCGCGAGCTGTGCCGCCTGTCGCGGCTCGGTGCCGTGCTCACGCAGTGACTCGGCCAGCAGGCCTTCCCGCTTGGCGAAGACCTCGGGCGCGGCCGCGAGCGCAGAGCGCGTCTCCTCGTCGGCGGGCTCCTCGATGGCGACGCCGAGGGCGGGGCAGCCGGCCCGGAAGCAATGGTGGCAACCCGTACCCGCCTCCACCGGCTACTACCGGATCGTCAACGTCGGCAACGACTGATGCGCCGACGTCAACGACGCCTCCACCGCGGACGGCGCCTCGATCATCCTGCTGGCCCAACACGGGCGGAACCAACCAGGAATGGCAACTCGTCGCCCTCTAAACCGGTGATGAGAGACAGGGCCGGTGCCGCGCCGCATCGGCCCTGCCGCCGTGTCGACCTCGCGAAGGTGCTGCGGGCAGTCTCATACCGACCGCTGACCCGGTGCCGGCGATGAAGAATGCCGCCATTCTCGACCCGGGCAGCTCGATCAAGACGAGTACCAGGCCGGTCCCGGGGCGTCGCGGATCGGCCTCGTCACTCACCGCGAGCTGCTGCATGAGCTGCCTGGCAGCGTTCAGGAACGCATCCGTCGTGCGGCCGCCCAGGGCGCCGGCCTTGCTGGTGGCGCCGTGGAGCACAATGCGGACTGCTCTGGAACACCGCCACGAGTAGTCGACCATCCGAGTGGCACGGACGAGATGGCCTCGTGGCACCACCACAAACTCGCCCTGTGCGGCCCGTCCAGGCCGTCTGCTTCACCTTCGATCACGGCCCTCTGCACCCCGGCGGTTGATTCCGGAACAGCTTTAGCCGGATTCCTGCGGACCGTATCAAAGGGGGTACTCCGGTCCGGTTGCAGAGCCTATCCAGGTGAGGGATGGTGAAGTAGGCAGCGCAGCCGCCGCCCGGAGGTGCGCGGAACCCACTCATGGTGAATTTCTGAATTTCCCACGATACGCGCTGCGTTGGACAACCCCTCAAAGAACCCGCCCTGAATCCGCGCCGTCTGCGATGCGGAGAGAAATGGGGGTGGGTGCCTGTCCACGGGCCCATCAGGCCGCCGGGCCGCAGTCACCGGGATGAGCACTGGAGTGGTCATCCCGGTGTGAGCGGCTGCCAGAAATCCCGTTCCTCAGACAAGCGATGAGGTATGAGCGATGGCGAATGACAACCACTACACGGTCGAGGTGGACGCGATCGCCGACTTCGGTGCGCCCCCCGAAGACAGCAGGTCGCGCAAGTCGGTGAACGTGGTGCACCGTCCCGGTGTCGTCGAGAGCGAGCATGCCCACGAGTGGCCGAGCCCCGCTGCAAGCACATCGCGCGGACCCGAAGTGCGGCCTTTGCGGGAGCAGCCGTAGAACGTGTCAGGACAGGAGAACAATCATGCTGAAATTCATCAGCCAATACCCGCAGCCCCTTTCGGTCTCGATCATGTGGTACACGCCCAACTGCCCTGACGGCGGGGACTGGACGAAGAAGGGGTGGTGGAACTTGGCACCCGGAGAAGGCAAGGTCGTTCACGCCGCCGACCTCGACGACGTCAATCGCTACTGGTGCTACTTCGCCCAGGCCGCGGACGGCGCTTTCTGGGCCGGGGACATCGCCCGGATGGTGCCGCCGGAGAAGTTCGAATGGTGCGAATGGACCAGCAGCACCGACGCGACCCAGATCGGCTACCGCCTCCAGGACGTAGGAGACGCCGACGACTTCACCATCACGCTGACTCCCTGACGAGACGGCGTACCTCAACGAGTCAATTCCCGTATCCGGGAGCGCTTTTCACCGGAAGTGCTCCGCGTGTCCGCAGCCACGCACCTCTCTCAGGGAGCTGCCATGACAGTGCAACCGCAGCAAGCGTCAGTGCCGACGGTTCTGGTCTACGAGGACGACCCCGGTTTTCCTCCGCAGGTCAACATGCCCGTACCGCACCCCGTCCCCCAGCTGGACACACAGCCCTTCCCGACGGCCATCGCGGAAGCCGCGCCGCACCCGAACGGTGCCGGGCCCGGCACCGAGGCATTCCGCTACTGGGTGGCGGCCGACTCGCTCAGCAGGGCCAGCAAGACCTGGGGTCCGCTGGTTCCGACCGGAACGCAGTGGCATCCGCAGGTCGGACGGGCTCTCACGGCTCACCTCAACGCGGGGGACGACCTCAACGCCTTCTACGACCGTAGAGGCCTGTGGTTCTTCCGCCGTACGGTCGCGGGCGTCACCGTCGCCGCGTGCGAGAGCAACGAGGTCGTCCAGCACGAGGAGGGGCACGCGGTCCTCGACGCCCTGCGTCCTCAGCTGTTCAACACGGCGAGCGCGGAGACGGCCGCCCTGCACGAGGCGTTCGGTGACATCAGTGCCCTGCTGAGCTCACTGGCGCTGGAATCGCTGCGGATAGCCGTACTGGCCGAGACCCAGGGCGACTTGGAACTGTCCTCGCGGGTCTCGCGGATGGCCGAGCAACTGGGCTGGGCCATCCGTCAGGGCCATCCGACCGCGGTGGACCCGGACTGCCTGCGCAACCTGTCGAACAACTTCTTCTACCGCGACCCGGTCCTGCTGTCGCCGAACGAGCCCGCGAGCATCCTTTCCAGCGAGCCGCACTCCTTCTCCCGGGTGTTCAGCGGCGCGTTCCTGAAGATCGTCGCCGGGATCTTCCGCCAGCAGGACCTGCAGGACCAGGCCGGCCTGGCCAGGGCGGCCGAGATCGCAGGGCAACTGCTCGTGGACGCCGTCGTGTCCGCCCCCGTGGTGTCCGCCTACTACGCCCAGGTAGCGGGTCACATGATCGCCGCGGACCAGCGCCGCTACGGCGGCACGTACGGCCCGTCCCTGCGCTCGGCGTTCATCCGTCACGGCATCCTCTCCCTGGAGGCAGCCGCCTCCGTCACCGAGCCGGAAGTGGCACGCCGAGGCGCTGGAATCACCGAGGCAACGCCCGGTGGTGGCGACGACGAGGGCCTGACGGCCGTCACCATCCATGGAGCGACGTACGGCGTCACACAGCCGCTCACCCTCTCCGCCCCGGCGCAGGAGCGACGCTTCGGCATCGCCGGCTCCGATCCCGCCGGCGGCTCGGTGCGGCCCTCCGACCCCGAGCACGTCGCCACGTCCTACCTTGAGGACCTCTTCCGCCGCGGCCGGGTCCACGTCCCCGAGGAACACCGCACCGACATCGCGTTCACCGACCTGAGCCCCTCCCGGCTCAAGACCCACGAGATCACGCGAAGCGCCACCGGCGAGGGCCTCGCCCTGGTCCGGCGGTGCTTCGACTGAGAAGTCAGCGGAAGCGCAGACGACGGACGGTCAGCCGTCCGTCGTCCTCGCGCTTGATCACATGCGTCGTCCTCGGCGTCGGCTCCTGACCCTCGAAGACCGCCTCGCCGCGCGCCAGCAGATCGCTGATGAATTTCTCGCCCGCCCTGCGCTCGGCCTCGTCGCTGCGCCCGTCCCCGCTGTCGCTTTTCTGGCTTTCATTACTATTTGCGCCCATAGAATGCATTTTATTACTTTTATTCCTTTGTCGGCCGGATGCCTGCCGGAGACGAGGGATGTGCCTGCCGAGGGCGGGATGTCAGTGGGCTGTACGGCCCGCTGCGGCGCTTGGCGGGCGTCTTTCTGGACTCCGGTGCCCCTTGTTGGCTGCCGCGCTGATCCCGACTCCGATTCCGATGGCGTGGTCACCTCCCGCGTTGCCGTCTGAACAGAGTGCCCGGTGTGCCAGCCTGGGGCGGTGCCCCCACCTTCAACGCGCTCATCCGTTGACGTCATCGAGGCCATCGAACTCCGCCTCGTCGAAGAGCCGCCACCTCAGCTGTCCGCCGAACACCGAGCGGAACGAGACCGCGTCTGGGACGAGCTGGCCCGTACCAACACCGCCCTCTTCGACGGCCCCGTCGTCGCCTGCACCAGCCTCACCCGGCCGCACCCGCACGAACTCCTCATCGGCTGGACCCGCGTCACGTACCGCAACTTCGCCCTCCGCCGGGTGCCCGGTGCCACCGCCCTGCCATCCCTGTTCGTCGATGTCCTCCAGCCCACCGACGACGGAAGACTGCTGATCGCCCGCATGTCGGCCGCGACCGCCCACCCCGGCCGCTGGCACCTGCCCGGCGGATCGGTAGAGCACCCTGACCCCGGTCAGCCTCTGGACACCGCGTCACTGCGTGACAACGCGGCACGCGAACTCCTCGAAGAACTCGACCTCCCCACCGTCCCCGACGACCTGATGCTGTGGGCGGTCACCCGTGGCGACCACGGCAACGTCGGTGTGCACTTCACAGCGCGGCCCCAGCCCGCCGCACTGCTCATCGACCGGTTCACCGCAGTCTCTTCCGCAGCGGCGGCTGTCGGTCAGCTCCCCGAACTCGACCGGATCGCCTTCGTCCAAGGTCCGGCAGGCCTCGCGGCGTTCGAAGGGCCTCACGCCGACTACCTCGAACCCATCGTCGACCGATACGTGTTCCTTGCAAGATCAGGCTGAAGAACGCGTTCGAGCGCGGCCCGGCCGGCAGGTCCCCAGTCGAGGCGTTCAGCCGTTTCAGGGGGTGGGTCGGCCAGATCTTCTTCCAGCGTGCGACGGGTAAGTCCGGGAAAGCGGTGACGTCCTCGGCCACCGGACTGGGAGGAGAAGCTCGCCGGCCGTGGCGACGGATACCGCTTCCCGTTCACCTCCCAGCGCCCGCTGGGCGCCCTGCGGCTCCGTCCTGCCCGTCCTGCAGCGCGACGCGATCATCGTCGCCGGCTCGGGCAACACCCAGGAGGCGGTCAAGCAGACCTTCCCCGTCCGCTCCCCGCGCACCCACCTCACCTCCGGCGGTTTCTCCGCCAGGCGCTGGGCCGTCCCGGCCGCCGTCGGCGCCAAGCTCGCCCGGCCCGACAGCACCCTGGTCTGCGTCCTCGGCGACGGTGGCGTTTCATGATCGCCCGGGATGTTGATCCGCGGCGGCCAGCGCAAGCAGACCTCGCGGCACATCGGTGCCGCGTTCTCCCGTAGCAGCGCATCCGGGCCACCGAGCAGCACCTCTGACCGGCGTCGTGCGTGCAGACAGCGCCCTGTTCGGCGTCGCACATGCGGCGGCGCAGCACCTCCAGCGGATTCTGCCCTGGGCAGGGCTGCCCGTCGTGCGGCGAGTCACGGATGGAACCGCCACCGGCCTTCCGACACGACGTCCACCTTGTCGTCCCTGACGCGCACGGCCGTGTCGTCATCGATGAAATAGATCGGGAAGTCCGCCCGCGCGACGATGCGATCAGCCCAGGCATCGTCCCGCTCGGGGAAATCCGGCGAGTACAGGTGAGGCTTGAGGTACCAGTCGAAGAGGCCGAACGGCGGCTCCACGGTGGTAGCGCCCAGCACGTGGAGGTCCGCGGTGTCCCCGATGACGTCGGCTGAGTGCGCGGTGAGATGACGGCTGAAGATCATCGATCCGGCGCTGACCCCCACGTAGACCCGACTCTCCAGCGCCTCCAGGAAGCCGTCGGCCAGGTTGTTGGCGGTGATGCTGCGCGCGAGGTGGTAGTGGCTACCGCCCTCGACGTAGATGACGTCGGCGTGCAGCAACCGGTCGAGCACCAGCTGCCGGGGGAGTCCATTCAGCTCCAGGACGTCGAACTCCCGCCAACCGAGGCCGTGCACACGGTTCATGTCCTCGACGAACCACCCGTGGTCACCGGGCTCGGCGACCGATGCAGTGGGAACGTAGACGACGTTCGCTGATCCGAACGGCTTTCCCAGCATGTCCCGCAGTGCATCCCGCAGCGTCGCGTTGCGAAGGCCGCTCGCCGTCAACAAAAGGTTCATCGGCAGAGCCAAACACGACCGGCCGACGCCCGCAACGAGCCCGCAATCCACCCGTGCCGTCGTGGCACAGCTGCATCAGCGACTGGCACGGGAGACCAGGCCACCGTCGGTGGACCACTGCCCGGTATGGAGACGAGAGCATCAAGTGGCGGCCGTTGGTATCTCACTCCTCGGGCGTGACGGATCGAGGCGGCGTCAGTCCGCCGTCAGCGTGCGGCGGGCGTTCTCGCTTCGTAAGATTCATGGCTTTGTGCGGGGCGTAGTGTGACATATGGGGCACCGGGCTTTCCGGTACACCGCGGCCGCCACGGCGGAAGGAGTGATCATGTCCACTCTTGACAGGCAGCAGGTTTCCCTGGACCCCGCCAAGCAGGAGGCGTTTGCAGGCGAAGTCGTCGATGTCCTGAACAAGGCCGCGCTCGCTATGCTGGCCAGTGCCGGCCACCAATGCGGCCTCTTCGACACCTTGTCCGAACTTCCGCCCTCCACCAGCGCCGACATCGCCAAGGCGGCGGACTTGGACGAGCGGTACGTGCGCGAGTGGCTGGGCGGCATGGTCGTCGGCGGGTTCGTCGAGTACGAGCCGGAGGGCCAGACCTACGTCCTGCCACCCGAGCACGCCGCTTCGCTCACGACCGCGGCGGGACCGGACAACCTGGCCGGGATGATGCCCTACATCGGTCTCATGGGCGAGGTCGAGCAGCAGGTGGTGCGCTGCTTCCGCGAGGGCGGCGGCGTACCGTACTCCGCCTATCCACGCTTCCAGGCCCTGCAGGCCGAGGAGACCGCCCGTATCTACGACCTGGCGCTGGTGGACACGATCGTGCCGCTGGTCCCCGGACTCGATGAGCGGCTGCGCGCCGGCATCGACGTGCTCGACGTGGGCACCGGGCAGGGGCACGCCCCTCTGGTGCTGGCCAGGGCCTTCCCGGCCAGCCGCTTCCACGGCCTGGACCAGTCGGAGGCCGGCATCAAGACCGCGCGCGCCCAGGCGGCTCGTGCCGGGCTCGACAACCTCGGCTACATACTGGCCGATTCGACGCAGATCCCCGGTGAATACGACCTCATCACCGCCTTCGACGTGATCCACGACCTGGCCCGGCCGGCCGAGACGCTGACAGCGATCGCGCGGGCACTGCGCGCGGGCGGCACGTTCCTGATGGGCGACATCGCCGCGTCCAGCAGGCTGGAGGAGAACATCGCGCACCCCTTCGGGCCTGCGCTGTACGGATTTTCCGTCTTCTACTGCATGACGACCTCGCTCAGCACGGGCGGAGCCGGCCTGGGCACCGTGTGGGGACAGGAGACGGCAGTGCGGATGCTGAAGGAGGCCGGTTTCGGGACCGTCGACGTCCAGTCCGTGGAGGGCGACCCGATCAACGTCTACTACGTTGCGACGAAGAGCTGACGGCTGGCTGACGCCTCGCAGTAGAAGTTCACCCGCGACGTCCTGCACGACCGACTCGTGGCACTCGGTCTTCCAGTCCTGGGCGAGCTCCCCGCCGGGCACGGCAACACCCCCCGACGATCCCTGCGAACGCTGACCTGGCGCTACCCATCGCCAAAATACCGGCCACAGCCACCCGTTGAGAACTGCGGCCGGCACCGTCGCCTCGTCTGGGACGGCGAACTTCTCCTATCTCGTGGATGCGGCACGACGCGCCATGGGGTGGAGGGAGGCGCGACCCGGCGGCCCGGTGGCCTGGGCATGAGTGGCAAGGGGGCGGTCGCCACAACGGGTGGACGTTCGACCTGGCTGCGCGCCGAACAGTCAGTCAAGCCTGGCCGTGTGCGATCAGGGCAGCATGCGGCAAGCTCAATACACCGTCCGGACCGGTGAACTCCGTGCACAACGCTTCGAAGTGGTGCTTGATCTCGTCAATGACCTCCGGGTGCTGACTCGTCACGATCTGGCCTATCGTCGCCACGCCGGCGGCTGGTCCGCTCCACCACTCCTCGGGCGTCGTCTGGTGGTCCCAGGTCACCGTGTCGCAGACGACGTCCGTCAGCCCCGCCTCCCTGAGCAAGGCGGCGAGGCCCTGTTCAGTGCGGGGGAAGTCGTCTTCGGCAGCGAGAGCCGGCAGGTGGGTCGGCCGGGTAACGCCTGCGGCCTGGACCGCTCTACCGAGGAGCGTCTGACCGGCGGCCGCGGGCGCCCGCCAGATGGTGACGGCTATGCGCCCCCCTGGTCGCGTCACCCTTCGCAACTCCGCCAGGGCCTGCCGAGGCTGTCCGACATGGTTGAGGACGAAGTTGCCGACCGTGGCATCGAATGCGTCGTCGGAGAAGGGCAGGTGGGGCAAAGCGGCGAGCCGCACATCAGCTTGCGGAGCCGCCAGCGCGGCCCGGGAGACCATGTCGGGTTCGGCGTCCACCGCTGTCACCTTCGCTGCCCGCTCACATGCAAGAGCGGCGGCGGTACCCGTCCCTGTCCCCACATCGAGGACCCGTATCCCCGCCCTGACTCCGGCTGCGTCGAGGAGCTTCGGCACCGGGTACGCGCAGAGCTTGGCAAAGCCGGCAGCGTAGGCACCGGCCTGCCCCGCCCACGCCCGCCGCTCGGACGCATCAAATGCCGTCTGCACCATTCGCCCCTTTTCCGGAACAGCGTCCTCCGCGACAGCCATCCTGTCGGGCAGGCGCTCGTCCGTAGCCGATTGGCGCGAGGCCCTGCAACTGTTCCGCCGGATCGGTGAGGGCTATGGCGAGACCGGCGCCCTCGACGGCCTGGGGATGCCCTGCACCGCGTCCGCCCCCGCTGGGACAGTCGAGACCCGCGGGAAAGTCGGCCACCGCCGCGAAGGCGTCGATCTCTCCGCGGCGCTGGCCTCCCCGCGGGCGCGGGGCGTCGAGAAGCTCCTCGGGGCCGTCGAAGCTGCCTACTGCGGCTTTGCCGCTTCCGCGAAGACCTGCTGGGCGACCTGGTAGCCGTCGAAGGCGCGGGCTGCGCCTGCGTAGGCCTCGATGTGGATGAATGTCTCGACGATCTCTTCGGGGGTGACCCCGTTGTTGAGCGCGATGCGGAGCTGTCCGCGCAGCGGTTCGTGGGTGCCCAGAGTCGCGGCGATCGTTACGGAGATCAGTGCTCGGGTGCGAGCGTCGAGAACGTCGGTCCGCGGCCACGCGTCGCCGAAGGTGTGCACCGTGGCGAGGCGCTTGAAGTCGGCCCCGTTGCGGGGCTCGCCCGCGCCGGGTTCGAGGAATCGCTCCAGCGGAATGCCCAGCAACCGCTCGGCCGTCTCGAGGGCGTCGGTGTAACGCCGCTCTTCGTCGCGGTCGGCCATCGTCTTCCCTTCGCCTTGGGCGTGGACAAGGCCAATTGGAACCCGCTTGACCATTTGAAGAGGTCAGGCGCACCTGGCATATCCACTCAGATAGTGACGAACTATGGCTCTTCCCCCTTACAGCTAGGTAAGCTTGCGCCGGCCCCTGCCGGGTGCGCGGCGTCCACACGCGTCGCGTCGTAACCATGGGCAACTGAGCCCGCGAGAGCCGGCAGGGGCATGCGATGGCAGAACACCACCACTGTGCGACCCCGAATCCGAACTGGCGTGATCGCGCAGCCTGCCTCGGTGAGAACCCCGAGATCTTCTTTCCGCTGTCCGACACCCTCGCCCCCGGCGCGGAAGCCCGGGCCGCCATGGCAGTGTGCCGCCGCTGTCCCGTGCTGTTGAGCTGCCGTACCTGGGCCGTCGAGCACGGTGAGGACGACGGTATCTGGGGCGCCACGACGGCCGCCCAGCGCCGTGCCCTCAGACGCGCCTACGCGGAAACGCCGGCGTCGCCGGGCTATCTGCGCAGGCGAGAGGCACCGGACGTGGGCAGCGACGGCGACACACGGCGGCCACTCGACGACGGGAGAGGGCCGCATGGGTGGTGAGCGGTGAGCGTGTTGCGGCGGGCGAGAGCTCCTGAGTCGGCTGCGGGCAGCACCGCGCACGCGAGTGGTTGTTCACCGTTTCGCGCGTCCCCGGCAGCCCATCCTGCGGCGACGGCTTCAGCAGTCGTACGTCATCGCTTCGAGCGGCTGTAGTGCCGCGATGCCTTCGCGCGGTTGCCGCAGGCCGCCATGGAGCACCAGCGGCGCGTGCCGTTTCGGGAGGTGTCGTAGAAGTGCAGGATGCACGCCTCGTGAGCACATGCGCGGATTCGGTCCGGAGCGGCGGCGAGCAGTTCCAGGTAGTTGCGCGCCGCCAGCCAGGCCGGCCCCCAGGCAGGGTCGCTGAACTCGGGCATCTCACCCGGTCCGTCGGCGGTGAGGGTGGCACGGATCCGACCGTGCCCGAGAACCGCGTCGACCGCCTCCGCCGCGCTTTCCGCAGGCTTCCCGGCGGCCACGGCCTTCGCCAGCGCGTCGCGCGCCTGGTGCAGATGGCGCAGTGTCGCGCCGTCCGCGGGGAACCGGCCGCCGAGTCCGTTGACCTCGAGCCAGAGCGCGAGTCCGTCCGTGTCGACGAGCAGATCCTGAACGACGCCATCGCTGTTCCAGCGGGTGTTGAGCAGGTCGAGCGCGAGGGGTTCGCCGGTCAGTGGGCGCGGGTCGTGGACGGCGGCGGACATGGTCGACTCCTTCCGGGCTAACCCCTGAAGTCTAGGTGACCGGTTGACTCCTTCCGATTCTAACCACTAAAGTGACGTTCAACGGTTACGTCTGTAAAGGGGAGCCATGACTCTGCGCACCGGCCACATCGGCCTGAATGTCACCGATCTCCAGCGCTCGCTCGCCTTCTACCGTGACGTCCTGGACTTCGTGGTGGTCGGAGAGGGCAAGGAGGAGGGCAGGCGGTACGTGTTCCTCGGCGACGGACAGCGCCTGGTCCTCACGCTGTGGGAGCAGGCGGGCGACGCGTACGACCCGGGCAGTGCGGGGCTGCACCACCTCGCCTTCGAGGCCGATTCCATCGAACGCGTCAGGGAGTACGAGCAGGCCCTGCGCAGCCGTGGCGTCGACTTCGCCTACGACGGTGTGGTGGCGCACCGCGAGGACTCCGCGTCGGGCGGCATCTTCTTCCACGACCCCGACGGGACGCGCCTGGAGATCTCGGTGCCGTCCGGCGCCGAAGGAGCACCCGTGCCGAACGAGTCCGCTCCGACCTGCGGCTTCTTCTAGGCATGGAAGCCACCATGGCCGTCTACCACGAAGGATCGCGCGCACTGCAGGACCAGGCCGGAGTCCGCGACATGGCCGACCACGTCGGTCGGGCGATCGGGGACCGGATCAAGCCGGTGGCGGCGGCGTTCCTCGAACTCCAGCCGCTGCTCTTGCTCGGCGCGGCGGCCCCGGACACCGGCCGGGTCTGGGCCACTGCCCTGGCCGGGCAGCCCGGATTCGTCCGAGCCACCAGCGCCCACCAGATGTCCGTCACCGGTCGGCTCCACCCGAACGACCCTCTCCTCCCGGCCCTCACCACCGACGGCACAGAGGTCGCCACCATCACTCTGGACCCCCGCACCCGCCGCCGCATGCGCCTCAACGGCAGGCTGCGACCAACGGAGAACGGCTTCGAGGTGGAGGCGGAGCGCGTGTTCGCCAACTGCCCCAAGTACATCCAGCGCAGGGAACGCTTTGAGCTGCTGTCCGAGCGCACCGTCGGAACCCCGAGCCACAGCGGCGAACTCACCCCGGCACAGCGGGCGTTCATCGCCTCCGCGGACACCTTCTTCGTCGCCAGCGTTCATGACGGCAAGGTCGAGATCAGCCACCGGGGCGGCAATCCGGGCTTCGTACGACTGGACTCGCCGCGTCGGCTGAGCTGGCAGGACTATCCGGGCAATGCCATGTTCCTCACCCTCGGCAACCTCGCCTCCGACCCCCGCGCGGGCCTGTTGTTCCTGGACTGGACGACGGGCACCACACTCCAACTGACCGGCGAGGGAGACACGGAGTTCGCGGCGGACGGCGAGCGGCGGGTGCGCTTCACCGTGTCGGAGACGATCGAAACGCCCGGCGCGCTACCCCTGCGCTGGTCGGATCCGGAACCCTCTCCCGCCAATCCGCCGATGACGACCTAGCGTTCACGTGCAATGCGCCGGTCGCGGTCACAAGAAGCGCCGGATCGGAACGACCGCCGCCTCCCCGACGCGCCACCGTCTCGGCATGCCGTATGAACGCCTAAATGTTGATGCGTCATACGCATTAACAATGAGTTTCGGATGGTAGATTCCGCGTTGTGAGTATGACGCTGGAGGAGCGGGTGCGCTCGGCCGTGGCTGCGCTTCTGCATGCGGCGGGGGAGTCGCAGACCGCGCTCGCGGCCGCGTTGGGCGTGAGCCAGGCGCAGGTGAGCCGCCGTCAGTCGGGTGTCGCGGCGTGGAGTCTGGCCGACTGTGAGGTGGTCGCCGTGCATTACGGCATCGATGTCCTCGATCTCCTGGCGGGTCCGACCCGGGCTGTGGAGGCGCTGCCGGCCAGGCGGCGTCGTACCGTCGGCCGCCAG
The DNA here is from genome assembly GCF_053593695.1 of Streptomyces sp. NPDC002144. Taxonomy (NCBI): domain Bacteria; kingdom Bacillati; phylum Actinomycetota; class Actinomycetes; order Kitasatosporales; family Streptomycetaceae; genus Streptomyces; species Streptomyces sp. NPDC002144. The sequence continues at coordinate 183,456 of NZ_JBSFDB010000021.1, forward strand.
TCCGATGCGGCCCGTCCCGCGGCGGTGACGGACGGGGGAGTGTGATGGCCGACTTCGAGGCGATCGACGCGCTGCTCGCCAGAGCGGGGAAGGAGGTCGCGCTGCCGCCCGCCGAGGAGCGGCGCGCTCTGCGGGAAGAGCTGAACCTCTCGCGTGCGGACCTCGCCCGCGCCCTGGGCGTCAGTCCCTCCACGGTCGGGGGCTGGGAGGCGGGGCGGGAGCCGAGCGGGGACGTACGGGAGAAGTACGCGTACTTCCTGGAGGGCGCGCGGACCAAGCTGGCGACCGACTGTGCGGACGAGCCCTCGGTCGAAGAGCCCGAGGGCGACGCGTCTGCAGTGGACGGGCCGGGCATCGGGCACGACGACGAAGTCGACGTACTCGCAGTCGCGCGGCCGTGCGTGCTGTGCGGGCAGCCGGCCCGCCACGAGGTGGCCGGATACCCGCAGCACCTCGACCCCGCCGAATGCGCCGCAGCCGTAACCGGCACCGCCCCAGCCGCGCCCGCCGCACCCGCCACGCCGAGCCCGACCCCCTCCAGTACCCGACCCCACTCGGATGCACGACCGACCGGCGGGGTACGGATCGTTCCTGCCGGCCGCCGCGTACAGGCGGCCGACACACCCGACTTGATCGCCTCCGCGGTCGCCGCCGCGCTCGAGGAGCATGCCGGTGACGCGGACGCGGCCACGGCGGCGCTGGTCAAACGGGCGATCCCGGACGCGATGGCGCTGCTGGACCACAGCCGCAAAGGCGGGCGCTACGACGTGATCGCGCACCCGTGGCTGCCCGACATCCTGCGCAAGCAGACCGCGCGCGGCGCCGACCAGATCTGGGAGGCCCGCCCCAGATGGACCAGGCCCGAACTGCCGCCCGGCGAGCATGAAGTGACGGCACTGGACGTCAACGGTGCCTACCTGAGCGCGCTCAAGACGCATCTGCCGCTCGGGCAGCTGGAGCACTCCACCGGCAACCACCACGACCGCCGTCGCGCCGGCGTCCACCTGATCACCCCGCCCGCCTGGGAACACGACGCGTTCCTGCCGAACCCGATCGGCTCCCGGGACGAGCCCGGCCCGCTGTGGGTGACCGAACCGACCCTGCGCCTGCTGCTGCGTCTGTCCGGCCCGAAGTACGGGCTGTGCGAGCCGCCGGAGATCCACGAGTCATGGACCTCCGGCGCGACCGAGGGGCTGCTGGAGAAGTTCCGCGTCGCCCTCAAGGACGCCCGCGAGCGGGCGATCGCCGACGGCGACGAGGTGACGCTGGAGTA